>CAJTLS010000004.1:34603-129912 GCA_910577295.1 uncultured Eubacterium sp.
AGACATACCTTTAGCGTAAGGGCGAGGGACACTTCAGGTAATTTTGTATCATCGGAACGCACAATAAATATTGACCGTAATGACCCTATTGTCAACGGTGAGCTTACTTATAGTGTGGAGCCGCGCGAACGTTACATAAAAGACAATTCTTTGGTAGAGATGGGAACGAGCGGCAGTAGTAGAATACGGTTTTTCAATAAAGCGCCGACCATCCGTATTTCGGCAGAAGATAATCCGGCAAAGGGAAGCGACATATGCAGCGGGCTTTGGAAGCTGGAGTACATACTGACCGAGCGGGATATGGTAACGGGAACGAAAAAGCCGGAAACTGAGGAGCCGATATATCAAAACCCGCAAACGAAGATAGTATATTTCAAAGACTATACAAAGGGGACAAGAAGCGGCACGGTTGAGTTTACGCTGCCTGAAAACTGGCGCGGCACGGTTAGCAGTGTCAGAGTTTATGACCGTGCGGGTAACACTATTACGCTTCCGAATATAGGGGAAGTCGTTGTGGATACCGTCCCGCCGGTGATTAGCGATATATATGGTTCTCAGCTTTACTTTAGTTCCGGCTCTTCATCGCACGAGAAACCGGAAGATAAATGGTACACGCAGGAGGAATTGGCAGACAAGAATTTTACCAAAATAGCTGCACAAGTAGATAGCTGTGGGCGGGGGGTAACGGCTAACACCGGTCTTGAAGATTGGCGTTGGCTGGTAAACGGAAAAGAAGTAAAAAGGGGAAGAACTATTCCATGGAATAGTTCAACGGCTGATTCAATAAATATTCAGGATTTCACAGGCGTAAATGACATCACGCTGGAAATTATGGATTATGCCGGAAATACTGCGACAGCGAGCATGACACTCAAGATAAAAGGCGGTAAAGAGCGGACGCCGGAGGCGGCCCTCGACTATCCGGTGGATGCGGTTACGCAGCTTGTGAAGAATGCAGACTACGCCGTTACGGTTGACGGAACAACTTATACGGTCAATTCAGGCGGAGCAGGCAGGATTCCTTTCGTGCTGACCCGCGATGTGACAGAAGATATTGCTGCCGGCGCCGAAGTCGACCTCTGTGGCAAAGAAATTACGATTGTGAAGAAAGGTATAACGGAAAACGGAGAGAAGTGCACGGATGATTCGGCTTCTCAGACGCTTTCTATTAATGAGCGTCCGCAGGCACTTGACGAGAATAAGATTGCTTTTGATGCGGAACTGCTGGAAGATGCGGAAGACGCAGAGATTAGCCTGACGATAGAGACGGGTAATTATTCCTATGAGTACAGCGCCGACGCGGGCCAGAACTGGAAGGAAGCGCCAGCAGACAGCAAAATTAAAAATCTGCCAAAGGGCGAAATTCTCATTCGGGCAAAAGCAAAGGCAAATACGGCGGGACAAAATGACGGCTGGCCGCACGGCAGGCAGAGTGCAAAAACGATTGGCTCCAGCGCAGGAAAGATTATTGCGGAATTTAATCTCAACGATGGCAGTACCAATACGGCGCACGGGCAGCCGGACAGCCAGACGGTAACCTATAAGAGCGCACTGGTAAAACCGGCCGCACCGACAAGAGAGGGCTATGAGTTCATGGGCTGGTATCCGGCGTCAAGTCTTTATGAGTCGGGAGGTACGACGGACACGTCGTGGCGTTTTTTGGGAGCTGAAAATGCGAATGCCGTCGGGGAAATTCTCGGTACGGACAGAGATAGTTATAAGGATAGAGTACAACAGGGAAACGGTAGTATCAAGGTGACGCTTTTCGCCGGCTGGAGGGAGACAACCGCTCCTGAACTCAGCGCAGTATTGGAGACCGATACAAGTGAAAATGGCAGCGGTCAGATGGTGGATGTGACCGGAAATGACCGCTATTATCCGAATCTTCGGGTTAAGCTGACCTATAGCGATAACGTAGGTGTGACGAAGCTCTATTATAAGCCTTATAAACAAACTACAGGCAGCTACAGCGAATTGTATATGGATGATGCCACAGAAAATGGTACTGGTTCATCGGGCGGTACACAGTATACGCTTCCTTATACAAAATTGTCTGAGGGCAGCCGGACTTACACTTTCAAGGTGGTGGATGCCGCAGGCAATGAGACGGTGAAGGAGATTACTTATAAACTGGATAAGACGCCGCCTGTACTTGGCGAAGCGTCCTTTACTTCCGGTCATAAAAATATCTGGCACTGGATTATACGTAAAAACCTGAACATTACCATTCCGGTTACAGAATCGGGAGGAAGTACTTTAAATCGGGTGGAATATATCTGCACGCCGTTGACATCCGCTGCGGCGGGCGCAGAGCTGACGACAGAAGTGTCGGACGCATCTCTGGATACAAGCAAAACTGTCTCGGGCAATGCGAGTCTTTCGGGCAATAAGGCAACGATTTCTCTTCCTAATGATTTTAAGGGCGCCATCACCGTGATGGCGGTAGATAACGCCGGCAACCGCTCGGAGGTGAAGAGAATCGGCGTGGAAGTTCCTGGTGTCAGAGGGCTGTTTGTGGAGAACAATGCTCCCGTGATTGATGTAAAAGCGGCCAGCGCGGCTCTCTCGGAAGACTACTATGATACCGCACCCGAACTTTTCATCCATGTGGAAGATAAGAAGAACGGAATTGAGAAAAATGCGGGGATTGCTTCTATAAAATGGCGGATTGACAGAACTCCGCGCGGCGGCAAAAAAGAGACGGGAGCGACTCATACAGTGAAAGCGGATTTTGACGCTGCTCCGACAAGAGATTATACATTTACCTTAAGCGAGCTGGCCGGAAAGACAGGTGTATTTGACGTGACTGTGACTGCTGTCGATCAGGCGGGCAACCAGACAACGAAGACTGTAAAAGTAAACGTAAAGAGCAAGGCGGAGACGCCGGACTTTACTATTGACTACAAAAACGAGAAGCTGACAGGGCTTGTGCCAAATGCCGAATATGATGTGCGTGGCGAAACGATTACCACAGACGAAAATGGCTGTATCACGATTGCTGAAGAATGGTTTGGCACGAACTTTCAGATTAGCCGTCGAGCCTACAGTGCGGAATTGCTTGATAGCGACTATGCAGCGGCGGTAATCGCCGAGCGTCCGGCCGCACCGGATGTAAGTGTGGAAGAGGATGAAACGATTCGCGGCAAAAATGACGCACAGATTAGCGGCGTAACGGACGATATGGAATACAGTGCCGACGGCGGCAGGACATGGACTGACGTGCAGGCAGGCGATTTAGAAGACCTGACAGAGGGCAAAGGCAAACTAAACGTACCTGCAGGGCTTATTCAGGTACGCATAAAAGCGAATGACAGCACGCCTCACGGATGTGAGACGGAAGTGACACCAAAGGCGGGCAGGACGCTGACTGTTACATTTAATCCGATGGGCGGCAGTAATGTTCCTAAAATTACGGATAAGTCATGGCATGATACGGTAGAGAAACCAGCCGTTCCGACGAAAGCAGGACATGATTTTCTTGGCTGGTATAAGGAAGCAAAAGGCACGGAGCAGTGGTATTTCGAGGGCGATGAGGAAACTGCGGATTTGCTGACGGAGGATATTACTCTCTATGCGAAGTGGCGGGATAATGAAAAACCTGCCCTTGACGCGGCTCTGAAGAGCGAGGTGGACGGCAGCATGGCAGAGGATGCCGATTCCGATAAATGGTATCCGAATCTTTCTATCAAACTGACCTATGCCGACAATATGGGAGTGACGAAGCTCTGGGTAAGAAAAGATGATGGAGATTATGTGCTTGTTGGCAGTATGGATGGTGCAGACGGCAGTACGGACATAAGCAATATCGTTCCGCAGGGAAAGACAGCGGATGGTTATGTGAAATATCATTTTATATATAGTGACATCGCAGAAGGCAGCCATACATATACGTTCAGGGCGGAGGATGCGGATGGCAATCAGACAGAGACCGAGGCGTTGACTGCAAAGCTGGATACGACCGTTCCGGTTATGGGCGAAGTATCCTTTGACAGTGGATACAAAAACTTATGGGATTGGATTGTCCGCAATGAAAGCCTGCAGATTACAGTGCCGATTATCGAGGCGCAGAGCGGCGTGGAAGAGGTGGCATATACTCTTACGCCTGCGGACAGCGATGGTGGTGATGTTATTACGGGAACTGCCAAAGCGGAGAAAGTTTACGACGGCAGTATGGATTATCGGGCGGAGATTTCCGTTGACTCTGATTTTAAGGGAACGATTCGAATTGAAGCGAAAGACAAAGCCGGAAATGAGGCGAGCGCCAAAATTATCGGCGCCGATGGAACCGGCCTGAATGGCGTAATCGTGGAGGACAATGCTCCTATGGTTACGGTGCGGGCAGACCGTGATGTGACAGGAGCCAGCTTTGCGGAAATGTCATCGGGCATATCGCTCTCCGAAGAATATTATCAGACAGCACCGGCTCTCACGGTGGACGTGACCGATGAGGAAAACGACAGCCTGAGCGGTCTGGTTACAGGAGGCATTGCTTCCCTGAGCTATCAAATTGGGGATGGCGCGCCAAAGAAAATAGAGAATGACTATGCAGGTACAATGGTGACAGAGGACAGATTCACCATTCCGGCAGAAGAGATTCCGACGGGTGTGACAGACATCACCATAACCGCTATTGACCATGCGGGAAATCAGACAAAGAAAGTATTGACGCTTCGGGTCAAGACACCTTTTGATAAGCCACAGGCGAAGATTGGCTATGTGGAGGAAACTCTGACGGGCTTGGCGAAAGAAGCACTTTATTGGATAAGAGTGGAAGGTGACGACGACGGAGCAATGTTAATGACAGATACCGACGGCAAGATAACAATAGAGGGAAGTTGGATTGGCAAAATTCTTACTATCGTGCAGATTAGCAGTGAGAATGCGAGAAGCGACAGTCCGGCACAGAGCATTACCATTCCCGAGCGTCCGGCAACGCCTGAACTTAGTACGGTAGATGAAAGCCATCCGTTGCGGCGTGACGGTAAAATTACGGGACTGACGGCAGGTAAGGCATATGAGATTTCTGAGGACGGAGGGATTATGTGGCAATGGCGTGACGCCGTTCTGACCGGTACAGAGATTACCGGACTTTCCGGTACAGGTTCTGTTATCAGCGATGCCTCTGTATCTGGAGGAACCTATCATGTGCGCGTAAAAGCCGTAGATAATCTGGACGGTACTGGCAGCTTCACAAGTATGGCTGCGGTTGTAACAATTCATTCCGGTCCGGTCGAGAAATACGAGAAGCCGAACGCAGTTATTGATTACAGGGAAGGGGCGCTGACGGGGCTGGAAGCAAATGCGGAATATAAATTGGAATACGAGGAAGATGGGGAAACCGTGACCATGCTTGGCACGACGGACGAGGAGGGCAATATGCTCATCGAGGAAGAATGGATGGGGAAAGATTGTCAGATTATTCGTTCCGGTTATGGTTTGCCGGGGGCAGACAGTGATCCTCAGAGCTTTTCAATACCGCCAAGACCTGAAGCGCCCGTGCCAGTAGGCAAAGAGGTGAGTGAAGAGGGCATAGAGGACGGTAAGCTGACTGGCCTGACCGCAGGTGCAGTATATGAAATATCCACGGACGGCGGCGAGACATGGACGAAAAAGACCGCTGACGAAAGTGGCTGCATTACGGAACTTAAACCTGCGGAATATGTCGTACGTATACCTGCCACGGACACAGAATTTTCGAGCCTGCCGAGTGAGGCGGTGAGAGTGAACGGACATTATGCGGTTACGTTGCATGGAGTAGGCGGCAATGCCGGAACTACCCTTACAGACTACATTGAGGGGACGGGGGCGACGCTGCCAACAGACTGGACGAAGACCGGCTATACCTTTGCCGGCTGGTATGATAACGAGGACTACAGCGGAGAGGCAGTAACGGATATTTCTGGTAAAGATACCGGAGCTAAGGAATACTGGGCGAAGTGGAAAGACGATATTGCTCCAGTGATTGGTACGCTGACATACAATTACGAGCCGAATCATTTCCATCAGTGGCTGATGGGAAAAGACAGTTTGATTATAACGGTGCCTGTAACGGAAGAGGGCAGCGGGGCAGATGAAATTACTTATACCGTAACGCCAGAGGGCGGCACGGCAAGCGAAAAAACATCAGCGATTGAGGACGGCAAGGCAAAAATTACCATTTCTGCAGATTTTAAGGGCGTTATCCGCATTACCTGCGCGGATAAGGCAGGAAATATATCGGAAGCAGTAACGGCTGGGGAAGAACTTGGCGCAACAGGAATTATCATAGAGAATCATGCGCCGCAGATAGGTATTCAAGTGGATGACGGCGCTGTGCAGGACAAATATGAGACGGCTCCTGAGGTTACGGTGTCGGTAGCAGATGATAAGGACAACGTCATATCTGCCGGACTTTCTTCCGTGGCATACAAAATAGGAAGCGGAGAGGAAACATCAGTATCCGAAGATTTTACTACAGACATAAAAACTAACATGAGATTTGTTATTCCGGCGGATAAGTTTGAAGTGGGCGAAACGGTTATTACCGTGACCGCTATTGATAATGCTGGCAATCGGAATACCGTGACGCAGACAATTAAAATTGATACTCATGACATAAAAGGAACTGTGCCGGAAAAAGAGGAAAATGATCCAAACACCAAGCTTTCCACCGACGCCAAAGAACTGGCGGACTCTATTTTGACGGAGAAAGAAAAAGGAATTGTAAAGTTACATTCTAATCTGAAAGGGAAACAGAAAGGAAAGAAACTTCAAATTTCATGGGGCAGAGTAAACGGCGCCGATGGTTACGACGTCTACGTGCAGTACTGTGGAAAGAAATTCGGTAAAAAGTCGTTGAAACAGGTTAAGGGCGGTAAAAAGACAACACTTACTATCAGGAAAATAGGCGGCAAAAAGCTGAATACGAAAAAGAGTTACAAACTGTATGTTAGGGCGTATCAGTGGAAACAAGGGAAAAAGATTACCCTTGCCAAAACTATGAACATCCATGTTGTGGGGAAAGACAGCAGGAAGTATACGAACGTCAAAAACATTAAGTTAAAGAAAACTTCTTATACGATGAAGAAAGGGAATAGTGTAACGCTCCGGCCAAAAGCTGTGCTGTACAATAAGCGGAAGAAGCAGCTCTCCTTGAAGCATACGAAAGAGTTCCGCTATATGAGCAGCAATAAGAAGATTGCAACGGTAACGGCAGGCGGAAAGATAAAGGCAAAGGGAATAGGAAGCTGTACGATTTATGTCTTTGCCAAAAACGGATGTAAACGAAAGATTAAGGTAAAGATAGCGAAATAAAACCAGATATGACAAGAGGACGGGAAGTATGACAGCCCGTCCTCTTATTTCAATATATAGTATATTTAAATTATAATAGCCTGCGAATAGAAAATATGTTACACTATTTTTGCCAGATTAAGTTTTTCGAGCATAAACAACAGGAAATGGAGTATGGGAAGATGTTTTATTTTGCAAATATTTTTTTATTTCTTTTAATAATGTTTTTGACAGGCTCTTATGTATATGTTAAATCGGCTTCTTTCATTACTTTTTATGGAGGCGCGCCAACAAAATGGTGGGTACGCACTCTTCGGGTTATTGCGGCCGTTGTTATCGGTTATTTTTGTCGGAATACGTGGAACACAGCGGCCATGTTTATCCTGCATTTTTTGGCTATATTCCTTTTGCTGGATGGAATTGCGTTTGTCTTGCGACGGCTTCTGCGAAAATGGAAAGAGACAAAGTTTTATGATATTCTGCACCGAATCTATCGTATGGGTGTTGTGCCAGTCGTTCTGTTTGCACTTGTTATCGGATATGGTTTTTATAACATGAATCATATTCAGAGAACCGAGTATAATGTAACTACGGTCAAGCCAATCGGGGATTATGATGTGGTATTGCTCACGGATGTACACTATGACACGATACAGGATCCCTCTGTTTTACAGAATAAAATCCAAGAAATCAACGCATGTCATCCGGATTTTATCATTCTCGGGGGAGATATTGTAGAAGAGGGAACCTCGAAAAAAAAGCTAGAGGAAGTGTTTACCATGTTTGGTAAGATGGAAAATAAATATGGCATCTATTTTGTCTATGGAAACCATGACAGACAGCCATATACGTCAGAACGCACTTATACCGATGAACAATTGGAGTCGGTTATTGAGAAAAATGGGATACAAATTTTGAGGGACAAGTATGTGTCGGTAACGGATGATTTGATTTTGGCTGGTCGTGACGATGCGGCGTGGAGCGGCAAGGCAAATCGCAAGAGTTCAGAAGAGATTTTTAGCGGTTTATCACAGAAAGAGCGTGAGAAGAAATTTATGCTATTGGTCGACCATCAGCCGATTGAGGTCGGGGAAAATGGTGCGCAAGGCGTTGATTTACAAGTGTCCGGACACACGCATGCCGGACAGGTCTGGCCGGTAGGAATTATTTCCGAGGCGGCCGGTATTTTGAATTATGGAATGTACCATCGGGGAACATGCCGTGCCATTGTATCTTCCGGTGTGGCGGGGTGGCGTTTTCCGATTCGTACCGGTGAGCATTGTGAATATGTGCTTGTACATCTTCGCTCACAGGAGGAGGTGTAACCAATGGCGGCGAACGGACTTGACGGGGGATGGAGAGAAGAGCGGCCTATCTGGATAATCGGAAACATTATGTTTACCCTGTTGCTTGCCGTTTGGATTATCGACAGAATTGCGCCTGATTTTCTGGAGCAGTCAACACCCTCTTGTTTTGTGAGGAAGCACATCGGTATATACTGTACCGGATGTGGTGCGACGAGAGCAGTGCTGGCTGTTTTGCGTGGGCGTCTGTTACAGAGTTTATACTATAACGTTGTAGTCATGTATATAATCGTCTTTTATGGCGTTTATGTCATACGGGGATGGATTTATCTGCTCACGAAAGGCAAATATAACTATATGAAATTTCATGTGGCCTATGTTTTTGCCGGATTGGGAATTGTTGTACTTCAGGCAGTTATAAAAAATGTTGCGCTTTATGTTTATCATTATACGTGGATGACATGAGGGTGCGGATATTGAAAATAAAAAGAGGCGGTGCTGTTATATGAATGCATTTGAATTTGACAGAAAAAAGTACAAAAAGGCTTCATCAGCTACGGATGATTAGAGATTAGAATAGGAGAAACAGAAATGGAAAAGACAGTAAAATACAATTCGCTGGGTGAGGAGAAAATCAATTCTTTGTTGAGAAAGTTTGCACTTCCGAGCATTGTATCAATGCTCGTAGGTTCTTTATACAATATCGTCGACCAGTTCTTTATCGGTCAGCGGGTGGGAGAATTGGGAAATGCGGCAACTAATATTGCATTTCCGTTATCGACTTCCTGTCTGGCTTTGGCGCTCTTATTGGGAATCGGAGGCTCTTCGGCGTTTAATCTGGCGATGGGGGGCGGCAACCGGAAACGCGCGGTCAATATAATAGGAAATGCGGCAGTACTGTTAGTGATATGTGGTGTGGTGCTGGCAGTGATTACCGAGCTGTTTACGCGTCCGCTTCTCTTGTTCTTTGGCTCTCCGGCTGATGTTCTCCCATATGCCTTGGAATATACGAGAGTGACTGCTATTGGATTTCCTTTTCTTCTGTTATCTACCGGCGGCGGTCATCTGATTCGTGCCGATGGAAGACCAAAGATAACAATGCTCTGCAATCTGACAGGAGCAGTTATCAATACAGTACTGGACGCTGCCTTTGTCTTTGGACTCAATATGGGAATGACCGGAGCAGCTCTCGCCACCATTATCGGGCAGTTTGTTTCCGGGTGTATGGCGGCATGGTTTCTTGCCCATTGTCAGAGTGTTAAAATAGGACGGAAGAATATTCGGATAAGAGCGGCCTATGTGAAACGCATTGCATCTCTTGGAATGGCGCCTTGTAGTAATCAGGTTGCCATGATGATTGTGCAGATTATTATGAATCAGTCGCTCAAATATTATGGAGCGCAATCGGTTTATGGAGAAAATATTCCGATTGCCTGTTCCGGTATTATTTCAAAAGTAAATATGATTTTTATGTCATTTATTATTGGATTGTCACAGGGCCTGCAACCGATTGCCAGTTTCAATTATGGGGCGGGAAAGAGAAAGCGAGTGAAAGAAGCGTATCGGAAAGCGATCAGTGCGGGGGCCGTTCTGTCGGTTTTGGCGTTTCTCGCATTTCAGATTTTTCCACGACAGATTATATCCGTATTCGGACAGGGGTCAGATTTATACTTTACCTTTTCCGTGAACTATTTCCATATCTTCCTGTTCTTTACTTTTGTCAATTTTCTGCAGCCGATTTCATCTAATTTTTTCACGGCAGTCGGTAAGGCAAAGACGGGAAGTTTTCTGGCCCTGACAAGGCAGATTATCTTTTTGCTGCCGCTTCTGATACTCTTTCCTCTCTTTATGGGAATTGACGGAATTATGTATGCTGGACCAGTGGCGGACTGCCTTGCGGCGGTAGTATCCGGGGTGATGGTTATGCGTGAAATAAGGGATTACTAAAAAATTGTAAAAAATAGGAATGATTCCTAAAAAAGGGGTTGCAATCGCTAGAAGAAAGTGTTATGATTACAAATGAAAACAAAAGTAAAACTATTAAAGAGAAGGAGGCCATAAAGAATGGTTAATTTCAAAGAATGGGAAGGTTTCGAAGGTTCTATATGGAAGGAAGAAGTGAACACAAGAGACTTTATCCAGAAGAACTATGTTCCATATGATGGCGATGAGAGCTTCTTGGCAGACCCTACCGAGGCTACTGACAAACTTTGGGGTGAATTGCAGAAATTGCAGAAAGAAGAGCGTGCTAAAGGCGGCGTGCTTGACATGGAGACAGAGGTTGTATCTGGCTTAACAGCATATGGTCCCGGATATATTAATGAAGATATGAAAGACCTTGAGAAGATTGTTGGTCTTCAGACAGATAAGCCTTTGAAACGTGCATTTATGCCTTTTGGCGGTATCAAGATGGCACAGCAGGCTTGTACAACATACGGATATGAGCCAAATCCAAAATATGAGAAGATTTTTAACGAGTATCATAAAACTCATAATGCTGCCGTTTTTGATGCTTATACACCAGAGATGAAAAAAGCTCGTCACAGCCATATCGTAACCGGTTTGCCGGATACTTATGGACGTGGTCGTATCGTAGGCGATTACCGTCGTGTTGCTCTGTATGGTATTGATTTCCTGATTGAGCAGAAAGAGCAGGACAAAGCGAACTGTGGCTGTGGAATGATGACTGATGATATCATTCGCCTCCGTGAAGAGTTGTCCGAACAGATTCGTGCGTTGAAAGGCATGAAAGAGATGGCTAAGATTTATGGCTATGATATTTCTAAGCCGGCTGCAAATGCAAAAGAAGCAGTACAGTGGTTGTACTTTGGTTACTTAGCTGCCATTAAGACACAGAATGGTGCGGCAATGTCTGTAGGACGTATCTCCACATTCCTTGATATTTATATTGAAAGAGATATGAAGAAAGGTATCTTGACAGAGACAGAGGCTCAGGAATTGATTGACCATATGACAATGAAATTCCGTATGGTTAAGTTTGCTCGTATACCATCTTATAACCAGTTGTTCTCCGGTGATCCTGTTTGGGCTACTTTGGAAGTTGCTGGTATTGGTATGGACGGACGTTCCATGGTTACAAAGACAGACTTCCGTTTCTTGCATACGTTAGAGAACATGGGACCGTCTCCAGAGCCAAACCTGACGGTACTTTATTCTTCTGACTTGCCTGAGACATTTAAGAAATACGCATCGGATATTTCTATCCGTACAAGTTCCATCCAGTATGAGAATGACGATGTAATGAAGCCGGTATGGGGCGATGATTACTCCATCTGCTGTTGTGTATCTGCTACACAGACAGGTAAAGAGATGCAGTTCTTCGGGGCTAGAGCAAACCTTGCCAAAGCTTTGTTGTATGCAATCAACGGTGGTGTGGACGAGAAAGAGTTTGATCAGGTTGGTCCTGCTTACAAACCGATTACTTCTGAGTACTTAGATTATGATGAAGTGATGGAAAGCTATGACCGTATGCTTGACTGGCTGGCAGGTCTGTATGTAAATATTCTGAATTTGATTCAGTATATGCATGATAAGTATTACTATGAAGCTGCTGAGATGGCATTGATTGATACAGATGTTCGTCGTACTTTTGCGACAGGTATTGCTGGTTTCTCACACGTTATTGATTCTCTTAGCGCTATTAAGTATGCTAAGGTTAAGACAATCCGTAATGAAGATGGCATTGTAGTTGACTTTGAGACAGAGGGAGAATTCCCTAAATATGGTAATGATGACGAGCGCGCTGATGAAATCGGTGTATGGCTTCTTGATACATTCCTTAAGAAGATTAAGAAGTTCCACACATACCGTGACTCAGAGCCTACGACATCTATCTTGACAATTACATCAAACGTAGTATATGGTAAGGCCACAGGTGCATTGCCGGATGGAAGAAAAGCATTTGCTCCATTTGCTCCGGGTGCATCACCAAGTTATGGTGCTGAACAGAATGGTTTGGTAGCTTCTTTGAACTCAGTTGCTAAAATTCCATATCACTGGGCATTGGATGGTATTTCTAATACACAGACAATGAATCCAAGTGCATTGGGTCATACTGAGGAAGAGAGAATCAACAACTTGAAACAGGTTCTTGATGGATACTTCGATCAGGGAGCACATCACTTAAACGTTAATGTATTCGGTACAGAAAAGCTCTTGGATGCTCAGGCACATCCTGAGAAAGAAGAGTATGCGAACTTTACAATCCGTGTATCCGGTTATGCGGTTAAGTTCATTGACTTGACAGAGGAACAGCAGAACGATGTTATTGCTCGTACCTGTCATGCAAATCTGTAATGAGTAATACAAGAGGTAAGATACATTCTATTGAGACCTTCGGCCTGGTTGACGGGCCGGGGGTCCGTTACGTTTTGTTCTTGCAAGGCTGTCATATGAGATGTCAGTATTGCCATAATCCAGAGACCTGGACTCTGGAGGTTGGGAACGGCGTAGGAGTAGGAGAATTTACACCGGAAGAAGCATTTAAGAAAGCGATGCGGTACAAGCCATATTGGGGAAATAATGGCGGTATTACCGTGAGTGGAGGAGAGCCGCTTTTACAGATTGACTTTGTTACGGAGTTTTTCCGTCTGGCAAAGGAAAAGGGCATCCATACGACGATGGATACAAGCGGTAATCCATTTACAGAAGAGCCGGAATATTTGGAAAAGTTTGATAAACTTTTAGAAGTAACAGACCTTTTTATGCTTGATATAAAAGAGATGGAAGAAGAAAAGCACAAGAAGCTGACCGGACATACGAATGCTAATATATTGGCGATGGGAGATTATATCGCATCACACGGAAATGAGATGTGGATTCGTCATGTTCTCGTTCCGGGACTTACGGACGACGAAGAGGGACTTCGTATGCTTCGCAAGAAAATAGATGGATGGAAGTCGGTGAGCCGGGTGGAAGTGCTGCCTTATCATACATTGGGATTGTTTAAGTGGGAAAATCTCGGTGTAGATTATCCGTTGGAGGGTGTCCGCACACCGACGGAGGACGAAGTTAAAAAGGCAGAGGATATACTTGGTGTCGTAAAGTAGAACATTTCCTTTGCGAATATGTCAGTTGCTTAATATACGATGTACCAGATAAGGGGCGCATTTTTTTGCCGCCCCTTATTGAAAACGAAGCTTCGCAAAACAAAAAAGGAGGAAGCGATGAGCGATTACAAAATAAACACAAAATGTGTACAGGGAGGATATACGCCGGGGAACGGGGAGCCACGACAAATCCCGATTATCCAGTCGACAACATTTAAGTATGATACGAGTGAGGATATGGGGGCGTTGTTTGATTTGGAAGCCGAGGGGTACTTCTATACCCGTCTGCAAAACCCAACAAATGACTTTGTGGCGGCCAAAATCGCTGAATTAGAGGGCGGTACGGCAGCTATGTTGACCTCTTCCGGTCAGGCGGCCAATTTTTTTGCATTATTCAACATATGCGAGAATGGAAGTCATATTGTCTCGTCTTCAAGTATTTATGGCGGCACTTTCAATTTGATTGAGGTGACGATGAAGAAGATGGGGATAGACGTAACTTTTGTATCTCCGGACTGCACGGAAGAAGAATTAAACGATGCCTTTCAGGAAAACACAAAAGTTGTCTTTGGTGAGACGATTGCCAATCCGGCTCTGACGGTACTGGATATTGAGAAGTTTGCAAAGGCTGCCCATGCGCATGGTGTACCTCTGATTGTGGACAATACTTTTCCGACGCCGGTGAACTGCCGCCCGATTGAATGGGGAGCAGATATTGTGATACATTCGACAACAAAATATATGGACGGACATGGGGCGGCAGTAGGCGGCGCCATTGTGGATTCCGGAAACTTTGACTGGATGGCTCATGCGGACAAGTTCCCGGGATTGTGTACGCCGGATGAATCATATCACGGTATTACCTATGCCGAAAAGTTTGGTAAGGCAGGAGCTTTTATCACGAAATGTACCGCTCAGCTTATGCGCGACCTCGGCTGCATTCAGTCGCCGCAGAATGCATACATTCTTAATCTTGGCTTGGAGTCTCTGCATGTGCGCATGCCTCGTCATGTGGAAAATGGACTGGCAGTAGCTGAATTTTTAGAGGCACATCCAAAAGTAACGAAAGTAAATTATCCGAATTTGAAAAGCAGTCCATATTATGAACGGGCAAAGAAATACATGCCACAGGGAGGCTGCGGTGTAGTTTCTTTTGAATTAGAGGGGGGCCGTAAGGCGGCAGAAGCATTTATGAAAAATCTAAAGCTGGCAGCTATTGAGACACATGTGGCAGACGCCAGAACCTGTTGTCTGAATCCTGCCACGTCGACGCACCGCCAGATGGACGATGCCCAACTGCAGGCCGCTGGCATTCCGTCAGGACTGATTCGTATGTCCTGCGGGTTGGAGGATAAAGAAGATTTAATTGCAGATCTTGCACAGGCGTTAGACGCTGTCCAATAAACTGCGGTGAAATGGTAGATATAGACGTCTAAAATTCCTAATAGGGGTGTCAAAGGGGCTTTTGACATCCCTATTAGAGTTTCAGAACGGGAGGGCTCATTATGATATCAGTCACACTACCACATTATACCTCGTTGGAACAGGCAATCACGGAGTTGTATGGCGCGGACAAAAAGGTTGTACAGACTTCTCGGATTAGCGGCGGCGACATAAATGATGCGTATGGGTTGAAATTGTCAGATGGTACACGTCTATTTATGAAATCAAATGCCAGAGAGAACGTGTCATTTTTTACGTGCGAGGCCGTAGGATTGCAGGCAATTGCCATGACGCAGGCCATCAGTACACCCAGCATTCTTTGCAGCGGGGTAGATGAGGCCCGGGGCGGTTGTGCTTTTTTGTTAATGGATTTTATCATGGGAGGTAGTCGTGTTGCGAATTATTGGGAAACGCTTGGGCGCCAGTTGGCGGCGATGCACCAAACGTCCACGGCAGAACTGATTTCCGAAGGAAACTACGGTTTTTTGCAGGATAATTACATCGGTGCACGTAAGCAGATGAATACGCCGCACGATAAGTGGATTCCATTTTTTCGGGATTGTCGTCTGACACCACAGTTTGCCGACGCGGCGAATTGCTTTACGCAATCCGAGCGTAGAAATATTAGCAAATTGCTGGAGCATTTGCAAGACTATTTAGTAGAGCCGGAGCATCCGTCGCTTTTGCACGGTGATTTGTGGTCGGGGAATGTCATGGCAGGGGACGATGGAAAAGCATGGCTGATTGACCCCGCGGTTTACGTCGGACATGCTGAGGCAGACCTAGCCATGACAGAACTCTTTGGAGGTTTCCCTGATACTTTTTATGCGGCGTACAAAGAGGTATTCCCAATGCAGTCCGGCTATGAACATCGGCGGGATTTGTATAATCTCTATCAATTGCTGAATCATCTGAATCTTTTTGGCGGGTCTTACCTCCCATCTGTGAGGCGGATTGTGGGAAAATATATCTAGTATTTAAAATTCTTTGTATCAATTCTGCGGATTTATTACACAGGTGTTAGAAAAATGAGCACAATAGCCGATAAACTCTATGACAGGAAATCTTTTTAATAATTTTCAAGGAGGAATTGATTATGAACGGAATTGATGGCAGTTATGCCGCTTCTCAATACTACAATAACACAGTTCAGCAGAAGCAGAAAAGTAATACAGAGAGAGCAAAAAGTAAAACCGCGAAAGAATCTGAAAAGGCTGCTCAGACAAATAATGCCCATCAGCCGCAGATTTCCAGTAGAGCGCAGGCATTTTTGGAGAATTTAAGGAAAACATACAGCGATATGGATTTTGTGGTGGCTGATTTTGATAAAGGGGACAATGCCAAAGAAATTCTTTCTCGTTGCACCAAAGAAGTCTCCGTTTTGTTTTCAAGTGAAGAACTTGAAAGGATGGCGTCCGATGAAAAATACGCAAAGGAGTATATGGAACGTGTACGGGGGGCGCTCCGTATGTCGGAACAAATCAATCAGCAGTTCGGTTTTGAATCGGCTTTTGGAAATACATCGGATAAAGGAGAGATAACAAAAATAGGCATTTCCTTTAACAAAGATGGTTCAATGTCCATATTTGCTGAATTAGAAAAGACAATGGATAAGCAGAAAGAGCATATTGAAAAAGTTAGAGAAAAGCGTGCGGAGGAAAAGAAAGCTGCAAAGAAAGATACGAATGGAAGAAATAACGTTTCTAAAAAGAAAATCACTATTCAGGCCTCCTCTGTGAACGACCTTCTCAAAAAGATTAATGAGATTGATTGGAGCAATGTCAAAGAAGATAAAAGTAACAGAATTGATGTGTCAATATAGGGAAGTATTTATCATTCGGCATTAAAGGTAATAAAAGTTGATATAACAAGAGGACGGTAAACATGGAAGCCCGTCCTTTTGTTTTTTAAATGTAAATAGCAAAAAGGAAAAATCACAAACTTCTCTGTTTTTTTGTGATTTTTTTCGCTTTTTATCGTAATATAAGTGAATACAAAATGAAGGGAGTGAAGAGATGTATCACGTACAAGATGAATATGAGTTGTTAGTGCACACATATTATGAAAAGTTATATCGTTTCATTTATGGTTACTGCAAGAATTCATCAGATGCAGAAGATGTCGTGCAAGTTGCATATTTGCGGCTGTTCGAGACGGATAAGAAGTTTGAAACGGAACAGCATGCAAAAAACTGGTTATATCAGGTAGCTGTGAATTATGCTAGAGATTTAATGAAGAGCCGCTGGCATAAAAGAGAAAAACTGCCGGACGAGTTGCCTTGGGAGCAGAAAGAACAGGCAGATTTATTCGGGGCAATCCGCAAATTGCCTGACAAATACCGTGTTGTCGTATTGCTTTACTATTATGAGGAGTATTCGATACGGGAAATAAGTGAAATAACCGGTGTGCGGGAGACGACAATTCAGACAAGATTACAGAGAGCGCGAGAAAAATTGAAAAATATTTTAGAGAGGGAGTGGAGCTATGAATGATAAAGAGAAAATACAGGATGTAATGGATAGGATTCCCATGAATCAAAAACTGGAAGAGAAGCTATTGGCAATAAAAAAGGGGAATACAACTGAAATTGAGGAAATTGAAGCAAAGTGTAAAAAAACCCGAAAACAGACATATGGTAAGCGGATTGTGCAGGTTGCAGCGGCATTCGTTCTCTTTTTTGTTCTGTCAAACACGACGGCATTTGCCGTTACCGGCTCTACGATTGTGGAAATGATGTTTGGCGGCAGAGGTGGAGAGTATGTGGCGGAACTTGTTGATATTGGTGAACAACAGGTGCAGATAGGTGATTATCAGGTGACGATGAAAGAATCCATTTTTGAGAAAGAAACAAAAATCGGATACGCTGTCTTTGAGATTGAAAATGACAGGGGAGAAATTTTGTACGATAAAGATATGTCCCTGTTTTTGGATTTCGGAGAAGAAATTAATCCAGAAGAGGAGCCGGGAAGACGGCGTTTTATCTTTTCCACAATAGGCGGTGGCGGTGTCAGCGGACGGGCGCAAAAAAAAGGTAAGACGCTGCTTGCATGCATGTCCTTTGAATTGTCGGAGGGTGGCACGGGGTTGGAAATAACCGATGAGGTCACGAATGCTTCGTACAGCTTCAAAATCCATAGCGAGTCGCAGGCAAAAAAATATTTTGTCAATAACAATACGAATCTTTGGATAAGTTCACTCGGTATTATGATGGTTAGCGAATGTAAAGCGGGAGAAGAAAGTACTCTGGCTCGAACCGTGGAAGCAGAGGACAGAGATGGTAGAAAATATATGTTGTTTGATGATGGACGAGACGAGACGGCATGGACAACATATAGCGAAAATGTGGACGGCGAGACGGTTTCCTACTGGAATCAGTTCAGCTTTGCGGAGCCGATAGATTTAGAGCGTGTCGCAACAGTGTATGTTAATGGAAAAGAAGTGAAAATGAGACGTTTGTAAAGATTTTTCGACTTCTGCCCCTTTCTATGCTATAATGGTTTCATTATAGACGATAGAAAGGGGCATTTTTGATGGGAAAAGCATCAGAAAATACGCCGGAAAATAAATTGAAGAAGCAGATTAGTATTGCACTTTTGGCGCATGTCGATGCGGGGAAAACTACATTATCCGAAAGTCTTCTGTATACAGCGGGGAAAATCCGTTCCCTCGGACGTGTCGATAAGGGAGATGCCTATTTAGATACTTATGAGTTGGAAAAGAAGCGCGGTATTACTATTTTTTCCAAGCAGGCAGTATTTTCATTTGGCGGTACGGAGATTACGTTATTGGATACGCCGGGGCATGTTGATTTTTCAGCGGAGATGGAGCGCACCCTGCAAGTGCTTGATTATGCGGTGCTTGTTATTAGTGCTTCGGATGGTGTTCAGGCTCATACGCAGACATTGTGGCGTCTGCTGCGGCGGTACAAAGTGCCGACGTTTCTTTTTGTCAATAAGATGGACCAGAGAGGAACGGACATTTCTTCTATTATAACCGAGTTAAAAGACAGGCTGTCCGCAAATATTGTAAACTGTATGGAGCCGGAAACGGAGGAGTGTAAAGAAGAGATTGCCTTGTGCGACGAGGCATTGTTAGAACGATATCTGGAGGATGGGGATGTCTCTGCCGACATCATGCCCGCTCTTATTGCTGACGGTAAATTATTTCCCTGCTTTTTCGGGTCGGCGTTAAAGCTCGAGGGAATCGAGAAGCTGCTACAGGCGCTTGATACATTAACAAGAGCGAAAGAATATGCAAAAGAGTTTGCCGCAAGGGTGTTTAAGATTGCCAGAGACGAGGCGGGGAACCGACTGACGTATCTCAAAGTGACGGGAGGGGTATTGAGAGCCCGCATGGAAGTGGAAGTGGCAGAGGGATGTAAAGAAAAGGTAAATCAAATTCGCATCTATTCGGGGGAGCGGTATGAGAGCGTACCCGAAGCAGGAGCAGGAACTATTTGTGCGGTGACAGGACTTTTGAAAACCTATCCCGCACAGGGGCTCGGCGGTGAGTCTGAGGGGATAAGCGCGGTGTTAAATCCAGTGCTCACCTATCGTGTTGAATTGCCGGAGGGATGCGATGCGGCAGTCTTTCTGCCAAAATTGCGTGAACTGGAAGAGGAACAGCCGGAGCTGCATGTGATATGGAATGAGAAACTTCAGGAAATTCAGGTGCAGGTGATGGGCGAGGTACAAATTGAGATATTACAGAATCTAATTTTAGAAAGGTTCGGCGTACAGGTAAGTTTTGGCACGGGAAATATTGTGTATAAAGAGACTATCAGCCGGCCGGCAGAGGGAGTCGGACACTTTGAACCGCTGCGGCATTACGCCGAAGTCCACTTGTGGATGGAGCCGGGGGAGGCGGGAAGCGGTATTCAGATT
The DNA here is from genome assembly GCA_910577295.1 of uncultured Eubacterium sp. GTDB lineage: Bacteria > Bacillota > Clostridia > Lachnospirales > Lachnospiraceae > Eubacterium_F. The sequence continues at coordinate 54,575 of CAJTLS010000004.1, forward strand.
AGGGGGGAGTGCAGCGAGGATTTCCTTGACCGAAACTGGCAGCGGTTAATTTTTACGCATCTGTCAGAGAGGGAGCACAAGGGAGTTCTCACCGGTTCAACGCTTACTGATGTAATCATTACGCTTATTGCGGGGCGGGCGCATCTGAAGCATACAGAGGGCGGAGATTTTCGTCAGGCGACATATCGTGCGGTACGACAGGGATTAATGCAGACGGAGTCGGTTCTTCTTGAGCCATATTATGAATACCGGCTTGAGTTGCCGGAATCTTATGTGGGCCGTGCGATGAGTGATATGGAGAGGATGTCGGGGTCGTTTACACTGGAGCAGTCGTCAGCGGATGCTTCGATTCTGACAGGAGAGGCTCCGGTTAGTACCATGCGTGGATATCCGCGGGAAGTGGCCGCCTATACAAAAGGACAGGGACATTTGTCCTGTTCACTTTCAGGTTATCGCCCATGCCATAATGCCGATGAGGTCATACAGAGAATGCGGTATGAGCCGGAGAGCGACACAGAGAACCCGTCATCATCGGTCTTTTGTTCTCACGGAGCGGGTATTACGATCCCGTGGAATGAAGTGCGCAACTATATGCATATTGACACGGGAAAGGGAAGAACTTCAGCGGATGACGACAGGGAAGAAGAGAGGGCAGAACGCAGTACGTCACGCGAAGAAGAGTGGATCGATACAGAAGAGATTGATGGCATCTTAGAGCGGGCGATGTATGCGAACCGCAAAAGCGGGCCTGTTTCTCATAAAGGAATTTCCGCCAAGCGGGTGATATCTGTTTCTGATAAACCGGAGGGACTGGCGAAGCCACGGAAGAAAAATGTGCCGGATACAAAATATTTACTTGTGGATGGTTACAATATCATTTTTGCATGGGAGGAACTTCGTGAACTGGCAAAAACGGATATTGCGGCTGCACGGGACAAGTTAATGGACATTTTGTGCAATTATCAGGGATACCGGAAATGTGAAGTGATTTTAGTGTTTGATGCCTACCGTGTACAAAATCACAAAACAGAGGTGATGAATTATCACAATATTCATGTAGTATATACAAAAGAAGCGGAAACGGCGGATTGTTATATTGAAAGGTTTGCCCATGCCAATAGTAAAAAGTATCAAATTATAGTGGCGACATCGGATGGCATGGAGCAGATTATCATTCGCGGCGCCGGCTGCCGTCTGCTCTCAGCCGCGGATTTGCAAAGAGAACTAGGGCGGGTGCGGGAGGAATTAGAAGAATGGATAAAAAAATGAAAATAAATGTGTTGAAACGAGAGAAGTCAAAGTATATAATAATATGAGGAAAGGTATCCTATAGTTAGTGATAGCATGATAGGATAAACTATGTAATAAAACATATATCCGGAATGGAGGATTATTAAATGGCAGTAGTAGAAATTACACAAAAAAATTACGAGACAGAAGTGATGCAATCGGACAAGCCGGTACTGATTGATTTTTGGGCGACTTGGTGCGGGCCGTGCCAGATGCTCTCGCCAGTTGTCGATGAGGTTGCAGAAGAACGCAGTGATATCAAAGTGTGCAAAGTAAATGTAGATGAACAGCAGGAGCTGGCAATGCAATTTCGTGTTATGTCTATTCCGACATTAGTTGTAATGAAAGAAGGGAAGGAGACGAACCGCTCGGTTGGTTTCATTTCAAAAGAAGAAGTAGGTGCGCTTATCTAAAGGAATAAATAACTGACATTATTTTATCAGGCTGGGAGGAGCTTATGTATGATATTATAATTGTAGGAGCGGGAACAGCGGGTTTGTCTGCAGCAATCTATGGAGTGCGGGCAGGTAAATCCGTTCTTGTGCTGGAGAAAAAATCTTTTGGCGGACAGATTGTAAACTCTCCTGAAGTAGAAAATTATCCGGGCATAGCAAAGATTTCCGGTTTTGAGTTCGCCAAGAATCTATACGAACAGGCAATCCGTCTGGGGGCAGAATACAAGCAGGAGAAAGTGCTCCGTATGGAAGAAGATTTGAACGGAGAAAAAAAACATGTTTACACTAAAAATGCTGCGGGAGAGGAAGTCTGTTATGAGTCAAAGGCGGTTATTTTGGCGACAGGGGCTAAGAACCGTCCGCTTGGAGTAGAACGTGAAGAAGCGCTTATCGGCGCCGGCGTATCTTATTGCGCCACCTGTGACGGTATGTTCTTCCGGGGGCGGGATGTGGCTGTCGTCGGCGGCGGCAATACGGCTTTGGAAGATGCGATGTTTCTCTCAAATTATTGCCGCAAGGTATATGTGATTCATCGGAGAGATGCTTTGCGGGGGGAGGCGAAACTCGGGGATGCGTTGCGTCAAAAAGAAAATGTGGAATTTGTATGGAATTCGGTTGTCAGGCAATTGTTGGGAGAAGCGAATCTGACGGCTGTTGAGATACAGGATGTGCAGACAGGAGAAACGCGGGAAATTGAAGTGTCCGGCGTCTTTATTGCCATTGGGCAGATGCCGGACAATGAGCCGTTTGCGGACTATGTAAAACTGGACGAGAAAGGATATATTGAGGCGGCAGAGGACTGTAACACGGAGACGCCGGGAGTTTATGTGGCAGGCGACTGCCGTACGAAATCGGTGCGCCAGCTGGCAACTGCTGCTGCGGATGGTGCGGTCGCAGCGCTGGCGGCATGTGAGTACATGGAATAAAAGAGGGAGAAGCGGTAAGTATGAACAGGGTACGCATGACGACGAGGAAGCGGCGCATTCTATTTTCGGCAGCAGTAGTTTTTTTATGTATTTTGATTTTTTTTGTAATAGCAAACGTGTTACAAAAAAAGGATAAGGAAAATTTTCAGCAGTATGCCAAATATGAGGGAGTGTGGCAGAGTGCGGACGGGAAATTGACGTTGGAAGTGTATCGTGTTACGAGTGGAACACTGTCCTTTTCTTTAAACAATAAAAGGACAAACAATGAGATTTCTCTCTCAACTGCATATTCCATTGGTAACGGTTATGAATTTTCCTATGCACCGCAGCGGCTGGCTGGTCCTGTTTATTATATTACAGCGGGGAATAGCTGCAAGGGGGCGATTTATCCAGAAGAAGGTAAGATTCGAATCGATATACCGCAAATACCGGACAAACCCCATGTGTTGGAATTTCAGGGGACACTGACGAAAAAAAGCGGATTACCGGAGGAAAAGACCGTGCATCTGATGGAGTACATGAATACAAAAAAGCAGCTGCCGGAAACAGTAAAAAAGTATTGCAGCTTACTCTTTGACGAAGAGGGTAAAGTATGGCGTATGCGGGTGCGGCTGGCGGGAAATAGCAAGCACAGGAAGACAGATATCGGCGGTATTTCCCTCTGTACTACAGAATCCGAATGCGAACGTCTTTTGGGAACGGCTGTTGAGAGCGTTGATTTAGCCGGTCGCAGAAAGAAAAAAGTATATGAAAAGGACGGATACTGCTATACGATAGTGCAAAATCCGTTCGGTGTGATTGAGGAAGCGGATTGCCGGAAAAAGGAACTGGCGGGAACGGTACAAAAGGGCGAGTTTTTGATGAAAGGAAATACGATTTTCCGTTATATCGGTGATATTTACAGCGGTGATATCGTACTGCCTGAGGGAGTGAACCGGATAGCTTCTCATGCGTTTGAATTGGGGAACAATGGCTGTTTTATAACGGAAGCGAATCCCTACATGCGAAAGATTTCCCTTCCGGCCGGAATCTATGTGGAGGAGGATGCTTTTAGAAACTGCGGGCCAATGTGTATTGAACTGGAAAAAGGCTGGAAAGTAGTTCCCAGACGCGCATTTGCCCATACTGTTTCTCTGGAAAATATGCAAAAAAAGGAAACTCAGGTTATCTTTATGCTGCCGAAAACAATTGAGAGGATGGAAGAAGAGGCATTTGCGATAGATAACTCGTCGGAGAGGCTGCGGACATACTGGAGGGAATGGGAACAATCAGATAGAAGGGCCGCGCCGGTTGAATTGTTGGCAGACCATGGATTTCCCAATGCAAGTTATATCGGCGACAATGCGCTGTGGGGCATGGGTCTCTTATCGCTACCGGAGAAAGCGACATTTCTTGGGAAAAATATTACTCTTACGGGGAGAGATACGGTTTCTATTCCGGAAGGAATTACGGTTTTGCGAAGCGATAATTTTTATTTTACAAACGAAAATGTTTACATACTTCAAATTGGAAAAAAGGTGCAGGAGATAGAGGAAAATGCGTTTTGGAACAACGCTGGTTGCGTAAATTTTAACAGAGTTTATGTGGATGAAAGAAATCCGTTTATAGCTGGAAAAGAATCCGGCTGGCTCCGTTCGGCGGATGGTAAAATTTTTTACGGAGCAGTAAGTTATCTCACTATCGAACCTTTTCTCATTAACAAATTTATTTTATCAAGCGTTAACTATAAGATAAAGCTTCCTGAAGGAGTAAAAGAAATCAGAAGTTTATTTGCAATTCCCGACCGGTCAATCATTCAGTTTCCGAAATCGTTAAAAAAAATAAGTGTTACCTGTCTGAGTGGAGATGGGAAGTATTATTTTCAGGGGGATGTTCCGATGATAACGGGAGAGAGGGATGAAATTTATCAAAGTTGGCTTCTCTCTCTTATATCCAGCGACGAATTTCCCGTTTTACATGTGAGAAAGAGCAAGGTTAGCGGTTGGTTTGATTCTCTGACCGATGGGATGAACTTATCGGAGGAGCAGAAAAGCAGATTGAAAAGAAAACTGAAAAAGAATGCAATTTCAGGCTAAAATACAATTTTTTGACAAAATTAAGCAGTATTCTAATAAACAAAGTAAAGAAAGCGTAAGGGAGGTTCTTATGAAAAAAATGTGGAAAGGGATGCTTTTGTTGGTAATGGCGCTGTTGGTTTGCACTGCACCGCAGGAAGCATCGGCAAAAGTAAAAGTAAAGAAAGTTACCGTAAAGAGTAATTATGGTTCTTCGGTTCATGTGGCGGTGGGAAAGAAAATAAAATTAAAGACGACCGTAAAGGTGACGCCAAATAAGTCCGCCAATAAAAAAGTAAAATATAAATCTTCGAATAAGAAAATTGCTACGGTCTCTTCATCCGGTTATGTGAAAGGAATCAAGACGGGGAAATGCAAGGTGACCGTCACCTCCAAAAAAAACAAAAAGAAAAAGGCAAAGATTACGATTAATGTTGTAAAAAAGGTTACTTCCATTACAATTGAAAAGCCGAAAAATTCACTTTATGTAGGAAATACGCTGGCATTAAAAGCGATTGTAAATCCGGTAAGCGGAAGTTATAAGAAAGTTACATGGTCGACGTCCAATAAGTCCATTGCCAAGGTGAGCAGCACCGGAAAGGTGACTGGATTAAAGGCAGGAACCGTTACCATTAAAGCTACTTCTGTTGAGGGAAGCAAGAAAACAGGAAGTGTCAAACTAACAGTACTTGCCACAAACAGCGTGAGTATTGCGTCGGTTGAGGTATTAAGCAGCAATGCCGTGCGGGTTGTACTCGATAAGGCAATGAGGCTGAACGAGTCTCAATTTTCACTGGACGGGAAACAGTATTCGTTTGGTACATACAGCCGGAAATACCAGATTGCACAGATGCGCAATTATGAAGATAAAACTTATGATTTGACATTGGCACCGGAATATTCGGTCAGTCGGGATTCTTTTGTGCGCGTTACCATCGCCGCTCTGCCGGGCAATGGCGTGAAGACAATGGAAACACAGGCAATCTATGTTCGCAATACGCGTCCGCTCGATGAGAAGTGGATTGGTGTCGTGGGAGAGAGCTGGAATAAAGTTGTAGACCTCAGCGAATATTGCTGCGGCCATATTTCTTATCAGCTCACAGGCTCCATACCGGGAATTACGGTAAAAGAAAAAAATAATCAATTATTGTTTAGCGGAACGCTGACAACGGTTACGGTAGGAACGCAATTGACGCTGAAAGCTACCGACGAGACAGGCAGCACCGTTCGCCAGACAATATATGTATATGTAGGTAATAACTCAACAATCGTAGGCAAAGCAGAAGACAGTACCATTTTAGGAGGAAATGAATTAAAAGAAAAAGAGTTTGCCTTTGCGATGGGAGGAAGCGGTCAATACACCTATTCGGCAATCAATCTTCCGGCCGGAATCAAACTGGATGAGAATACCGGGGAAATAAGCGGTAAAGCGAATGTTGTCGGGGAATATACAGTCCGCCTGACGATTACCGATAAAGAAAATGAAAACCGGACTTGTCAGTGTACGGCTACGCTGCGCGTAGTAGACCAGAAAAAAGTAGTGGGCACGGTGACGGATACATCAAAGAAACCGGTTGCCGGCGTCACTGTTATTTGTGAAAATATCGCGGACGGAACATTGTATCAGACAGAGACCGATAAAAATGGCTCGTATACGGTTTACGTGGGAGAGGGTTCCTACCACATAAAAGCGGAGAAAGGGGAAGCTGTTGACTCCGTTTATAATATAGCGGTAGGCTCCGGCGGCAGGCAGATTCATTTCATTCTTCGCGCAGAAGATTTGTAACATGAAGCAGTCCCCACCCTTGTTGTTCATGCGGAAGATTTAAGTCAGTGCAGGAATGTTTCATCCGTATCTTGATTTCTCTCGGATTCAGATAAGGATATTTGCTGAGCAGCAAGGCAATGGCGCCGCTTACAATCGGGGTGGACATGGAAGTACCGCTCTTTACCGAATACGAGTAAGATTTTCCGTTACGGGGAGGACAACAACTGACGATATGAGAACCAGGCGCAACGACGTCTGGTTTTTTTATGCAGGAAAGGGTCGGGCCGATTCCGGAGTGGCTGGCAGAATAGGAGTGCCGTTCTGGAAGGGAACCGACCGTTATTATTTTTCGGGAATTACCGGGGGCGCTTATTGTCTGCGGTCCCGGCCCCTGATTGCCGGCCGCGGCAACGACAACAAGACCCATATCCCACAGTTCATTTACTTTTTGGACAAATGCGCAGTCCTCATCATAGGCTTGGCGGTCATTGGCGCCAATCGAGATATTTACGATGCGAATACCGTATTGCTGGTAATTGTTCTGTATCCACCGAAGCGCTTTCATAATATCGGAAACGGTGCCGTTTCCTTTGTTATTTAGTACTTTAATGCCGATGAGATTTGCCATGGGAGCAACTCCCTGATACCGTCCCTGAGAGAGAAAGCCGTCTCCGGCGGCGATTCCGGCAACGTGGCTGCCATGACCGCTGTCATCATAGGGATAGGGTCTTCCCTGCAGGACATCTAACCATCCGACAATCCGTTTGCGGTAATCTGGATGTGGGGTAAGTCCGGTATCAATAATAGCAATTCCGATGTTTTGTCCAAGAAAACCATGTTGGTGGGGAGAATAGGCATGTATTATTTGATTGACGCTTTTCATAAGACCCCCATTCCGAAAGATAAGCAAAAAATGTCCTCTAATTCTTTGCCTCTCCAGTAAATTTATATGGCTATTTTATGCAGGAAAAATGTTCAGGTTAAAAAATTTTTTTATAAAAAGGTTGACCGATGGTCATTTTTGTGCTACACTTGCATACAGTAAAAGTGACCGATGGTCATATTTAAAAAAGGAGGCATGCACGATGGTAATCAAATTTGGTAAATGGCTCACAAAGAACAAGGTGTTCGTTATCATTTTCGCGTTACTGCTTATGGTACCGGCTGTCATTGGCTATGTATCGACGCGGATTAATTACGACGTGCTGAGTTATCTTCCAAATTCATTGGAAACCGTTTCCGGGCAGGATATTATGGTGGATGAGTTTGGCATGGGAGCATTTTCCATGGTAATTGTTGAGGACATGGAGAACAAAGATGTTGTTGCTTTGAAAGAGAAGATAAAGAAAGTAGAACATGTGGAAGATGTTCTCTGGTATGACGATGTGATAGGCAGTATTACTGTACCTGCAAAAATACTGCCGGATAAGTATAAGAAAGCGCTGTTCAATGATAATGCTACGATGATGATTGTACTTTTTGACGATACAACATCGGCGGATACGACGATGGAGGCTATCGAGGATATGCGCTCCCTCGTGAAAAAGCAGGTGTTTATCAGCGGTATGTCCGGCGTTGTGACGGACATCAAGAATCTGGCTATGGCGGAAATGCCAATCTATGTAGCGGTAGCAGCAACGCTCGCTCTTGTTGTTTTGCTTCTGGCAATGGATTCGCTTGTTACCCCTTTTATATTCCTGTTCGGGATTGGGTTGGCGATTATATATAATTTGGGGAGCAACATTATTTTTGGTGAGATTTCCTATATAACGCAGGCGCTCACGGCTATTCTTCAGCTTGGGGTGACGATGGACTATTCCATCTTTCTTCTGGAAAGTTATGAGGCCAATAAAATCCGCTTTGCGGGAGACAAAAACCGAGCCATGGCACATGCGATTTCCAACACGTTTAAGTCGGTCACGAGCAGTTCGGTTACGACAATTGCCGGCTTTGCCGCCCTGTGTTTTATGACCTTTAAGCTGGGGATGGATTTGGGGCTTGTTATGGCAAAAGGAGTAATCATCGGCGTAATCGTATGTCTTACGGTACTGCCTGCGCTTATTCTTTGCTTTGACAAGGTAATAGAGAAGACAACACACAGAAACCTGATTCCTAATCTGGACGGCGTCTCTAAGAAAATTGTAAAGATTTGGCCGGCCGCCCTGATACTTTTTATCGTTCTCATTGGGCCAGCCTTTTATGGCAACAGTAATTATGAAATTTACTATGACATAGCGGGGGCGCTGCCACAGGATTTGGATTCGGCAGTTGCCAATAAGAAATTGGAAAAGACGTTTGATATGAATAATATGCATATCCTTCTTATGAAAAACGGAATTTCATCGAAAGATAAGGCAGCGATGTTAGACGAAGTAGAGGATGTGAAAGGCGTCAAATGGGTACTGGGGATTGATTCTTTTAAGGGTGTCAATGTTCCAGACAATATGATACCGAACGATTATAAGGAAATGGTTAAGAGTAAGGACTATGAAATCGCTTTTGTCTGCTCGGATTACAAAACTGCGACAGAAGAAGTGAATAGACAGATTGCGGCGATTAATACCATTGTAAAGCGGTACAGCAAAGACTCCATGGTGATTGGGGAGGCTCCGCTGACAAAGGATTTGCAGGATGTGACGGATATTGATTTGGCAAGTGTAAATTATGTTTCGATTATTGCTATTTTCTTTATTATTATGCTTACATTCCGTTCGCTTCTGATACCGATTATTTTAGTGGCAGTTATTGAATTTGCTATTTTCCTCAATATGTCAGTTCCTTTTTACAGTGGGGAGACGCTGCCATTTGTAGCGGGTATTGTCATTGGTGCCGTACAATTAGGAGCGACGGTCGATTATGCCATATTGATGACGAGCCGTTATCATAAAGAGAGGACAGAGCGGAAGAAAGGAAAGAAAGAGGCGATTGCAATCGCGCACAAAACTTCCATTAAGTCCATACTGATTAGTGGAATGTGTTTGTTTGCTTCGACTTTTGGTGTGACAATATCATCGAATATCGATATGATACAATCCATCTGTACGTTGCTTTCCCGCGGCGCTATTATTAGTACGATTGTAGTGATAGTCATTTTACCGGCGATGTTGATGGTATTTGATAAATGGATATGCAGGACGACATGGGATATGCGCAGCATTGATTATTAATATTAAGGAGGCAGAGGCTATGAAAAGAAATGTGAAACAAATTGCTCAATCGGCTTTAAGCGCGACATTGGTATTGAGTTTGATACTAAGCAACAGTTCCTTTATTGAGGCGAAAAAGATTAGCAAACAGGAATCCGTCTATGTGAATGCAGGAGCCGATGGTACGGTTTCCCAGATTACGGTAGCGGACTGGCTGAAAGGTTCGGCGGACATAAACGGAACAATCCGTGATGAATCTGATTTGTCGGGGATTACGAATGTAAAAGGTGACGAAACGTTTACCCAAAACGGCAAGTCTGTCGAGTGGTCGGCAAAGGGAAAAGATATTTATTATCAGGGTGAGACCTCTCAGGAGCTTCCAGTTGATTTGAAAATAACGTATAAACTGGATGGTACTGTAATGGAGCCAAAAGATATGTTAGGCAGGAGCGGCAAAATGGAAATCCATGTTGCCTATACAAATAAATCGAAACAGACGAAAACAATTGACGGGAAGCAGACAACGTTGTATACTCCATTTATCATGTTGACTGGCATGATACTTCCTTCGGAAGTATTCGATAAGGTTGAAATCGATAACGGGCGCGTCATAAACGATGGCAGCAATCAAATTGTCGTCGGATTGGGAGTACCGGGATTGAAAGAAAGTCTGGACTTGGAGGAAGACGCCTCGGAAAAGATTCCCGATGGATTTACGGTGACAGCGGATGTCAAAGATTTTTCGATGGGAAATACATTTACCTATGGAAGTCCGAGTCTGTTCAACGAACTCGAATTGGATGAAATTGAGCAGTTGGATGACTTGGAAGAAAAGTTAGACGACCTGACAGATGCTGCCGGAAAGATTGTGGATGGTTCGGAAGAACTGTCAGATAACATGGACAAATTTGCTGATAAAATGGGAGATTTAAAATCGTCGGTAAAGGAATTTAAAAAAGATGGCGTAGATAAGCTGGCAAAAGGAATTGGAAAGATGGCGAAAGGGACTCCGGAGCTCGCAAAGGGAGTGAATGAGTATACGTCTGGTGTGACAAGTTTTGCCAGTGGAACTTCTTCTTATGTCGACGGCGCCAAAAAAATTACAGATGGATGTTCCAATTTGTATACAAAGGTAAAAAATCTGCCGAATCAGATAAGCGCTTTTGATACCGGATTAAAAACGTATACCGGCAGCGTGGATAAACTGGGAACAAAGGAAAACGTGACAAAGCTAAAAAGCGGCGCCAAATCGGTATCCGACGGCATTACTGCCTTAAATACAAATTTAGCGGCGTTGGAAAAGTCGTATGAGACGACGGATACGCTCATCAAAGGATTGAAAGCGTCGGGAGCAGACGAAACGCTTATCGCCCAGATGGAGGCGGTGCTGAACGGGCAGAAAGAGTCGATTCAGAAATTAAAAGCAGCTACTTCCGCGGAGAGCGAGTTAAAACAGGGGGCAGGCGCTGTTTCCGGCGGAGTAACTACCGTGATGGACGGATTACGGCAATTGTCCGCAAAATCATCGGAGCTGACCGGTGTGACATCACAGTTGAACAGCTCCATGCCAGAGCTGGTGCAAGGTGTAAAGAGCCTGAAAGAGGGCGGTGAAGCGCTTGCGAAAAATAATACGACGCTGAAAACCTCGGGCCGCAAACTTCAAAAGGCGGGCGGGAAGTTAAAGAAAAGCGTTACGACGGTTAAGAAAGGCGTCAGGTCTTTGGATAAGGGAGGAAAATCTCTTGTGAAGGCATCCGGTAAACTGGTGACGGGAGTAAATAAACTCACAACGGCAAGCGGTGAACTCAATCGCGGCAGTAATAAGTTATCGGAAGGAGCATCCGAATTTAACCGTGAGGGCATCGAAGAAATCAATCGTATTTATGAGGATGATATGAAAGTATTTCTTGACCGCTTAAAGGCAATCCGTCAGGCTGGTAAGGCGTATAAGAGTTTTAGCGGCGTTGCCGGAGGCATGGACGGAGATGTGAAGTTTGTCATTGAGACGGAAGAAATTTCAAAGGAAGAGTAAGCCTGACGGGAGAAGGAAAGGTGGATGTATGTATGGGCAAATTAGATGAAAAGAAAAAACAGAAAAGAGATTCTCTTCTCGCGGCGGCGTTTGCCCTGTTTACGGAAAAGGGAATCAACGATACGTCGATTTCCGACATCGCCAATGAGGCGAAAATGGCAAAAGGAACATTTTATCTGTATTTTCGGGATAAATTTGATATTCGGGACAATTTGATTGCCTCGAAAGCGACCGAATTGTTTTTACAGGCAACAGAGGAGATGAGGCACAAGAAACTGCCGACACTGGAGGAACAGGTAATTTATCTGGCGGATGCAATTATTAACCGATTAAATGAAAATAAAATGCTGCTGCGGTTTATCGCCAAAAATCTTAGCTGGGGTGTGTTCCGGAACGCTCTGTTGTTAGAGGAAGAGAATGACGGTCTTTGTTTTTACGAGGCATATGAGACGATGCTTGCCGAATCCGGACGGAAATTTCGCAATCCGGAATTGATGTTATACATGATTGTTGAGTTCGTCAATTCTACCTGCCATAATGTCATTCTGATGCAGGAACCGGTCACTTTGGAAGAATTGAAACCCGAATTATATGGCGCGATTGAAGATATTATCCACCGTCAGGAAATGGATGAAAATATGCGGTAATTTGCCATGAAAAATCAATCCAATAGCCCAATAGGCTAATTTAGTTTTTTGGATTGACAATAGAATACAGATTTGGTATAGTCAGAGTACTTTTGGTAACGGAAGTACTCTGACTGCATTTATGCGGGCGAAACGGCGAAGCGTGGCGCCCGGAGTTGCGCAGAGGCGGGGTGAGGAAGAGATGGAGGGAGGACGGAACATGAAGAAAAATCAATTGCCGGACAGAGTTCTCGTCATGTTAAAAAAATATAGTATAGAGAAAGCGGATATTTTGGATGTTTGTCCGGTCGATTTATCTTTTACCAGTGAATACATAAGCGGGTATGTATTTTTGACAGCGAAAGTACTCGGTGTGGTGACGAGCGAACCGATTGGCAATCGAACGAGATATTTTCGTGGAACGAAAACGCAGGATATGGTCTATGGGGAAGACACGTTGGAGTATGCGTTTCGTCTTCTGTCGCTTGAGGAAACTGCCCATATGCGTGTGGAGCGTCAAATCGCGACGAATCTTGTTACGGTAGAACATAATGGCGTGCCGGAACGGGTAGCCGCATTGACAAACTTATATTTGGAGCAGATGAATTTGTTCCTCAAAAGCTATAACAAAATAAAAAATTATCCGAATGAGGTGGACGAGGTAGAATCGTCGGCGGACATTCAGGAAGAAAAAGCGGAATATTGTCCGAAATGCGGAACGATGTATCCCGACCCGAAGCGGAAGATATGTCCGAAATGTATGAATAAGCGTTCGATTTTTTCGCGGACGATGAAATATTTTTTCCGCTACCGGTGGAAATTTGTACTGCTCTTTTTGTGTTATTTTATCTCGGCAGCACTGAATCTTGTCTGGCCGTATTTAAGCGGTACGATTTTGTATGATAAGATACTGGCAAAGAATCCAGAATTTTATCATTTCTTCGGCATCGGGAAGTATGTGTGGGCGCTTATTCTTCTCGTCCTTGTCATGCTTGTCTCCAAACTTGTACAGCAGGCGGTGGCAATGCTGCAGGGGACGCTGATGGCGCAAGTAGTGGCGGCTACAATCCGCGACTTAAAACAGGATGTTTTTGCTTCGATGGGTCGTCTGTCAATCGGATTTTTTACGAGCAAGCAGACCGGAAGCCTGATGACACGCGTGTTGAGTGACGCAGAGCGCGTGACCGCATTTTTTCTGGATGGCTTTCCTTACATATTTGTTCATGGATTCACAATTATTGCTACTTATATCGTGATGTTCCGGCTCAATTGGCAACTGGCTCTTGTCGCCAGCATTTTGTTACCGCTGCTCGTTATTATGAGCGTTAAGCTGAAACCGAAACTGTGGAGTCTGTTTGGCAGGAGGCATCGCGCGGAGCGAAGTGTGAACAGCAAAGTGAATGATAATCTGACGGGAGCGCGCGTAGTAAAGGCTTTCGGACAGCAGGAGCTGGAAAACGAACGTTTTGTGTCGCCAAACGAGCGGGTCAAAGATGCGGAAATTCGTATTGTCAAATACAACAACCGATTTACGATACTGTATAACCTCGTACAGGAAATTTCCAATATATGGGTATGGATTTTAGGGGTTATCCTGCTGCTCGGTACCGGAAGTGTGGAACTCGGCGTATTAATTACGTTTGTCGGTTATGTCGGACAATTAAACGGGCCGATGAATTTCTTTTCACGGGTATTCCATATGTGGTCGGACAGCATTAACTCCGCACAGCGTATGTTTGAAATTATGGACGCCGTTCCTGAGATTCAGGAAGCGGACAATCCGATTGCGTTAAAGGAGCCGAAAGGGGAAATACAGTTAGCGAATGTGACCTTTGGCTATGATACGAATAATCCGGTTTTAAAAGACATCAGTATGCATGTTAAGCCGGGCGAAATGCTGGGAATTGTCGGCCGTTCCGGCGCCGGAAAGACGACTCTTGTCAATCTTATTTCCCGTTTATACGATGTCAATGAGGGAACGATTTCCATTGATGGCATTGATGTAAGGGAACTGGCTTTTCATGATTTGCGCAGGAATGTGGCGATGGTATCGCAGGATACTTATATCTTTATGGGAACCGTGGCGGACAACATCGCCTATGCGAATCCGGAGGCTACGAGAGGCGATATTATACAGGCGGCAATACTTGCGAGCGCACATGAATTTATTTCCAATATGCCGGATGCGTATGATACGGTCATCGGCGCTTCGGGAAAAGATTTGTCAGGCGGTGAAAAACAGCGTATCTCTATTGCAAGGGCGATTTTGGCCAATCCTAAAATACTGATTTTGGATGAGGCAACTGCCAGCGTCGATACGGAGACGGAAAAGGCGATACAGCAGTCTCTGCAATACTTAGTACAGGGGCGGACAACTTTGTCGATTGCCCATCGTTTGTCAACGCTGCGGGACGCCGACCGCTTAGTTGTTATCGACGATGGAAAAATTGTCGAAGAGGGTACGCAGCCGGAGTTGGAAGCTAAGAGAGGAATTTATTTTAAGCTGATGGAATTACAGACGAAATCCTTAGCCTTAAAAAGCGATTTGGCCGGGGAGATGACGGGAGGTAGTGAAAATGAAAGATAATGCGACAATTCTTCAGATGGAGCAGGAGGTCGGGGAAATGACTTCCCTGCACTATCTCACGAAAGAAAATGCGGTTTTCTCCCGAACAGAGGGAGGATTTGTGCGTTTGGAATATGATGGCAAAATATGGGAGCGGATACAGGTGATTCGCCTGTTCCCGTTTACGGAGCCGGAACAATTTATTTCCATTCGTACGGTGGAGGAGCGCTCGAAAGAGATAGGCGTTATCGCTAATCTCAAAGAGATGGGTAAGGAAACAAGAGAGATGTTGGAAGAGCAGTTGAATTTGCATTATTTTACTCCGGTAATTGAAAAAATTATTGATATTAAAGACGAATATGGCTATGCCTATTTTTATGTTTTGACTGACCGCGGAGAATGCCGATTTACGATTAATATGGGAGGGAACGCGGTAGTCCGTCTGTCCGACAGCCGTCTGCTGATTACGGATTTGGATGAGAACCGTTTTGAGATTCGTGATGTTTTTGCCCTGACACAAAAGGAGCAGCGCAAATTGGACTTGTTCTTATAGGAGTGATAGGTAAACTTCGGAAGGGAGGGATAGTATGATATTAAAATATGAGTTGCCGAAAGAGATAGAGGAGCAAATCGTTTTTGGAAAAGAAGAGAGGCTGTACTATGCGGTTCCATTTGATATTGCGGAAGATGGCAGCTGGTTAGCGGACTCCTATTTTGTAGTGACGACAAAACGGCTGCTTTTGTTTCGTTCAGGAAGACTGGCGAAAACATATGAAATTGCCAAATGCCGTCACGTCAAAGCAGAAGCCAAAATCGGAGGAGGCATTCTCGTACTCGAATACGAGGGAGTGATGCAGTATGTCGTTCATTATTCGGCAAAACATTTATCTCGTTATGCTTATGTTGCCAGAGGTATTCACATTTTGACGCAGGGGCGGAAAGAAGAGGTTGTCAGTTCGGAGTATGAAAAGATATGTCCAGATTGCGGACGGGCGATACCCGGAACAAGATATTGTCCTCACTGCTCCAAAGAGGGCGGTTTTTGGCGCACGTTCCTAAAAATGGCGCGTCCGTATAAGAAAAGATTTTACGGTATCATTGTCCTGATGGTAATGGCGGCGGTTGTGACGCTTCTCAATCCTGAAGTGCAGAAACGTCTGGTGGATGATGTACTGACGAAAGGAAACGGGGGAATTGGTGTTGCCTTTACCTGCCTTGGTATTATGTTTGCCCTCAGTGTGGGAATTGTCGTTATTAATATTCTAAAAAGTTACTATTGTACCGTATTGGGAGCAACGATTTCCAAAGATTTACGGGAACAGTTATTTGCCAAAATACAAATTCTTTCACTCAGTTTCATTAATGACCGCCGTCCGGGTGAATTGATGAATCGGATTATGTATGATACAAGACGGATACGCGATTTTATGGAGCGGACATTTTGCAATATGTTCACGGTATGTTTCATTTTTCTGTGCGACATGATTTTTATGCTTGTCCTCAATGTCAAACTGGCGTTACTCACGTTTATTTTCATACCGCTGGCAGTTTTTACGACTTATGCATTCCGTAAAAATATTCATCGGCGTTTTCATCTGCAAATGAAAAAGGATGATGATGTCAACAGCAATCTGCAAGATGTAATATCCGGTATGCGTGTCGTGAAGTCCTATGGAAAGGAAGAGGCGGAACGCGAAAAGTTTGACCATCTTGCGGAGGAGTACTGTCGTGTTCAGACGAGAAACGAAGTGTTTTGGGCAGTTTTTATGCCGATGGTCAGCTTACTTATGGGAGCGGGGGTTTTTCTCGTCATCTACTTTGGTGGTCTGGATGTCTTTAAAGGAGTGATGACAACAGGGGAACTGCTGCAGTTTGTCACCTATACACAGCTCTTATATATGTATCTGAACTGGATGACAAGCATGCCGAGAGAGTTGATGGGCCTTATCAGCAGTATGGAAAGAATTAACGATGTATTGGCGCAGGAGCCTTTTATCGAAGACGTGGAAAAGCCGATAGAATTGGATTTACAGGGAGAGATAGAGTTTCGTCACGCAACGTTCGGTTACAAATCGTATCAACCGGTGTTGGAAGATTTGAATTTGTCTATCCGTAAAGGGGAGATGATTGGCATTGTTGGAGCATCGGGAACCGGGAAATCGACGCTAATCAACCTGATTATGCGTCTCTATGAAGTAGACGACGGTCATTTGCTCATCGACGGACACGATATTAAGGAAATTAAGTCCGATAAATTCCACACGCAAATTGGCGTTGTGTTACAGGAGACATTCCTTTTTTCCGGAACGATTTTGAACAATATCCGTTTTTCGCAGCCGGATGCTTCTTATGAAGAGGTAATCTTGGCGGCTAAGATGGCAAATGCACATGAATTTATATCAAAGACGCCGGATGGATATAATACTTACGTCGGTGAGAAAGGGTTTAGTTTGTCCGGTGGAGAGCGCCAGCGTATCGCAATCGCACGTGCCATTTTGAATAAACCGAAACTGCTGATTTTAGATGAGGCGACAGCAAGTCTTGACACGGAGAGTGAATTTATGATACAACAAGCATTGGAGAGATTGACAAATGGCCGTACAACCTTTGCGATTGCCCACCGTCTGTCAACATTACAAAATGCTGACCGCCTGATTGTCATTGACGGACATCAGATTGCCGAGATTGGCTCTCATGAGGAATTACTGGCAAAGAAAGGAATGTATTACCGACTGGTGAAAGCGCAGTTGGAAATGCAGCGTGGTGAGGTGGCGGGTGTCTGACGGCCCGATGGAGGAAGACATGAAAAAATTACTGCGTTTTTTAAAAAGTTATCGGAAAGAATCTGTTTTAGCGCCTTTATTTAAACTGCTGGAAGCCTCGTTTGAATTATTTGTGCCGTTAGTCATGGCGGCGATTATTGATGTGGGAATTGCCGGCAGGGACAGCGGATATATTGTGAAAATGGGCGGCGTGTTAGTTTTATTGGCGCTTGTCGGTCTGACGGCATCACTGACTGCCCAGTATTTTGCCGCAAAAGCGGCGGTAGGTTTTTCTGCCAAATTAAAACAGGAACTATTTGCGCACATACAGAAATTGTCGTTTGGGGATATTGACGAGGTTGGTTCCGCAACGATGATTACCCGTATGACAAGCGATGTCAATCAGGTGCAGGCCGGAGTAAATCTGGTTCTGCGCCTGTTCCTGCGTTCACCTATTATTGTTTTTGGAGCAATGATAATGGCATTTACCATTGATGTGAAAGCGGCGCTTATTTTTGTTGTTGCGATACCGCTTCTGTCGGTCGTCGTTTTTGGCGTCATGCTTTTGAGCATTCCTCTCTATAAAAGAGTGCAGGCTGCTCTGGATTGTCTGCTCGGCAGAACGAGGGAAAATCTGACGGGAGCCAGAGTTCTTCGTGCGTTTAATAAGCAGAACGAAGAGCAGGATCGTTTTAAAGAGGAAAACCAGCAGCTCAATAAAATCCAGATGGCAGTAGGACGAATTGCTGCCCTGATGAATCCCATCACGTATATTATTATTAACGGCTCCGTTATCTTTCTTCTCTGGATTGGCGCAATCCATGTGGACGGCGGCTGGATTACACAGGGAGAGGTTGTCGCACTCGTTAATTATATGTCGCAGATTTTGATAGAACTTGTAAAATTGGCAAACCTGATTGTCAATGTAAATAAGGCAGTTGCCTGCGGCAACCGGATTCAGGAAGTTTTCGAGCGGACGTCCGCTCTTGTGGAGTCAGGACATACGGCCAAGGCCATGACGAAGGCGGATTGGATTGTCGAATTTGACGATGTGTCGCTCGCTTATCCAAATGCGTCGGAGGATTCGCTCTCCCATATTGATTTGAAAGTAAAGCGGGGGGAGACAATCGGAGTAATCGGCGGTACCGGTTCGGGAAAGACTTCTCTTGTGCACCTGCTCCCGCGTTTCTATGATATTACGGGGGGAACGCTTTTGATAGACGGACTCTCTGTTGATGAGTGGAAACTTAAAAAGCTGCGGGAAAAAGTAGGGATTGTATTGCAGAAATCGGTTCTCTTCAAGGGAACAATACGCAGTAATCTTTTGTGGGGAAAGAAAGACGCTACGGAAGAGGAGATGTGGACTGCCCTGCGGATTGCTCAGGCGGAGGACATTGTAAAGGGAAAGGCCAGAGGGCTTGACGAACCGGTTGAGCAGGACGGACGCAATTTCTCGGGAGGACAAAAACAGCGCCTTGCCATTGCGCGCGCATTAGTGAGGCGGCCGGAAATACTGATTTTGGATGACAGCGCGTCTGCGCTTGACTATGCAACCGACGCAAGGCTGCGGGAAGCTATTCGCAAAGAACTTACCGGAATGACTTTATTTATTGTATCACAGCGCGCTGCCTCGGTTCGCAATGCCGATACGATTCTTGTGCTGGAAGATGGTCTTGTGGACGGACAGGGAACGCATGATCAGCTCATGGATAGCTGTGAAGTATATAGGGAAATTTATGAATCCCAATACGGAAAGGGGGCGCGCTAGATGACACAAAAGGAGACAATACGCAAAGTACTGCGTTATATAAGGAAATATTGTCTTTTTCTCATATTATCACTGATTCTGGCTGTCGTGACGGTAGCGCTTACTCTCTACATTCCGATACTGACCGGTAATGCGATAGATTATATTGTGGGAAAGGGTAACGTTGATTATTCCGCTGTTTTTTCCATTTGTAAAAAAATTGCCTTTGCCATTGGGGTGACGGTAGTGGCACAATGGCTGATGAATGTGTGCAATAATAAAATTACTTATAGCGTCGTACGGGACATTCGGGATGATGCGTTTGCTAAAATCCAAAAGCTGCCGCTCCGCTATATTGACAGCCATTCCTATGGAGAGGTCGTGAGCCGGGTGATTGCCGATGCCGACCAGTTTGCAGACGGGTTGTTGATGGGATTTACTCAGTTGTTTACCGGTTTAATCACCATCTTGGGAACGCTTGGCTTTATGCTTAGTATCAGCGTACCGATAGCGCTTGTCGTTGTTGTAGTTACGCCGGTGTCTCTCTTTGTGGCGAGTTTTATTGCCAAGAGAACATATCAGATGTTTCTTTTGCAGTCGGAGACAAGAGGCGAGCAGACGGCTTTTATCGAAGAAATGATTGGCAATCAGAAAGTGGTGCAGGCGTTTGGATACGAAGAGGATGCACAGAAACGCTTTGATGAAATTAATGAGCGGCTGCGTGCCTGTTCCCTCAAAGGCATTTTCTTTTCCTCGATTACGAATCCGTCCACCCGTTTTGTCAACAGTCTGGTCTATGCGAGTGTCGGTGTGTTCGGTGCGTTCTATGCGGTGCGCGGCGGTATATCCGTCGGCCAGCTATCCTGCTTTTTAAGCTATGCCAATCAGTATACAAAACCGTTTAATGAAATATCCGGCGTAGTGACAGAATTGCAAAATGCCATTGCCTGTGCAGGAAGGGTGTTGGAGCTTATTGAACAGGAGAGTGAGACTCCCGATACCGAAGATGCGCTTGTACTGGAGAAAGCGGACGGCACTGTGGATATAAACAATGTATCCTTTTCTTATGAGCAGCAGTCTTTGATTGAAAATTTTAATATGAGAGTTGCGGCCGGACAACGCGTGGCTATCGTCGGGCCCACAGGGTGCGGCAAGACTACGTTGATTAATCTCTTAATGCGTTTTTATGACGTAAACGGAGGAGAAATCTGCGTGAGCGGGCGCGACATCCGCCAGATTACGAGGGAGAGTCTCCGTGAAAATTATGGAATGGTACTACAGGAGACGTGGCTGAAAAAAGGAACAGTGCGGGAAAATATTGCGATGGGAAGACCGGAGGCGTCCGAAGAAGAGATTGTGGAGGCAGCGAAAGCGAGTCATGCACACAGTTTTATCAAACGTTTGCCACAAGGCTATGATACGCTGATTGGCGAGGATGGAGGAAGTCTATCTGCCGGTCAAAAGCAGCTCTTGTGCATTGCCCGCGTAATGCTCTGTCTGCCGCCTATGCTCATTTTGGATGAAGCGACTTCTTCGATTGACACGCGTACGGAAATCCGTATTCAGCGCGCGTTCCGAAAAATGATGGCGGGACGTACGAGTTTTATCGTAGCGCACCGTTTGTCGACGATACAGGAAGCGGATGTTATATTAGTGATGAAAGATGGTAAAATAATAGAGCAGGGAAGCCATGAAGAACTTCTGCAACAGGGGGGCTTCTATCGACAGTTATTTGATGCACAGTGGGCCTGACGCTTTACAATTAGGGAAAAACAGTGTAAACTGTTTGCTGAATCTTTTGATAGCGCAGCGTCATATTATTGGCTGCATAATCATAAGTAGAAATTAAGTAAAGGTGAGGAACAAGAGCGATGATATATGAAAATGTAATTGATTTGATTGGAAATACTCCGCTGGTCAGTCTGAAAGGAACGACGGGGATGAATATTTATGCCAAGGCGGAGTTTTTAAATCCGGGAGGGAGCATTAAAGACCGCGTTGCCAAAAACATGCTGGAGAAAGCGGAAGAACAGGGAGTGTTAAAACCCGGGATGACGATTGTGGAGCCGACTTCCGGCAATACCGGGATTGGACTGGCGTTTGTCGGCGTACGAAAAGGCTATCGTGTCATTATCGTTATGCCGGAGAACATGAGCGACGAGCGCAAAAAGATTATTCAATCGTTAGGTGCCGAGCTGGTTCTCACGCCGCCGGAGCTTAGTATCGGCGGCTCTGTAGCAAAGGCGGAGGAATTGGTAAAAGAGATTGGCAATTGCTTTTTGCCGCAGCAATTTGAAAATCCGAACAATCCGGATATCCATTATCGTACAACAGCGGTGGAGCTGTATGAACAGATGGAGGGAAAGATAGATGTCTTTGTGTCGGGGCTTGGAAGCGGAGGTACTTTACAGGGAATCGGCAGATATTTAAAAGAAAAAAATCCTCAGATTAAAATTGTGGCAGTTGAGCCGAAGAATGTTTCTGCGTTGTTGGGGCATGAGCCGGGGCTGCATAGCATTCAGGGAATCGGGGATGGCTTTATTCCGGCTGTTCTTGATACGAATCTAATTGATGATATTATCGAAGTGACAGATGAGGATGCGATTGCGACGACAAGGGAACTGGCAAGAGTACAGGGATTACTTTGTGGAACTTCTTCCGGCGCCAATGTCTGGAGTGCAAAAGAAATAACGAAAAAATATGGGAGAGATGTTCGCATTGCGACTGTTTTAGCCGATCGCATGGAGCGTTATTTCAGCACTGGTTTATTATAGGAAAAGGAGTGTAAGAAAGATGCGTAACAGAAGACTTGTTTTATTGATAGCAGTTGTTATGACAGCCATTGCCTGCGCATGGTGTCAGGGAGAAGAGGTACAGGCGGGAAGTTTATCTACAAGAGGTGTGTGGGTATCCTGTTTTGAGTTTGAAAAATTAGGTTTGAAAAATAAAACGGAAAATCAATTCCGTGCGAATGCTAACCGGATATTCGCCAATATTAAGGCGAGCGGCTGTAATACGGTCTATTTTCATGTCCGTTCACATGACGACGCCATTTATCCCTCTTCCATAGTGAAATGGTCGGGATATATAACAGGTTCCGGGAAAGCGCTTCGTTATGACCCTTTGAAAATACTTGTCTCCTCTGCACATAAATATGGACTGAAATTTCACGCATGGCTGAATCCGTATCGGATTTCACAAAAGAAAGTGTTAAACCCCGGGTTGTCTTCTACGACCGACAGGATTGTACGTCAGGTACAGGAGATTATTACCCGTTATCCGGTAGACGGCATTCATTTTGACGATTATTTCTATCCGACAAATGAAAAGAAATACAATAAAGTTTCCAAAGCGCAGCGAAAGAAAAACGTAAACACTATGGTAAAAAAAGTGTACCAGACCGTTAAGGCAAAAAGTTCAAAATTAAAATTTGGTATCAGTCCGGCCGGAGATATCAGCTACTGTGAGAAAATCGGCGCGGATGTTAAGACATGGTTATCAAAAGACGGTTATGTAGATTATATAATTCCACAAATATATTGGTCAGATAAATATATTTTGTCAGGAAAGAAAACGAAGCTCTTTACGGAACGGCTTGCGGCATGGCGCGCGATTAATGTGAAAGATGTGCCTATGTATATTGGCTTGGCTTTATATAAGGCCGGATATTCGCTGAATGATGATTTGGGATGGAAGAAATCTTCTAAAAATATAGCAAAACAGTTAGATAAGATACGTGCAGGCAATACCGAGGGATATGTATTGTTTTCCTATTCCGATTTATATCGTTCCGGTGCGGCCAAGGAAATCCGGCATTATTTAGAAAAAATCGGGAAAATTACGCTTAGCAAAAAAAAGAAGACTTTGCGAGTAGGAAAAAAATATAAGCTTCGGGCAAGTGCAACGCCGTCACGCATACAGGGAAATGTGAAGTGGCGTTCCTCAAATAAAAAGATTGCCACAGTCAACAAGAGAGGTGTAGTAAAGGCAAAGCGTAAAGGTAAAGTTAAGATATTTGCTTACTATGGTTCTTTGAAAAAGAAATGTATCGTTAAGGTCAAATAGTCTCGCCAGAGGCGAGCCATTGAAATTTGCAAAACAGATGAAAGGAATAGGTTTTTGATTGCTTGGTTTGATAATACAATTTTGGAATGGTTTCTGTCGATACAAAATGACATACTGACAACTATTTTTCGGTGGATTACAATATTGGGAGAGGGAGGAATCATCTGGATTTTGATTGCTCTTCTGTTGTTGCTGAAAAAGAAAACAAGAATCATTGGAGTGACGGTTATTGTGGCGTTGTTGCTTTCTCTTTTTATAGGGAATCTGACGCTGAAGCCTCTGGTGGCAAGAATGCGCCCATGCTGGCAAAATCCGGATATTCTGTTACTGATTGCGAATCCAACCGATTTTTCATTTCCTTCCGGACACGCAATGTCTTCGTTTGCGGCAGCAATGAGTATATGGATGTGGAAACGCCGGACAGGAGCGCTGGCGCTTGCCGGCGCTGCCGTTATGGCATCGACCAGACTATACTTTTATGTACACTACCCGACCGATATACTGGCAGGTTTGTTGATTGGCATTCTTCTTGGGGTATTAGCTTACTTTGTGACAAAGAGAGGATACCAGCTTTGGGAAAAGAGGAAATCAGGAAAAAGTGAGCATAGTGAAGCATAGCTTTACATGGTAAGGCATGGTAAGGCATAGAAAAAGGTTTTTACAAATCTGAAATGATATGATATTATGACTTTATATGCATATTAATTGTATAAAAAGAATCTTTGTGATGGAAGGAAACGGAGGACAAGATGGAAAAAAAGAAAAATGTGAAAGTGATTGTGCTTATCATTGCAATCGCCGTAGTTCTAATTAGTACATCAGCAGGCGTTATGTTTGCGTTTGGTGTATTTTCATCCGATAAGGCGAAAGCTTTTGATTTATTGAAGCAGGCGCCTGAGAAAATGATGTATACTTCATCAGGAGAGTATATTGGCAGTACGGAAATGACAAAAGGAATGTTAGAACACGGGATGAATCTTGATGTTAAATATTCCAATTTGCAGATTGGTGGATTACCGGAAACGAGAAACGGGATTATGTCTGTCATTGACAAAATGGAAATTGATTTAGGTCTGCAGTTCGATATGGAAAATCAAAAGGGGCGCTTTAATTTTGGAGCCGGAACTAACGGCAGCAATATTAATTTGCAGGCATACGCTTCCCTGCCGGACAAAAAGCTGGCTGTTGCCATACCGGAGCTTTTGAAAGATAAGGTATTTACTTTGACGGCGGACAAAGATTCAGGACAGGGTCAGATACAGAAAGTGCAGGATGCTCTCAAACAGGTTTCTGAACTTAAAGAAAGTTTTAGTGAACATCTGGAGGAGCAGGGCGAAGAAGTTTACAGTGGAACGGTTTGTGAAAAGGTGGATAACGGATATCGCCTGACAATTCCAAAGAATGTTACGAACGATGTAATTAACAGTCTGTTTAATTATGTGGAAGAACAGAAAGTTGGTGTGGAGGCGTTGGAAAGCGCTTTAGGAGTAGAGAAAGGCAGCGTTGCCTCGACTCTGAAACAGCTTCTTCCTGAATTAACAAAAAGTACGGCAGATTTTACGTTTGACGTATATGGCGAGCGCGGGAAACTCACGGGTTTAAAAGTTGATATTAAAGGTAATCCCGGAACGGAGATAGCTTTTGATATGACGTTTGCGGAAAATAAAAATCAGTCTTCCATGAGTGTTGCCATGGTAGCAAAAAATAATGGGCAGAATCTCGGAAAACTCGAAATGAAACGAAACAGTACGGAAGACGACCGCTGCGAAGATAGTATTTCTTATAAAGTAACAGATACGGACGGCGAGGTGTTGATGGATTGCCAGTCGACGATAACTCTTGACAAGTCAACGAAAGCGGTGACAGTAAAAGGAAGTAGTAAGAGTCTGGATGTAGAAACCGAGTTATCAGCAAAAGGAAGCATAAAAAACCTTGACAAAGGAAAATGTGTTACTTATCAGTTGGATGAGATGAAAACGAAGACAAATTCTCTTGCCGGAAGTCAGGAATTTACTTGTTCAGCTGAACTCACACAGGGAGTATTGGATGGTGAGATAACGGCGCCAAAAGGAGAAGAGATTCCAATTAATCAGCAGTTGCTTCAGACATTTTCTGAGAAATATAGTCAGGAATTAATGTTATCAGCGCTTGATATAATGTCAAAATGGGGAATCAATTTGAATGATTTAATGAATTCTTATACGTGGAACGGTGATTCGGCTTTGGGTAATTCTGGTGCGCAGGAGACTCCCGATATCGGAATGGGAGAGGATGTCGATATGGGAACAGGAGAGGACGCAGATTCTGAAACCGGAGACGGTATCGGTGGAGAGGAAGATTATGGCGAGGCGTCGGACGATGTGCTTGATTCCGTATCCTGATTGGTAACGTAATATTGATTGAAAAATGACAAAGAGGGTAGCCGCCCTCCCTGTCATTTTTCTTTCGTTGGCCCGATATGGGTGAGTTCTAATGGGAGGTATGTATGATAACCAACTGTGAGTTTTGTGCCTTTTATGTATATGATGAAGATGGCTATGCAGAATGCGAAGTGAATTTGGATGAAGATGAAATGGCGCGGTTTATGAGTTCATCGTACGATTCGTGTCCATACTATCAGACAGATGACGAATACAAAATTGTAAAAAAGCAAAATTAGTATATGGATACAGGAGGGAAAAGAATGGCAATTTTATTAATTACAATCGGATTGCTCTTTACGGGGGTAGATGTATTTTTTGCGCCGGGGATGGCATATCCAGACTACATTGCCCCGAAAGGGCCGGTTGGAGGATTTGCGATACACCCGAAGATACAGGAATATGTAATGCAAAATATATTGGGTGGTCAATTGCAGGTGGATATTTTACCGGATGTTCTGGGATGCATTCTTATAATGACCGGTGCAATTTTACTCATAAAGCACAATAAAAATTTTGTGCAGTGTATTGTGTTGGCATTGGTAAGCGGCGGCATATCTGTCCTTCTGCGAGTGATGCCGTTTTTTCTTAACGGTGGAGCCCGTATTATTGTGACGCTGATTTTATTTTTCTTTGCCGCTGTCTTTGAGATTTGGATGGAATACAAAGTAATCTATATGACGGTTGCTGTCTCGGATGACATGGCGAATGTATCAACAAACCGCAGAATGCAGTTTTGCTGGTGGGTCACGGTATTTTCCCGTATTTTTATTTTCCTTTTGACTTTTGTGGGCATTGTTTCCATCTGCCGTATTTATCAGGGGGTTGTTTTTGTCTTTACCCTATTATATCTTTATCAGCTCTTACAGACGAGACGTTATGTGGGAACTTACAAAGTTTATAAAGAAGGATTTAACAGCGCGGTTTTGCCGGAATTTATAAAAGAGAAGATAGTGGGTGTCTCTTTTCGGGAGAATCCGGATATTTCATTGGATGAACTGCGTTACGTGCGCATTATTCATTATGATTTCCACGGACAGATTCAGGAGGGAGAGTTAATTGTGAATCAGCGTATTGCCTATCCGGTTATGCGTGTGTTTTATCAATTATATAAATGGGAGTATCCGATTGAGAGCGTTCGTTTAGTTGACGATTTCGAGGGCGATGATGAACTTTCGATGGAGGCAAACAATTCTTCTGCCTTTAACTATCGTGTGATTGAGGGAAGTACGCAGTTATCCAAACATGCGTTAGGACTGGCAATTGACATCAATCCGAGAATCAATCCTTACGTGCGGGAAGACGGATATTATCCGGCCAATGCCACAGAATATCTGGAGCGCAATCCAAAGCTTTGCCGTGGCGAGCATGCAGATAAGATGCTGCATAAGAATGATATGGCGTATAAAATATTTAAGAGAAATGGCTTTTCATGGGGAGGGGATTGGAATGAAAGTAAAGATTACCAGCATTTTGAATATGGACGATAGGAGCGTAGAGGGTTGTTTTTCAACCCTCTTTTATAATGGTTCCCATGCGTTCTTTCATGCCCTGATAAGCATATTCCAATTTCGTAATGACGGCGGTTCTTCCTTTTCCGGACGAGACAAAACATACGCCGGCATCCATTTTAGGCAGCGTCGTAATTTCGTCAAAGTGTCCGTTGTCAATGAGTTGAGCGGCGTCTTTTACGGAAATGGTGCCGATGGCTTCTTTTGTATCTTTTGTCACAAGTTGCTCTTGCGATGTCAGAATGAGAAGATGGGAGGCGTCAACCATATCGGCAAGTTTGGCTGCCGTATAGTCTTTTTCAATAATGGCGCTGGCGCCTTTCAATGTGGTGCCCTGTTCCATTACAGGAATGCCGCCGCCTCCGGCAGCAATCACAATCTGATTCGCATCCAAAAGTGCTGTCACAGCGTCGATTTCATAAATATCAATCGGCTGTGGGGAAGCGATGATTCGGCGATAACCGTTTCCCTCGGCGACAACAAAATTTCCTTTTTCTTCTTCGGCATCCGCCTCTTTTCGCGTCATCGTCCGACCGATTACTTTGGTAGGGCGATGAAACGCTTTGTCAAACGGGTCTACGCGCACCTGTGTGATAACGGTAGAAACCGGCTTGAATATACCGCGGTCTAACAATTCGCTGCGGATGGCATTTTGTAAATCATAACCGATATATCCCTGACTCATGGCACTGCAGAGAGACATGGGAGCTACGGTATATCGTTCGTCCAGACGGGCAAATTCTGTCATGGCAGTCTGAATCATCCCGACCTGAGGGCCGTTGCTGTGGGTAATTACGATTTGATATTTCTGCTCGACAAGGTCGGCAATTGCTTCGGCTGCTTTTTTACAATTCTTTTTTTGTTCTGGAAATGTCTCTCCAAACGAATTTCTTCCTAGAGCTATTACAATTCTTTTTTCAATCATACCAATCTCCCTCTCTCTTTTTAGATGAAATGTCTACAGTATAGCAGATTTTTTTCTGCGATTCAAGGAAATGCCAAAATACGTCGGTTAATCCCACAAAAATGAGGAAACTCACAGACACTGTATATTGACGAAATTTGGAAAATCCTTTATAATAAAACTAACTATCGGAAAGAGGGCGAGTGCATGAGACTTGTTTTTATTGGGGCAGACCATGAAGTGACCGGAAGTTGTCATTTTATGGAAGTTGGCGGGAAGAATTTTTGTGTCGATATCGGTATGGAACAGGGGCAGGATTTATTTGAGAATCAGGAACTTCCCGTGGAGCCGTCCGAAATCGATTTTATGTTACTGACGCATGCGCATATTGACCATACGGGATTGCTTCCCATGTTGTATGCCAGAGGTTTTCGGGGGCCGGTTTATGCGACAAAGCCAACGGTTGAACTGAGTCAGATTATGTTGCGGGACAGCGCCCATATCCAGCAGTTTGAGGCGGAATGGCGAAATCGTAAGGCGCAGCGTTCCGGTGGAGAAACATATGAACCGCTCTATACGATGGAAGATGCCATTGGCGCTATCCGGTTGCTACAGTCGTGTGAATACGATAGTATGGTACATATTTGTGACGAAGTTTCAGTGCGTTTTACGAATGTCGGTCATCTGCTTGGTGCGTCCTCAATTGAAGTTTTTGCCAGAGAGGGGAATGAAGAGCGGACGATTGTCTTCTCCGGTGATATCGGGAACGGACATAAGCCGATTTTGCGTGATCCGGTGTATACGAAAGCGGCTGACTATGTGGTGATGGAATCGACTTACGGAGACCGTTTGCATGAGACGAAAGAACCGGATTATGTGGAGGAACTGACGGCGATTATACAGGATACTTTTGCGAAGGGGGGCAATGTTGTCATTCCTTGTTTTGCAGTGGGGAGGACACAGGAACTGCTATTTTTCCTCCGGCAGATTAAAGAAGAAAGACGAGTAACAATCAATCCGGATTTTGAAGTTTATGTGGACAGCCCGTTAGCGGTGGAGGCCACACAGATTTTTGATAAAAATTTTGACGCAAACATCGAGCAGTGTTTTAGTGAAAGAGCAAAGTCGTTGTTGGTGCAGGGGATTAATCCCATTCATTTTCCGGGATTAAAACTGTCTGTTACCAGTGATGACAGTAAAGAAATAAATTTTAAACCGCAGCCGAAAGTAATTTTGTCGGCATCCGGTATGTGTGAGGCGGGACGAATCCGCCATCATTTAAAGCATAATTTGTGGCGTCCAGAAAGTACTATCGTATTTGCCGGCTATCAGACGCGGGGAACGTTAGGACGCTCCCTGTTAGAGGGCGTCAAAAAGGTGAAATTATTCGGTGAGACTGTGGAAGTGCGGGCAAAGATTACGAAGCTGCGTGGCATTAGCAGCCATGCGGACAGGGACGGATTGCTAAAATGGGTGAACGGCTTTACCGAAAAGCCGCCGAAGAGGGTATTTGTAGTACACGGAGACGACCATGTGTGCGATGAATTTGTCCGTACGCTGGAAGATTCCGCCTATATTGCTTCGGCGCCTTATAGTGGTACGGTTTTTGATTTGGTAAGCGGTGAATTTGTGAAAGAGGCGCTGCCGGTTGCAGTAAAAAAGAAAACTGCGGCGAAGAGACGTGCCAGCGATATGTTCCAGCGTTTGCTGACCGAAGGGCAGCGGCTGCTTAGCGTCATTCGAAAAAATGAAGGACTGAGCAACAAGGAAACGGCGAAATTTGCCGACCAGATACATGCCTTGTGTGAAAAGTGGGACAGAGATTAGTTTTAAGACGGGGAAGAGAAGAGGAGAAAGGAGTGACTGATTGTGGATATACATGATGCTCAGGAGAGCGTGCTCAATTATGATTTGGAAAAAGAGCAAGTCAAACAAATTGCACTGAATCATTTTCATGCCTACTATGTGAGACATGATATGAATGATGTGCTTGCTCATATTGACGAACAGATTCAATGGAAAGGCTCCAAAGGTTATTATGTTGCGCACAGTCGTCAGGAGTTCGGGAGCCTGCTGCAGAAAGAATTGGAATTTGTTCCCAATGAGTGCATGATGAAAGTAGTAGAGACAAGCACGATTTCGCTGAGTACGGGGTGTTATCAGGTCACGGGTGAATTAGAGTTGAGACTTCCGTACCAATCCAATATATATTATTCGAATTTACGTTTTACGATGATAATTAAGCATGATAAGCGTTTTGTCATTAAATCCATTCATACTTCTTCGACCGGAGAATCGGTTTTGGTAGAAGAACCGCGTTATCTGCTGGACGAGGACACCGGCCATTTATCGGTGGAGTTGAAAAAGCGGGAGCAGTATGATACGGTCACGGGGCTGCTGCATTTGGAGGCGTTTAAGAAATTAATTGAGCAGAGGATACTGGCGCCATCTCAAAATGATTATTACGCCCTGTTGTGTACGGATATTAATAATTATGAAAAAGTAAATAATCTGTACGGGCTGCAAAAAGCCGACCAGCTTCTTGCTGATTTGGCGTCTCTGCTTACTTCTTCCAGCAATAAGGGAATCGAATTATGCTGCCGCAGCGTGGCCGACCACATTCTTGTTTTAGTTTCTTATTCGGAAAAGGATTATCTGATGTGGTTATTGAAATCTTTGTGCGGACAATTTGAGAAGAGTATTACTCCGCAGTATGTAAAGGCAGACCCACAATTAGGAATCGGGGTCTACTTGATTACAAATCGGAAAGAAACAGTAGAGCGAATGGTTGAGTTTGCTAACCTTGCGCGGAAGAGCCTGCGCTTTCACACAGATTCTCCGATTGCTTTTTATGATGAGAAAGTCTTTATGCAGATGGAGCGGGTTCGTTACATTGAGTCGCGGATGAGGAAGGCGTTGCAGCAGAGTGAATTCAAAGCGTTTCTACAGCCAAAATTCAATTTGGAAACGGGACAGATTGTGGGCGCGGAAGTGTTAGTGCGTTGGATTAATGCGGACGGTTCCATGGTATATCCAGATGACTTCATTCCTATTTTTGAGCAAAACGGATTTATCATTGAACTGGACTTTTTTATACTTGAAGAAGTTTGTAAGATGATAAATCGAAGACTGCACGAGCAAAAGCCATGTGTACCTATTTCGATTAACCAATCTCGTGTATTATTGCAAAATAGAGATTATGCCCAAAAGGTGGCAGGCGTACTGGCACAATATAATACGCCGCCGCAATATATTGAGTTAGAGCTCACGGAGAGGATATTCCGTGATGATTTGAAAAATCTGGCTGATGTGATGAGTAAATTAAAGGAGCTCGGTATCAGTTGGTCAATTGATGATTTTGGAACTGGATATTCTTCGTTGAATTTGTTGAAAGAGCTGCCTGTTGATATAATAAAAATAGATAAATCTTTTTTGGATGAGACAGAGAGTTCCGAGACGAGTAAGATTATTATCCGCAAGACGGTTGAATTGACGCAGGAGTTGGATATGACGGTTGTATGTGAAGGAGTTGAGACCGAAAATCAGGCAGATTATCTTCGCGGAATCCGCTGTGATGTGGCGCAGGGGTATTTGTACGCAAGACCGATGCCAATGGACGATTTTGAAACATTGTTGGATAAGGAGATGTATGGATGAAAAAGAAAATGAAACCAATTCTTTTTACGATGTTTGTCTTAGCTGCTGTGACGGCGGGGGGCTTCTATTTTCTGCTTAATCAGGATTCCGGCCCAAACGGCGAGTTTCAGGAACGTATGGCGAAAGCGCAGAATGATTTAGAAGAAAACCGTTCTTACCGCTATGATTTGGATGAGAGTGCGATACCGTTAGCGACTTCGGGAGAAAAGAAGAATGTATTAAATTTTGAGCACGACGTTGTGTATGATGTGCAGCAGTCGAATCGGGACAGGGAGCGTCTTGACCGTCTGATTAAGAGGACGGATGCGGACTTTGAGAATCCGATTATTGCACGCAACCCTTTCGGTACCAATGAAAACAGTTTCTATTTTTATTTTACGACGTCATACCGTTGTATGGTTCGTTATACAATTACGGTCGAGGATGAGACGATTTATGACCACACCCGCTATATCAATAACGGAAGTGAAAATAATCTCTCCAAGACGCACGAATTTGTAATCAGCGGATTGATTCCCGGAAAGACAAATTATATTATTCTTGAGCTTGTCGACAGTTCCGGCTCAAAACGAGAGGGGAAGACGTATAAGTATGCGATACCAAAGGGGAATGTTCCCGAGAAGATTCCGGTAGAATTAGGCTATAGTAAGGAAGTCAGCCACAACGGAATGTTTTTTGTATTTCCGAAAAACGCTAATCAGATATTGATTTATGATAATCAAGGCGTATTGCGAAATATAACAAAGACGGAAACCGGACACGGTAAGCGCATTTATCAGACAGGTGACAGCGTGTTATATCAGATAGCCCCAGATAAGGTGGCGAGAGTTTCTGCACTGGGCCGGGTTCTTGGTGTTGTAAAGGTAAATGGTTATGGTGCGATTAAAGATTTCTGCTATGACGGATACAATGAAATCTATTCGCTTGGGAGCAGGAAAAAACGAGAGTATCTGCTTGCTACTTCCATGCAGACGGGAAAGACAAGGGTAGTCTTTTGTTTCCCGAAAGGGATATCCGTCGGCTCACTTGCTCCGAATCAGGGCGGCGGTATATATCTGACAGCCGCAAAACCGTCCGGCATTATTTATATGGATGCGATTACGAGCGCGGAACCAAAGATTAGCTTTGTTATGGGCAAACGGGCCGATTGGAAGAAAAAGTTAGGAAAGAAAAAGATAGTAGAGGAAAAAGAGGCGGTGAAATGGGATACTGCCGCTTCGCAGATAAGTTTGACAGGAGACGGAACATATTCCCTGCTTGTCAGGAAGCAAGGACAGGCGACCGGCGTTTGTGTTCAGTTGGATTCGAAAAAAAGAGGATTGAATGTTGTTATGACTTCGAAGTTTGGCGGAAATGCCGCTAATACCGTACAGGTTCAGGGAGAACATATGATACTTACGGATATGCAGGCAGGTAATTTTGCCGAGTATGACAGAAAAGGAAAAGTCACACGCAAATTTTCGTATGGCAGTCCGGTTCATTCGGTAGTGAAATTAACCTTGGCTGGTGTGTGCTTCTACGGAATGTAAAAAGGGGTTGATATTATATGCTTTTCAGTTGTATAATAAGGCATATGAAATAAATATACTTTTAGGAGGGTAAAAGGAATGAAATTTTTTGTTGACACAGCGAAAATTGAGGACATCAAAAAAGCCGAAGAAATGGGTGTAATCTGTGGTGTAACGACCAATCCGTCGTTGATTGCCAAAGAGGGCGGAAGAAGTCAGGAAGATGTACTGAAAGAAATCGCTTCTATTGTGGACGGGCCAATCAGTGGAGAGGTTAAGGCCACTACAGTGGACGCAGAAGGTATGATTGCAGAAGGCAGAGAAATTGCCAAGCTTCATGAGAATATGGTTGTTAAAATTCCGATGACAGTGGAAGGTTTGAAAGCAACAAAGGTACTTGCTTCTGAAGGTATCAAGTGTAATGTGACTTTAATTTTTAGTGCGAATCAGGCTCTTTTGGCAGCGAAAGCAGGAGCCGCTTATGTATCTCCATTCTTAGGACGTTTAGATGATATTTCACAGCCGGGTATTGATTTGATTGAGAGTATTGCTGAGATTTTTGCCAACGATCCGGAGATTGATACGGAGATTATTGCAGCCAGCATTCGTAATCCAATTCATGTTACGGATTGTGCTTTGGCAGGCGCTGATATTGCTACCGTGCCGTATGGTGTAATCGAGCAGATGACGAAGCATCCATTGACGGATATTGGTGTTGATAAATTCCAGAAAGACTATATCGCAGTATTTGGAAAGTAAAATAGTGTGAACTTTTTACACGGCACTTTGTGTCTGCGCGCTGCCCGGCACAAAGTTAATTTATGCGCAAAAGCAGTGCAGAAATGGGGATTATTAATATGAATAAAACAGAACTTCAGAAAATGGCTGTTGAAGTTCGTAAGGGCGCAGTAACCGGTGTCTATCATGCAAAATCAGGACATCCCGGCGGCTCTCTTTCAGCAGCAGACATTTATACATATCTTTTCTTCGAAGAGTTGTCCATTGACCCGAAAAACCCGGATAAAGCAGACCGTGACCGCTTTGTGCTGAGTAAGGGTCATACGGCGCCGGGATATTATTCTGCTTTGGCAAATCGTGGTTTCTTCCCGGTAGAGGATTTGGAAACCCTTCGTAAGGTCGGTTCTTATTTGCAAGGACATCCAGATAAGAAACATATTCCGGGCGTGGATATGTCCAGCGGTTCTCTGGGACAGGGTATATCTGCAGCAGTCGGCATGGCGCTTTCGGCGAAACTCAGTGATGAAGATTATCGCGTGTATACGCTTCTCGGAGACGGGGAAATTCAGGAAGGACAGGTTTGGGAGGCTGCTATGTTTGCCGGCCATCGCAAGTTGGACAACTTTGTTGCCATTGTAGATAATAACAATCTTCAGATTGACGGCGCTGTTGATGAAGTATGTACGCCGTATCCGATTGATGAGAAATTTAAAGCATTTAATTTCCATGTAATCAATGTTGACGGCCACGATTTCGATGCTTTGAAAGCAGCTTTTGATGAGGCAAAGGCAACAAAAGGACAGCCGACGGCAATTATCGCAAAGACAGTGAAAGGAAAAGGAGTTTCTTTCATGGAGAATCAGGCGAGCTGGCATGGAACTGCTCCGAATGACGAGCAGTATGCACAGGCAATGGAAGAATTAGAGAAAGCAGGTGAGTCATTATGTCAGAAGTAAAGAAGATTGCAACTCGTGAGAGTTATGGAAATGCACTTGCAGAACTTGGTGCAGAGTTTGACAACCTTGTTGTTCTGGACGCTGACCTTGCTGCCGCTACAAAGACTGGTGTATTCAAAAAAGCTTTTCCGGAACGTCATATTGATTGCGGAATTGCAGAGTGTAATATGATGGGGATTGCGGCAGGACTTGCGGCAACGGGAAAAGTTCCGTTCGCCAGTTCTTTCGCTATGTTTGCAGCGGGACGTGCCTTTGAGCAGGTTCGTAATTCTATTGCTTACCCACAGTTAAATGTAAAGATTGGCGCAACTCATGCCGGTATTTCAGTAGGTGAAGATGGCGCGACACATCAGTGTAATGAAGATGTCGCTTTAATGCGTACTATCCCGGGCATGACGGTAATTGTACCATCTGATGATGTAGAGGCTAAAGCGGCCGTACGTGCGGCATATGAGCATAAAGGGCCTTGTTATTTGCGTTTTGGACGGTTGGCAGTACCGGTTATCAACGATACTCCGGATTACAAGTTTGAACTTGGCAAGGGAGTTGTTCTCCGCGAAGGTAAGGATGTGACTATCGTGGCATCCGGTCTTCCGGTGTCTAATTGTCTGGAAGCGGCAGAGAAACTTGCTGCGGACGGTATTGATGCAAAAGTAATTAATATACATACAATAAAACCGTTGGATGAGGAATTGATTGTTGCTTCCGCAAAAGAGACAGGTAAAGTCGTAACCGTGGAAGAGCATTCCGTTATCGGCGGTCTGGGAAGCGCCGTATGCGACGTGCTTTCCGAGAAAGCGCCGACGCCGGTATGTAAGATTGGTGTCAATGATGTATTTGGAGAATCCGGCCCTGCCGTTGAATTAGTTTCCAAATATGGTTTGGATGCAGACAGCATCTATGAGAAAGTAAAGGCTTTCTGTAAATAAATGAAGTATCGGGGTTTTGCTTGAATGTGATTTTATTGTTTTCTTTGTGCTTTTTTTGGAAAGGACAGAGGAACGTCAGGGTATGCATAATCACATTCTACGGCGAAACCCTGTTTTTTTCTTATTTTATAGGAAAATTCGATATTTTAAAAATAGAAAGAGGAGGAAGTGGGAATGAAGCAATACCGGATGAAGCCGTTTGTCACACCGCCTGAATTTGACGTTACCGTGCCGGGTTCCAAAAGTATTACGAACCGCGCGCTTCTTCTGGCCGCTCTGGCAGAGGGAAGAAGTGTTTTGAAAGGAGTTCTGTTCAGTGATGATTCGCGTGTGTTTATGGATGCCCTTCAAACACTGGGATATAACATTATCATTGACGAGGCAGTCAATGAGGTGACGATAGACGGCAGGGGAACCCATATTCCTGAAAAGAAAGCGGATATCTATGTAGGGAGTGCGGGAACAGCCGCCCGTTTTCTGACGGCGATGCTCGCTCTATCTGGAGGACAGTACGAGATGAGCGCTTCCGAGCAGATGAGCAGCCGTCCCATGCGTCCTCTGTTAGAAGTGTTGGAGAGCCTCGGAGCAAAATTTGTATATAAGAAAGAGTCATACGCCTTTCCATTCTCTATTTTGGGAAGAGAGGATGTGTCATGTGACAAGGTGTATTTGAATATAGATGAAAGCAGTCAGTTTCTGAGTGCCCTGTTGCTGAACAGTGTTTTTTGTCCAGATGGTCTGTCCGTACATCTGACGGGAAAGAGAGATGCAAAAGCTTATGTGGATATAACGATGAAGATGATGAAAGCGTTTGGCGGACAGATGAGGCAGCACGGCGAACACGAATATGAACTGTTGCCGCAACAGCGTTATACGGCTGCCGAATATGTGATTGAGCCCGATGTATCTGCCGCCTGTTATTTTTACGGGATGGCTGCCATAAATGGGGGACGAATCAGAGTCAATCACGTCCATTTTGACAGCACACAGGGGGATATTGCCTTTATCCGTGTACTGGAACTGATGGGATGCCAAGTGAAGGATACGGAGCAGGGAATTGTTGTTGGCGGGCCGGTAAACAAAGATGGGGAAAAGGTTCTTCAGGGGATGGAAGTCAATATGAGCAATTTTTCCGACCAGACAATGACATTGGCGGCAATCGCCGTCTTTGCGTGGGGGGATACAACGATAACCGGCGTGGAGCATATCCGCCGGCAGGAATCAAATCGAATCAAAGGAATCGTAACCGAACTAAACCGCCTCGGAATTGCCTGCGAAGAGAGAGAAGACGGAGTGGTGATTCATTCCGGCAAAGTGAGGGCCTCGAGAGAACATCCGGTTGAAATCCAGACATATGAAGACCACCGGATGGCTATGGCGTTTGCCTTGATTGGTACGAGAGAGGAGGGAATTGTTATTGACAATCCTCTCTGCTGCAGAAAAACGTTTGAAAATTATTTTGAACTGTTGACAAAATTGAATTTACGATTAGAATAAAAAGGAAATAGAAAGTCTGTACAGAAACGGGGGAATACCATGAAAAAGGTAATAGATATTTTAAGAGAAAAGGTGACAGATGGTTTTGTAAAGGCCGGATATGATGAAAAATACGGAATGATTAGTGTGAGTAACCGTCCGGATTTATGCCAATATCAGTGTAATGGAGCGATGGCTGCGGCTAAGGAATACAAAAAAGCTCCGTTTCAGATTGCCGGTGAAGTGGTAGAACAATTGAGCAGCGAAGCTGTTTTTGCGCAGATTGAGGCGGTGAATCCGGGGTTTATTAATATTACCGTGAGCGGAGATTTTCTAGCGGAACAGGCGGAGCGCATGAATGAGGAAGAGCGTTTTGGTGTGGCATTGCCGGAGAAGCAGAAAACGATTGTGATTGACTATGGCGGGGCAAACGTAGCGAAGCCATTGCATGTAGGGCATCTGCGTCCGGCCATCATTGGCGAAAGTGTTAAGCGCATTTGCCGTTTTATGGGCGATAACGTGATTGGTGACGTTCATCTCGGTGATTGGGGATTACAAATTGGACTCATTATTCAGGAAGTGAAAACAAGACAGCCGGAATTACCGTATTTTCAGGATGATTTTGCTGGAGAGTATCCACAGGAGCCGCCGTTTACCATAAGTGATTTGGAGCAGATTTATCCGCATGCGAGCGCCTATTCAAAAGAGCATGAGGACTATTTGCAGGCAGCACAGGAGATAACGGCAAAGTTACAGGATGGACACAGCGGCTATCGCGCCCTGTGGCAGCATATATTAAATGTTTCCATCGAAGATTTGAAAAAGAATTACGATAGTTTACAGGTCTTTTTTGACTTGTGGAAAAAGGAAAGCGATGCCCAGCCGTATATACCGGAAATGGTAGAGAAGATGAAAGAAGACGGCATTGCCTATATGAGCGAGGGCGCTCTTGTCGTTGATATTTCCGAAGAGGGAGATAAAAAGGAACTGCCTCCGTGCCTGATTGTAAAATCGAATGGCGCGTCGCTGTATGCGACGACGGATTTGGCAACGATTGTGGAACGTGTGAAATTGTTTCAGCCGGACCAGATTATTTATCTGGCGGATAAGAGACAGTCCTTACATTTCACACAGGTTTTTCGTACAGCTAAAAAGGCGAAACTTGTACAGCCGGAAGTCGGATTAAACTTCATTGGCTTTGGCACGATGAATGGTAAAGACGGAAAACCATTCAAGACGAGAGATGGCGGCGTACTTCGTCTTCAATCATTGTGTGAACAGATTAATGCCGAAGTATATAAAAAGATGAAAGAAAACCGTGAATATAGCGTGGACGAGGCGGAGGCAATTGCGGCCAAAGTCGGGCTGGCAGCTTTAAAATACGGCGATTTGTCCAATCAGGCGTCGAAAGATTATATTTTTGATATCGAGCGCTTCGCATCGTTTGAGGGGAATACGGGGCCGTATATTTTATATACAATTGTGCGGATTAAGTCACTGGTTGGCAGATATGAGGAAGAGGGAGGCGTCTTGTCATCCGATAGCAGGCTTATGCCGCCGGCAAGCGCGAGTGAGACGAAAGTATATTTAACGTTAAGCAGATTTGCGGATATGGTGGAGGCAGCTTATGCCGAGCTTGCTCCAAATAAAATCTGCCAGTATATTTTTGAATTGTCTGAAAGTGTAAACCATTTTTACCACGAAACAAAAGTACTGACAGAAGAAGATGAAGAGAGGAAAAACTCTTATATTAAGCTGCTTCGTCTTGTACAGAGAGTACTGGAATGCTGTATTGACATGCTTGGTTTTGAGGCGCCGGATAAGATGTGATGGTATTTGGCGCGCATGAATACCGGAAGTTGTAAGGAGTGATTGTGATGTATCGTGAAACAGCGCGATTAATAATGTATGGTCAACTAGGAGAAGATAGCATTCTTCTGCGTTTGAGTGATATTTTTGAGAGAGCGGCGCGCAAAAAAGAAGCGACGAAAGAGGAGCTGGTGCGGGCTGTTTACGACCAGATTTACCGCCTGCTTGATTTGGCGACGCGTTACGGTTTTGATGAAAATCTGTGGCAGTGTTATATTGCGTACGTGCTTGCCACAAATGAAAATCCATTCAGCATTATTTGTGAAATGGTGGGAGCGTCGGATGACGGTACGGTCAATACGATTGTCAAACAGGATATGGAATGCTTTTACCATCTTTTTCATTTTGAGTTTTCGCAATTGGAGGAACAACTGGGAATACGCTGTTTTGATATTTTATCGCACTATCATTCGATGGCAAAAGCAGAAAATACTTACAATAAGAGCGTCAGTGAGAAAGTTCGTGCGTTGGCGGACAATTTGCGAAAGGGCAAGGATGCCGAGGATATTTTTTATACGGTGACGGATTTTTACAGACGATATGGCGTCGGTAAATTCGGTTTAAATAAAGCGTTTCGCGTTGTTCACCGCGGCGAGCAGACAGTTTTATCCGCCATTACCCACACGAGCGACGTGGAGTTAGATCAGTTGATTGGTTACGAGTGGCAGAAACAGCAGCTTATTGAAAATACGGAAGCGTTTGTTGAGGGGCGGAGAGCGAATAACTGTCTGTTGTATGGAGACAGCGGTACGGGAAAATCGACCTGTATAAAAGCGATTTTGAATCAATATTACAATCGCGGCCTGCGGCTTGTGGAAGTATATAAACATCAGTTTCAGGATTTGGCAGAGATTATTGGGCAAATCAAGAACCGCAATTATAAATTTATTATTTATATGGATGACTTGTCTTTTGAAGAATTTGAGGTAGAGTATAAATATCTGAAAGCGGTCATTGAGGGCGGCATGGAGGTGAAACCGGACAATGTATTGATTTACGCCACGTCGAACCGCCGGCATTTGATTCGCGAGACGTGGAGCGACCGCTCCGATATGTCGCAGGATGAGTTGCACCATTCTGATACGGTACAAGAGAAGTTGTCGTTGGTCGCTCGTTTTGGCGTCAGCATCAATTTTGACCGTCCGCAAAAGAAAGAGTTTGACAGGATTGTGCTCGGATTGGCAAAAGCACATCCGGAAATCGCACTTAGTGAAGAAGAACTGCTGCGGCAGGCAAATGTGTGGAGTATGCGCAATGGAGGCCATTCCGGGCGTGTGGCAGAGCAGTTTATCATTCACTTGCAATCACTGGCAAAATAAGCAGGAAAGGATAAGGCATTATGTTTGAACGCTTTTTTCCCGACACAACGGTGTCATCAACGTATGCGATTGATTATGAAAAACTATATCAAGAGGGATATCGGGGTGTTTTGTTTGATATTGACAACACTCTGGTTGAGCATGGCAAAGAGGCGACAGAGCAGGCGAAAAAACTTTTTTCCCGCTTGCGGAGCATAGGTTTTGAATGCTGCCTGATTTCAAATAACAAAAAGAAGCGGGTACATAGTTTTAATGAAAAGATAGGCGTACACACTGTTTTTAACGCGCATAAGCCTGCGAAAAAGGGTTATTATTATGCGATGGAACTGATGGATACAAGGCCGGAAAATACGGTATTTGTCGGAGACCAGCTATTTACCGATATTTTCGGAGCGAAACGTATCGGGTTAAAAAATTTTCTTGTAAAGCCGATAAATGAAAAAGAAGAGTTTCAGATTGTTTTGAAACGAAAACTGGAAAGTATTGTGTTAAAAGAATACCGTATTAAGAAGCGGGAGGAGAAGAAAAAAAGAAGATGGGAAAAGAGATGGAAGAAAGATTATTTCAGTCCCTTGAAATAGATGCGCTCTTGCTGACCGGCACACCTAATATGCGATATACCGTGGGGTTTACGGGAGAGGGGTATGTGTATCTGTCCAGAAAACATCGTATCGTTGTCACCGACGCCCGCTACACGGCGGCCGCGCGTGAAGAATGTGCGGATTGTGAAATTGTGGAGTGGAAAAAGGATGGGTATTATGCCACTCTGACAGCGTTTCTGCAGAAGGATGGTGTAAAAAGGCTCGGTTTTGAAGATTCGGCCATGACGGTGGCTTTTTATAATAAGCTGAATCATTCGTTTGCCGAAAAGGGGCTACGAGATGTAATTTGTGTTCCCGTACAAGATAAGGTGGATTTTTGCCGCGCGGTAAAGACAGAGGAAGAGCAAAACCAGATTCGCAGGGCAGAGGCCATTGGAGATGCAGCTTTTAGCCGCATAGTAGAACAATTACGGCCGGGGCTGACAGAAAAGCAGGTGGCGGCCCTTTTGGAATTTTATATGAAAGAGGCTGGAGCGGATGCTCTGAGTTTTGATACGATAGCGGCGTCTGGATATCATTCGGCAATGCCGCATGCCATACCGACGGATAAGAAACTGAAAGAGGGAGAATTTCTCACGATGGACTTTGGTTGCCGTTATCAGGGGTATTGCTCCGATATGACAAGAACGGTTGTCATTGGCAAGGCGGATGCCAGACAAAAGGAAATGTATGAGATAGTTCTGCGCGCGCAGCAGACAGCGCTGGCGGGTATTCGGCCGGGACTGACAGGAAAGGAAATTGACGCACTGGCCAGAGATGTTATTGAAGAAGCCGGATATGGAAAATATTTTACTCATTCTCTGGGCCATTCTTTAGGTTTGGAGATTCACGAGAGTCCGAACTTTTCCTCGAGGGAGGA
This sequence comes from uncultured Eubacterium sp., assembly GCA_910577295.1. Classification (GTDB taxonomy): domain Bacteria; phylum Bacillota; class Clostridia; order Lachnospirales; family Lachnospiraceae; genus Eubacterium_F. Next base: position 96,760 of record CAJTLS010000004.1, read on the forward strand.
GCGGCTCATTGAGACGGGAATGGTCATTACCGTGGAACCGGGAATTTATATAGAGGGTTTTGGCGGTGTGAGAATCGAAGATGTTGTTATTATTACGGAGGATGGGTGTGAAAATATCACTCATTCGCCGAAACAAATAATAGAAATAGAAAAAGAAAAGGAGAGATATAGATGAAAAGGCAACAACAGACAATCGCAGCATGGGGATGTGTGACAGCATTAATAATGAGCTTGTTAGCGCCTGATGGAGGCACTGTGGAAGCAAAGAAAAAGATGCCAAAATTAAGCAAAAAGAAAATCACTATGTCCCTGGGTAAATCAAAGACAATTAAAGTAAAAAACGGCAAGGGATATAAAGTAAGCTGGAAAAGTAAAAAGAAGAAGCTGGTAAGTGTAAAGAAAAAAGGAAAATACAGCGCCAGAATAAAAGCTAAAAAGGCGGGCTCTGCAAAAGTTATCGCCACGTTAAAAAGAGGTAAGAAGCGTTACAAACTTACCTGTAAGGTAAAGGTTACAAGAAGAAACGATACGGGTAATACGAGAACGACACCGGATTCCAATGCGCAGTGGACAGCGCCGACGTCAACACCAACAATGACGCCAGTGACGACCGCGACGCCGACACCGATGACAACGGCAACGCCGATGCCGACGTCAACAGCAACGACAACGGCGACGTCAACTGCAACAACAACAGCGACGTCAACAGCAACGACAACGGCGACAACAACAGCGACGTCAACGGCAACGACAACGGCGACATCAACAGCGACGTCAACAGCCACGACAACGGCGACAACAACAGCGACGTCAACTGTGACGGTAACGTCAACACCAACGCCGATAACGACTGCGACACCAACGCCGATAACAACGGCGACGCCAACGCCGGTGACAACAGCAACACCGACGCCGATAACGACCGCGACGGCAACAGCGACGGCGCCAACAAGAGAAGAGCCGTTGGATATAACACAGGCAGTATCCGGTGGCAATGGTAATCAAGTGAATATAGACAAAGAAAAAAATTGTGTGACAGCCGTTAATGTTTCATTTTTCTTTATCCCACTGCCGAAGAAAATTGCTTCCGGTGAAACAGTGCGATTGAAAATCAGTGGAGAGGATCGGAGCGATACCGGTTTTCGGGCATGGCTTTCAACGGCAGCGGACGATGTGAGCTGTGCATCCGAACAGTTAAAATCCACGGACAATAACATTCATGGTGCGTTCACATGGGATTTGACATTAACAACGAAAGCAGAAGCGCAATATTTAGAAATAAAAGGAATCTCTTTTAATCAAAACATAGAAGACCTGACGATAAATAGTGTGTCAGTGATTGAAACGGAAGAGGAACCGACCGCGACCGCGACGGCGACAACAACGGCAACAGCAACAGCAACGGCGACAACAACGTCAACAGCGACGTCAACAGCCGAAGCAACACCGACGACGGAACCGGATACATCGGAAGAATTTGTGAAAGTGCCGCGACATTGATGGGAACAGCAGCGCTTGACGGCGAACCAGTTTACAACGAAGACGGAAGCATGACATTTACCATGTGCAATCAATATGGAGGCGGAGGCGTCTGTCTCTTTATGAATAGTGACAAAGAGAAAATTGATTTGAGTGGTTACACAAAAGTGTTAATTGAGATTTCGGCAGAAGAATCAACGCCGTTATCGGTTTCCTACTATCCAGACGGAGCCGATTTCTGGTCAGATAGCACGTTGCTCGGTTACGGAGACGCCGATGCGGAGAAGAAGACGCTTTCGTATTCTCTTTCTTCATTTTCCGGCAGCATGAATGCGCTCCGTGTGCGCTACAATTCATGGAATCTGCCAAGCGATGCGAAATCAACAGTTACGATCCATTCGATTACATTAGTGAGAGATTTGCGTGACGTAACGGAAACGGTTGGCAATTACACTTCGCTCTATGAACTGGCGGGGAATTATGGTTTCAAGATGGGAACCGTGATGAATGGCAGCACGATTTCCGATTCCAAATATACAACTGTGATGAAACACCATTTTAACAGTATAACGGCGGCAAATGAGATGAAAGCGTACTCCATGCTGGATGGAGCTGCCTCAAAGGCGAATTATAAGGATGAGACTTCTATGCCGGCTATTAATTTTGATGCAGCAGACCGCATTATGGACTATGCTAAGGAAAATGGTATTAAAGTGCGGGGACATGTGCTTGTATGGGATGCGGATATGTGTGATTGGTTCTTCCGTGATGGGTATGATAGTTCGAATGGTTATGCTTCCGCAGAAGTGAATAAAAAGCGTATGAAGAGCTATATCGAACAGGTGCTGACTCATTTCGAAGAAAATTATCCGGGCGTCATCTATTGCTGGGATGTAGTGAATGAGGCAGTTGGTGATAATGAGCAAGAATATGACAGCGATGATTTGCGGCATGTTCGTAAATTGAGGGGCGAAAAGACAAATCTGTTTTATGAACATGTCGGCAGCGATTATGTGGAATTAGCATTTTTGTATGCGAGACAGAAACTGCAGGAGATGGGAAATCCGGATATCGACTTGTACTACAATGATTACAGCACATTTTATAGCCAGAAACGAGACGCTATTTGTCAATTAATTAAGTCTATAAACACGTATCAGCCGGATGATAACGGCGGCTATGTGAAACTGTGCGATGGCATGGGAATGCAGAGTTACATTGGCGGCTTTGGAGTACAGGACGGGTGTATGAACGATAACGATGTTACTCTTGTCAAAACGGCGATAGAGAAGTTTGCCGATTTAGGCGTTGACGTTCAGGTGACGGAATTAGCAGTGCGCAATTACTTAAACGATGAGAAAACTTTTGCTACCCACGCAGCGTTCTATCGCAAGCTGTTTGAGGCGTATATGCAAATAAATGAAGAGCGTCCGGAAAAACCGTTGAAAGCGATTTCCATCTGGGGCATTGTTGACAATCCGTCGATGAGCGAGGATGACTACAGTTACCGCATGAATGGTTTGTACTGCGGTCTGTTTGACGAATATCTCAAAGTGAAACCGGCGTTCCAATCGGTCTATTCATTATTTAGTGGTAACTAATATTAAATAATTGACACATTCACTTGCCTAATTGTCCAACTACTGTGTGAATGTATCCAAAGGCTTAATTTTTGTTGTACTAGTAGAAATGGAGAAAAATATGAGACCAAAACTATGTGTGCCGATAGTAGAATCTCTTCGGGATGGCATAACGGCAAGAGCGGAGGAGTATGCGCGTTTAGCGGTTGACATGGCAGAGTGGCGTGTTGATTTCTATGCCGGTTACGAGAGAGAGTTATTGAGTATTGTTGCAGAGTTAAAAAAAATCTTAAAGGAAAAGGAGCTGATTGTAACCCTCCGCACAGAAGCGGAGGGGGGAGAACCAAATGCCTCCCGATTTGATTATTTTTCCTTTATCGAAGATGTTCTGCAGCAGGGAATGGCAGACTATGTTGATATTGAAGTGGCGCGTTGTGAGGAAGAGGTACGGCGGCTCTGCTTGAAATATGCCGATGGTTATACGAAGATTATTGGTTCGTACCATGATTTTGAGGCGACTCCCGCGCAGAAAGATATAATTAAGCGCTTGGAGCAGGCAAAGCAGGCGGGGTGTACAATAGGAAAACTGGCCTGTATGCCCCATGAACAAGATGATGTGGATACGTTGTTAGAGGCTACGGCAGCGATGAAAGAGAGATATCCAGAGTTCCCTTTAATTACGATGGCAATGGGAGAATTGGGCAGGCAGACACGTCTCTATGGCGGCTTATATGGTTCTGTTCTCTCGTTTGCCTGTGTGGAGAGGGCTTCTGCTCCGGGGCAGATTTATTATGAGGATATGCAACGGATATTTGATAAGATTTATAGCGGAAATAAGCATATTATACTTATTGGTTTTATGGGCGTAGGAAAATCAACGATATCTGGAGAATTGCAACGTCAGACAAACCGCGTGGAAATTGATACGGATTGTTGGATAGAAGAACGGGAAAACCGCACGATCGCTGATATATTTGAGCAGGAGGGGGAAGAATATTTCCGACAGCAGGAAACGGAGATGATAGATGAGCTGGGGGCGATGAAACCGGCTGTCATTTCCTGTGGCGGCGGAATGGCTCTTCGTGACCTTAACAGAAGAAAACTGCGGGCGATAGGTACGGTTGTTCTGCTGACGGCAGAGCCGGAAACTATTTTTGAGCGGGTGAAAGAAAGCGACAGCCGCCCGCTTCTGAATGACAATATGAATGTAGAGTATATACGGAAGCTGATGGCGGAGCGGCAGCCTTTTTATGAGCGCGCCGCCGACGTAACTGTATCCACGGAGCATAAGATGGTAAGTCAGATAGCCAAAGAAATACTTGATAAATGTTTATAACATGTTATAATCTTATTGAGGAATTTATTGTCGTTTTGTACGACGGAAAGAGAGGAAACTATGGTATCAGCAGGAGATTTTAGAAACGGTTTGACCGTAGAGATTGATGGAACGGTATATCAGATTATTGAATTTCAGCACGTAAAACCCGGTAAAGGGGCAGCTTTTGTTCGGACAAAGTTAAAGAATGTAGTAGATGGCGGCGTTGTGGAGAAGACATTCCGTCCGACGGAAAAGTATCCACAGGCGCATATTGATAAGAAAGAGATGCAATATTTATATAATGATGGTGAAATGTACAATTTCATGGATAATGAGACATATGAACAGATTGCATTGACAGAAGAAGCAGTCGGAGATTCCATGAAATTTGTCAAAGAAAACGATAATGTAAAGATGGTTTCCTATAAGGGAAATATCTTTGCCATTGAGCCTCCGATGTTCGCTGAATTAGAGATTACGGAGACGGAGCCGGGCGTAAAGGGCGATACGGCTACGAATGTTACTAAGCCGGCTACGGTAGAAACCGGAGCGCAGGTTGCAGTTCCGATTTTTGTCAATCAGGGAGATAGAATTCAGATTGATACGAGAACAGGAGAATATTTAAAAAGACTGTAAGAGTCGGATAGAGAATAATAGTATTCATTGGCCGGTGAGAGCGTCTGCGTTTTTGCCGGCTTATTTTATGAAATGAAACGTTACATAATTTTCAGGGAATGTGAGATAGTAAAGAGTGTCAATGAATGTGCGTTAACATGTATAGAGAGTAGAGAAGAATTGGGAGGGGATTATGAGACAATATGATGTGAGGGGAATGAGCTGCGCCGCCTGCAGTACCCGCGTGGAAAAGGCAGTAAAACAGGTAAAAGGCGTCGAGACCTGCTCGGTTAGTCTTCTGACGAATACGTTGGGAGTCGAGGGAGAGGCGGCGGACGAGGTGATTTTAGAGGCGGTCGCGAACGCCGGTTACAGCGCCCGCGTAAAGGGAGCGCCTGCTTCTGGAACGAAAGAGACGGGGGATGATGCGGAAGAGGCTTTGAGAGATTATGAGACGCCGATACTGATAAAGCGGTTGTGGAGTTCCCTTGTTTTTCTACTTCTTTTAATGTATTTGTCCATGGGGCATATGATGTGGGGATGGCCGCTGCCTGCTGCGCTGGCGGAAAATCATATGGCGCTGGGGCTGTTGCAGCTTCTTCTGACGGGGATTGTGATGGTGATTAATCAGAAATTTTTCGTCAGTGGCTTTAAGAGCTTGTGGCACCGCTCCCCTAATATGGATACGCTTGTGGCATTGGGCGCAGGCGCCGCTTTTGCTTACAGCACATATGCACTTTTTGCCATGACAGATGCACAGATGAAGATGGATATGGACGCCGTTATGAGTTATATGCATGAGTTCTATTTTGAATCGGCGGCAATGATTTTGACGCTCATTACGGTAGGCAAAATGTTAGAGGCAAAGTCGAAAGGGAGGACGACTGACGCATTGAAAGGATTGTTGCGTCTGGCTCCGAAAACGGCTACGATAATACATCAGGGGCAGGAGAAATCCGTACCGGTAGAGCGGGTGAAAAAGGGGGATATCTTTGTCGTCCGTCCGGGGGAAAGTATTCCGGTCGATGGTGTTGTTGTCGATGGTATGAGCGCCGTCAATGAGTCCGCCCTGACGGGAGAGAGCATTCCGTCAGATAAGATGGAGGGAGATTTTGTTTCGGCGGCGACGGTGAATCAATCCGGCTATCTGCGTTGCGAGGCGACACGGGTAGGAGAAGATACGACCTTGTCACAAATCATTCAAATGGTCAGCGATGCGGCGGCAACGAAAGCGCCGATAGCCAAAGTGGCGGATAAGGTGTCCGGCGTATTTGTGCCGATTGTAATCGGCATTGCCGTGCTCACTTTTCTTGTTTGGATGATTGCCGGACAGACGTTTGGTTTTTCTCTGGCAAAAGCAATTTCTGTACTGGTAATCAGTTGTCCATGTGCACTTGGTCTGGCGACTCCGGTGGCAATTATGGTAGGAAACGGACTGGGCGCCAGACATGGGATTCTGTTTAAAACAGCCACCTCTCTGGAGATTGCCGGTAAAATCCAATGCATCGCTCTGGATAAGACAGGTACGATTACGATGGGAGAGCCGCGGGTGACGGACGTCTTTACTGAAGAGGGGGTGGATTTTCGGGAATTACTTCTATATGCTTATGCGCTCGAGAGCCGCAGTGAACATCCGTTGGCTCGGGCGGTAAACAGTTATGCGAAGGAGTGGGAATTACAGCCGCCCGACATTTCTGACTTTGAAGTGTTTCCGGGAAATGGCCTGACAGGAGTGTGCGCGAAGGCCAGAATAGCGGGGGGGAGCAGGAAATACATTTCCTCAAAGGCGCCGATAGCCGGCGAACTGGCAGACCGTGCGCAGCAGTTGGCGCAAGAGGGTAAGACGCCGTTGTTTTTTGCAAAGGAGAACAAACTGCTCGGATTGATTGCCGTAGCCGATGTGATAAAGGAAGACAGTCCGCAGGCAGTTAGGGAATTGCAAAACATGGGGATTCGCGTTGTGATGCTGACCGGAGACAACGAACAGACGGCAAAGGCAATCGGAAGTCAGGTAGGAGTGAATCAGGTTGTCGCTGGCGTGTTGCCGGATGGTAAGGAAGAGGTTATTGTCTCGTTGCAGCAAAAAGGGCTGGTAGCGATGGTGGGAGATGGCATTAACGATGCGCCCGCCCTGACGAGAGCGGATATTGGTATTGCCATTGGTGCGGGAACTGATGTGGCGATTGATGCGGCGGATGTAGTTCTTATGAAGAGCCGTCTGGGGGATGTGCCGGCGGCTATCCGTCTGAGCCGTTGGACGTTACGCAATATCCATGAAAATCTTTTCTGGGCATTTATTTACAATGTAATTGGCATTCCACTGGCAGCGGGAGTCTGGCTCCCTCTTTGGGGCTGGCAGCTCAATCCGATGTTTGGCGCCGCCGCCATGAGTCTCTCCAGTTTCTGCGTGGTGACGAATGCGCTTCGCCTGAACCAGAAAAAGATTCATAATGCAAAACACGATTATAAAATCAGAGAAGTGTCATGGGAGCCGGAGAAGACAGAAGCAAATCAAAAAGAAAGTGAGGAAGAGAAGATGGAAAAGGAAATGAAAATTGATGGTATGATGTGCGGGCACTGTGAGGCGAGTGTAAAGAAAGCGCTGGAGGCTCTGCCGGAAGTGGAAGAAGCCGTAGTCAGCCATATGACGGGAACCGCCGTTGTCACACTGAATGCAGAAATAAGTGATAGTACATTGAAACAGGCGGTGGAAGAGAAAGATTATTCGGTGACAGAGATAAAATAGGAGGCAGGAAGTTCCAGAGGGGAGGAGGGCCTATGGCTTTGACAGAGGAACAGCAGGAGCGCTATTCCCGACAGTTGCGGCTGCAGGAGATCGGCGCCGCAGGTCAGGAGAAGATGTTAGAGAGCCGGGTGCTTGTTATCGGCGCCGGCGGTCTCGGCTCTCCGGCAATTATGTATCTGGCGGCCGGAGGAATCGGACGGATTGGCATTGCCGATTGGGACGAGATCGACTTATCGAACCTACAGCGGCAAATCATTCACTCTCATGAGTCAATTGGTATGAAAAAAGTTGAGTCTGCGGCAAAGCGTGTGAAAGAAATTAATGCCGATGTTGCAGTACAACTTTATCCGCAACAGGTCTGCGAAGAGAATATTGCTGCGATTATCGAGACATATGATTTTGTCTTGGAATGCGTTGACAATTTTTCGGCTAAATTTCTCATAAACGACGCCTGTGTCAGGGCAAAGAAGCCGTTTTGCCATGCGGGCATACAGGGGTTTTATGGAGAGGTTATGACTTATGTACCGGAGAAAGGGCCTTGTTACCGTTGTCTTTTTGAAGAGGTTCCGCCGGAAGAAAATTCATCCCGCAGTCTTCCCGAGGGCGTAATTGGCTCCGTGGCGGGGATTATCGGCAGCATACAGGCATTAGAGGCGCAGAAATATCTGACGGGAGCAGGAGAACTTCTGACGGGAAAGGTATTTACACTGGACGGATTGACGATGAAGTCCCGTACGGTGGAGATACCTGAACCATCGCCATTTTGTCCTGTCTGCCGTCATGGAGGATGACTATGGTAAATGAGTTTTCCAGAACTGCACAGTTATTTGGCGAGGAGGCTATGACACGCTTGAAAGGGGCGCGGGTTGCTGTCTTTGGCATTGGCGGCGTTGGCGGGCATGCGGCGGAAGCGCTGGCGCGAAGCGGAATCGGCGCCATTGACCTCATTGACAAGGATACGGTAGAGATAACGAATATAAACCGGCAGATTGTGGCGTTACATAGTACTTTGGGGCGCGATAAGTCAGAAGTGATGAAAGAGCGCATTCTTGACATCAATAAGGATTGTCATGTGAGGGCTCATAAGTGCTTCTATCTGCCGGAGACGAAAGATAATTTTGATTTCCGTTTGTTTGATTATGTTGTGGACGCCGTCGATACGGTGACAGCAAAAATACAGCTCATTATGGAAGCGGAGAAATATAATACGCCGGTTATAAGCAGTATGGGAGCGGGAAATAAAATAGAGCCGACGGCATTTGAAGTCGCTGATATTTATGAGACGTCGGTATGTCCACTGGCAAAGGTGATGCGTCGGGAGCTGAAAAAGCGCGGCGTCAGGAGCTTAAAAGTAGTGTATTCGAAAGAAGAGCCTGTCCGTCTGCCATATCAAAAGGGGGAAAGAGGAGCGCCTGCCTCCAATGCGTTTGTGCCATCGGTTGCAGGATTGATATTGGCTTCGGAAGTGATTAAGGACTTGACAGAAAGGGAGAGATAGCATTATGCCGGATAAGAGGAAGCCGGATGCCGCAGAGCAGAGACAGCGGGAGGTTGAACGCAGCATTGTAAAAAAATTTCGCAAGCAGATTTGGTGTAAATTTACGAAAGCAATTAATGAATATGAACTGATACAGGATGGGGATAAGGTGGCCGTTTGCATTTCTGGAGGAAAAGATTCCATGCTGATGGCGAAGCTTTTTCAGGAGATTTTGCGCCATGGACAGAAGAACTTTGAAGTCGTGTATTTAGTCATGAATCCGGGATATAATGAGGAAAACAGAAAGCGCATACAGGACAATGCCGAGTTGCTCGGCGTGCCGATCACGGTTTTTTCTTCTCAAATTTTTGATGCGGTGGCGAACGATGTTACTTCCCCGTGCTATCTTTGCGCCAGAATGCGCCGGGGCCATCTCTATCATCAGGCAAAGGAATTGGGGTGTAATAAGATTGCTCTTGGCCATCACTTTGACGATGTCATCGAGACGATTTTGATGGGAATGCTTTATGGGGCGCAGATTCAGACGATGATGCCGAAGCTGCACAGTACAAATTTTGAGGGAATGGAACTGATTCGTCCGCTTTATCTCATCCGTGAAGAGGACATCATTCATTGGGCTGCGTATAATGATTTACATTTTATCCGCTGTGCCTGCCGCTTTACGGAGTACTGTGAAAATGAGGATAACAGGGAAAAAGGGGCAAAGCGCTATGAGATAAAGGAGTTAATCCGTCAACTCCGGCAGACGAATCCCTATATCGAAAAGAACATATTCCGCAGTGTGGAAAACGTTAATCTGAGTACGATTATAGCATACAAGAAAGATGGTGTGAAACATCACTTTTTAGATACTTATGACGGGGAAGAACAGTCGGGAAAATGAAACATATAGTAGAGATAAGTAGTAATCAGTAAGGAGCTGGGACGATGGGGAAGTATCATTTTCTTGTACTGGGTGAGGAACCGCGGCAAAAATATCTGACAGCGATGTTACGGAGACAGGGCCATGTAGTGATGGAGGCGGAGGATTATCTGCCGGGCTACCATGACGCTGTTTTGCTTCCTGTGCCGCAAACGGCAAAATATTTGGAGACGATAGCGGATAAACTGCAAAAGGGACAGACGGTATACGGATGCAATTTTCCTGTTGAACTGCGAGAAAACGGTGAGGAAAAAGGCATTCGTTTTGTTGATTACATGAAAGTGGAGGGAGTCGCGAGCCGTAATGCGGTGGCGACGGCCGAGGGCGCTATTGCCGAGGCGCTGCAGTTGGGATGTGTCAGCATTCAGGACAGCAGGGTGTTAGTTCTCGGTTACGGTACGTGTGGCGCCGTACTGGCAGATAAACTGATGGCGTGGAAAGCAAAGGTAACGGTAGCAGAGCGCAAAGAAAGCAAGCGGGAGCGTGCCAGAACTTATGGCTGTCAGGCCATTTCTTTTGAGGAATTACCTGCTTATATCGGACAGTTCGATATTATCATGAACACGGTGCCGGCGCTTGTGCTCACTGGACAGCAGCTTTCAAAGGTTAAGAACGAAAGTATTATTATTGATATTGCCTCAAAACCGGGCGGCGTCGATTTTGAATATTGTCGAAAAAAGAATATTTCTGCCAAATTATGTCTCGGACTGCCGGGTAAATATGCACCGATGTCAGCAGCCGGCATACTTATGGAAGTAATCATAAAAACAATTTTGGGAGATTAGCGGAATGGGCAAGAAGAATGGGCAAACCGTAGGCCTTGCATTTACGGGTTCTTTTTGCACCTATGATAAGATGAAAGGGGTAGTGAGGCGGTTAGTAGAAGAAGGGTATCGGGTCATCCCGATTTTTTCCAATACAGCTCAGACCGTGAATTGCCGGTTTGGAGATGCCAAAGAGTATATTAAGGCAATACAGGAGATGACAGGGGAGAGAGGAATCTTCACGATACAGGAGGCAGAGCCAATCGGCCCCAAAGCGTTTTTGGATATATTGGTAATTGCCCCGTGTACCGGAAATACGATGGCGAAACTGTGCGCAGGCATAACGGATACGCCTGTATTAATGGCGGCCAAGGCGCATATGAGGAATGACAGGCCGGTCGTTATCGCGCTTTCCACAAACGATGCTTTAGGAAACAGTTTGAAAAATATCGGCATGCTGATGACGACAAAAAATATTTACTTTGTTCCTTTCGGACAGGATGATTACGAGAAAAAACCAAAATCCATGATTGCCCATCTCGAAGACATCGAAGCAACCATGGAAGCGGCATTGGAGGGGAGGCAAATCCAGCCGGTTGTGCGCTCCCCGTTCAATATGGATATTAAGTAAGACAAATGCTAACTTTATATTTGCGTAAGAAATATTCAATTTGCAACAGATAGGCAATCATCTGCGGCCCGGCCATGAGTTGGCCGTACCATGGCCTGCCGTAATCTTTTGGATTCGACAGGAAGCGCCGGAGTGCGTTTTCATCTACTAATCCGTGTAACGGACACTGCTGGTCAGCTAATTTTTCCCGCAGGCGTTCTGCCAAAAGGTTTTCATAGTAGGGATGATAAGTCTTAGGATAAGGGCTCTTGCGGCGAAAGAGAATTTCGTCCGGCAGGAGTCCTCTTGAAGCTTGGCGCAAAACATTTTTCACAAGCCCTCCCTTGGCTTTCATTTCCCATGGGATGTTAAAGACATAATCAACCAGTGTTCGGTCAGCAAACGGAACTCTGGCTTCCAGTCCGGAAAACATACTCGTACGGTCCATACGGTTGAGAAGCGTCTGCATGAAATACCGTATATTTAAGTAGCCGATCCGTCGCCGGTTCGTCTCTGTCTCATTTTCTTCCGGCAGAACATTAATTTCACTGACCGCTTTATGGTAGCTTTGGCGGACATATTCATCCATGTGAAGTTTTTCTACCAAATCATCCGACAGAAGAGTTTTGCGGGGCTGCAGGGACGGTGTCCACGGGAACGTTCCCGAATTTAACATCTCTTCGCGATGGAACCAAGGATAGCCGCCAAACACTTCGTCGGCACATTCTCCGGTCAGCACAACTTTATGGGACTTGCTCACTTCCCCGCAAAAATATTGGAGGGAGGAATCAATGTCTACCATACAGGGTAAGTCGTGAGCGTCGACGGAGCGTGTAAGTAAATCAGCTTGTTTTGTATTATCACATTCCAGATAGTGATGGTCGGATTGGAGATAGGAAACCATCCGGTCAACAAAAGGACGGTCCTGCGATGGCTGAAAAGAATTTGCCTTGAAATATTTGTCGTTTTCCTTAAAATCAAAGGAATAGGTCGTCAATTGTCTGTCCTGTTTTTTCAACTCTCTGGCACAGACGGCGGATACGACACTCGAATCGATTCCGCCGGATAAAAACGTACATATCGGCACATCGGAGACCATTTGCCGGCATATGGCGTCCTGTACAAGAAACGACGTTTTCTCTACCGTTTCTTCATAGGAATCAAAATGCGGACGGCTTTCGAGATGGTAATAATTTGTTTCATGACGTCCGAACGGACTGCAGGTCAGATAAGTGCCCGGCAGCAGTTCATAAAAATCACGGAATACACCGGAGCCGGGATTGCGCGCCGGCCCGAGAGAGAGTATTTCATTGAGGCCGCTGCAGTCGAGAACGGCTTTGACGCCCGGGAACTGGAAACACCCTTTTGGCTCGGAGGAGAAGATAAGCGTTCCTTCAAATACCGTATAAAAGAGCGGTTTGACGCCGAAAGAATCACGAAAGAGCGTCAATGTATTGTGACGTTCGTCGTAGATGGCAAAAGCAAATATACCATCAATCTGTTTGACAAAATCAGCGCCAAAGGTCATAAAGGATAGTAAAAGGATTTCCGTGTCAGAATTTGTTTGAATGGATACGTTATGCTCCTCTAACTGCTTGCGGAGGACAGGCAGATTGTAAATTTCTCCGTTATAGACGATGTGATACCAATAACCATCCATCTGTCTTGACATTGGCTGATGGCCGTTTTCTAAATCAATAATGGAAAGTCTGGTATGGGCTAGTCCGCAATGGCTGCCCAGATGACAGTCATTTTCATCGGGACCGCGGTGATGAAGACAGGACTTCATGTTTTCTAAAATGTGCAAAAAATAATCCCTCTGACCTTCAAAATTGGCAGTGGGGTTGTAGAAGCCGGAAATGCTACACATAGTTTCCTCCCTAACAAGATATATGCTATACTGTATGAGGGAGGAAACAAATTTATTCAATTTTTACTTAGAATTTTTACCGCATTCCATCTGCCGTACACACGTTTTGCTGCTGTTTTCTTTTCTTTTTTGACGTTTCAGAAAATCACGGATAAAGGCCGGATGAAAGAGTATGAGAAGCGGAAATAATTCCAGCCGTCCTGCGAGCATATCAAACATTAGCACATACTTGGAAGCGACACAAAAGTCTCCAAAGTTTCGGGAAGGGCCTACCATCTCCAGTCCCGGCCCGATGTTATTAATCGTTGCGGCAACCGCCGTGAAGTTTGTAACCAAATCTTTTCCCTCGAAAGAGATGAGGAAAACCGAGGCGGAGAAGATAATCATAAAGGTAATAAAGTATACGTTGACGGAGCGCACGACTTCGTGCTCGATTGGCTTTTTATCCATTTTAATTTTTTTAATGCTTTTCGGATGGATATAGGAATTCAATTCCTTTGATACCGTTTTAATTAAAATGACAAACCGTGATACTTTAATACCGCCTCCGGTACTTCCGGCACAGGCGCCGACAAACATAAGGAGCACGAGCACACTCTTACATGCCTGTGACCAGTTATCAAAATCAATCGTAGAAAATCCGGTTGTTGTAATAATCGAGGCAACCTGAAAAGAAGAATGTGTCAGCGCTTCTACGGCACTCATCGTCGAATTCCAGATTTCGAAGAAAATGATGGCAATGGAAGCGGCAATGATTAAAATATAATAGCGCACTTCTTCCATCCCGAATGCTTTCCGGAACTTTCGGAATAAGAGTAAATAGTAGGCGTTGAAATTGACGCCAAACAATATCATAAAAATAGTAACAACCCATTGGATGTAAATGGAATAGCCGGCAAGACTATCATTTTTGATACCAAATCCGCCGGTTCCCGCCGTGCCAAAACTCGTGGTTAAGGCGTCAAACAACGACATCTTTCCGGCGAGCAAAAGCAAAACTTCCACTACAGTCAGGGCAAAATAGATGATGTAAAGGATACGGGCGGTTGTGCGCAGTTTGGGAACCAGTTTTCCAACCGACGGCCCCGGACTCTCGGCGCGCATGAGATTGATATGTGAGCCGCCGCTTAAAGGGATGATTGCCAGCAGGAAAACGAGTACGCCCATGCCGCCAATCCAGTGGGTAAAGCTGCGCCAGAAAAGAGAGCAGTACGAGAGCGCTTCAACATCGGATAAGATGCTGGCTCCGGTCGTTGTAAAACCGGAAATAGTCTCAAAGAGAGCGTCCGTGAAAGATGGAATCTCTCCCGTAATGACAAAGGGCAGACATCCGAATAAACTGAGGAAAATCCAGCTAAGTACAGTGGCCGCACACCCTTCCTTGAGATAGAAAACGCTGCTTTTTGGTTTATGTAAGGAAAGCAGTATACCGAAAAGTGCGCATAATAGTGCAACAATAAGATAGGCTAAAATTTCCCTCTCCTGATAAATAGCGCCTACGGCACAGGGTAAAAGAAGAAGAATAGCCTCAATTTTCAAAATGTATCCTAAAATATAACCAATCATCGAACGATTCATAATGACAACCTCTCTTTTTAAGCCAGAATATCCGTTAGTTTGTCAAAACCGGTATGGGTGGTGACAATGATTACCGTATCGCCAACCTGTATGCTATCCTGACCGCTCGGTATTTTTGCGATGCCGTTGCGGTAAATGCAGGCGACAAGTAAATTCTTTTTCAGATTGAGATTCATAAGCGGCTGTCCGGTCACTTCCGATGATTCGCTGACCATAAATTCAATCGCTTCCACCCGTGAATCAAAGAGGTGATACAGCGTCTCGATATTGCTGTTCATCGAATTTTTCTTGGCGCGGACAAAGGCAATAATTGCCTCTGAGGTAATCATCCGGGGGTAGATGACGCTGCCGAGATTTAAGTTTCCGATGACGTTTTTAAATGTCATGCGGTTGATTTTAGTAATGACCTTGGCATTGGAAACCTGTTTCGCATAGAGAGTCAGCATCACATTTTCTTCGTCAATACCAGTCAGTGGAACAAAGGATTTGGCTTGCTCTAAGCCCTCTTCTTTGAGTAGTTCCTGGTCGGTTCCGTCACCGTTTATAATAATGGCTTCCGGTAACAGAATGCTTAATTCTTCACACCGTTCAACTTTTTTTTCAATTATTTTTACATCAATTCCCATTTGCAATAATTGACGGGCAAGATAATAAGAAGATTTTCCGCCGCCGACAATCAGAGTATCTTTTACCTGTTTCGTCTGAAAGCCGATTTTATGTAGAAAGGAACGTATACTTCTGCGGGATGATACAAAGGAAATGGTATCGTTTTCTTCCAGAACGAAAGAGCCATCAGGAATATATACTTCGC
Organism: uncultured Eubacterium sp.; assembly: GCA_910577295.1. Classification (GTDB taxonomy): domain Bacteria; phylum Bacillota; class Clostridia; order Lachnospirales; family Lachnospiraceae; genus Eubacterium_F. The sequence continues at coordinate 112,551 of CAJTLS010000004.1, forward strand.
CGTCGCGTTCCACTACGCATATGAGAATTTCGGAGGAAATATTTTTTCCCAAATCAGCAATCGACATGCCCGCCAGTATATTGTCCGGCGGGAGCTGGCATTTAATCATCTCCGCCTGTCCGTGAGCAAAGGAGTTTACTTCCAAAGCGGTCGGCAGAAACAGTATTCGCGCCGTCTCCCGCGCCATCTCCAAGTCTGGATTAATAATCATCGTCAGTCCCAGTTTTTCGCGAAGATAGCCGGCGTCCTGATTATAATCCGGTGAACAGATACGGGCAATGGCGGCGCAGTCGCCCGCCTGTTTGGCAATAGTACAGCAAAGAACGTTAAGCTCATCCGAGGATGTGACGGCAATGATTAAGTCCGCCTTTTCTATACCGGCCTCAAGCTGAATATTATAACTTGCCCCGTTTCCGACAATACCCATGACGTCATAATAATTGGCAATTTCCTGCAGACGTCCGGCATTTTTATCAATGAGAGTAATATCGTGTCCTTCTTTAATCAGTTGTTCGGTCAGCGTCGCGCCCACCTTTCCGCAGCCGACAATGATGATGTTTAATCCCTGTTTATTATTGGTATTCCATATTTTCACGTGTTTTTTCCTCCCTTTAACTGTCGATAGATTTCATCAATCCTTGATTCATCAATCGCAGTATCAAGAAATATTTCTACGGCGTACTTTGCCTGAGCTACGAGCATTTCCAAACCGGTAACGCCAATCATTCCGAGTTGATGTGCCTGTGCCGTCAGCTTGGTTGTCAAAGGATTTGCAATGATATCGAAAACGGCCTCACATTGTGGAAAACGGCTTAAATCGACGGGAGAAGCGTCTGTGTTTGGATACATGCCAACGGGGCTTGTATTTATGACAATTGCAGCGTCACTGTGTTTCTTAAAACACTCTTCGTAGGTAATTACGCCCTCTTTCATCGTGCGGTGGCCCACGATAATCCGTTGTCCGGCTCCCATTTCCCCAATGGCTGTCTGTATGGCCTGCGAGGCGCCTCCGTTTCCTAAGACAACGACTTTTTTCCCGGTCATATCAACGCCGTGTTTTTTTACCATATACATAAAGCCTGGCATATCGGTATTGTATCCATAGAGTTTGCCATTGCGGTTTACAATTGTGTTGACAGCTCCAATTGCTCTGGCACTGTCATCCATCTGTGTGAGATAGGGAATGACATCCTGTTTGTAAGGAATCGTTACGTTAATTGCCCGAAAAGGGTGTTCTTCCATAAAAGCGGGAAATTCTTCACGGGATAGCGGGTGCGGCTCATAAGTATAGTCGGCCAGTAGTTCATGAATTTCTTTTGAGACGCTGTGACCAAGCGTCTCGCCAATCAATCCGTATTCCATAAGTAACCTCCGAATAAGTTTATCTGTGAAGAGTGTAGCACAAAAACTTGTCCTCATCAAGGAATAATCCAAACGGACAGGCATATATATGTTACAAATGTGTATTGTGAAACCGAACAGGACGAAAGGGGGAGCTTTGATGCAGGGACAGGAAATTTTTTCAATGCTGCCGTCGCGGCTGGCAGCCATTGTCAGAAAATATGATAGGGATTGGGAAAATGTTCAGGAAATACGCATTCGTCAGGGCAGACGGATAACGCTGCGTTATCGGGGAGAACTACATATTCCGCAAGGACAGCAATCCGATGTCACGCCAATGGAATGTAAGGAAATCCTGTCACAGATTAGTCAGCATTCCCTGTATGCATTTGAAGAGGAAATCCGCCGCGGTTATATGACGCTTCCATGCGGACATCGGATTGGCGTTGCCGGGCGGGCTGTCATGGAGCAGGGGCAGGTGCGCACGCTTCGTCAGATTACCTGTCTGAATATACGGATATCACATGAAAAAAAGGGGTGTGCGGATTGGCTGATGCCCTATCTGCTTCATGGGAAACAATTATATTCGGCGCTTCTTGTCTCGCCGCCAGGAGGGGGAAAAACAACGCTGCTGCGTGATATCGTCCGCAATGTATCCGCTCGGTTCAATGTCTCTCTCATCGACGAGCGATCAGAAATTGCCGGATGTTATCAGGGAATCCCACAGCGGGACGTCGGTCCGAACTGTGATGTGCTTGATGGATGTCCTAAGGCAGTCGGAATGGAGATGGCGCTGCGCTCGCTGGGGCCGGATGTGATTGCCGTTGATGAGATTGGATTGAAGGAGGATGACAGGGCGATGCACAAAGCGCTTGTCAGCGGATGTTCGCTGTTAGCTACCATGCATGGCGAAGACTTATCGCCAATAAGAGAAAAGGGGTTGTTTCATCGGTATATCCTGCTTGACGGGAGCCGGAAACCGGGAAGTGTAACGGGAATTTATAATCAACGGGGGCAGCAGATATGGGGATGAGATGGTGTGGCGGAATGCTTATTATGATTGGCAGCGTCTGTGTGGGAATATGGCTTCGCACACAGTATTTGTACCGGCTGCAGACGACAAAGGATATACAGTGCGGGATATCGCTTCTTAAAGGAGAGATTCAATATGGAAGAGTACCGCTTCCGGAGGCATGTTTATCTGTTGCTCTCCGGCTTCGCGGAAACAGCCGTCTCTTTTTTCAGACGGTGAGCGAAAGGCTGCAGGAGAGGGGCGAGACGGTAGAAAAGGTATGGCGGGAGTCGATGGAAAACGTATTCGGACGCCGACTGCTCGGCGCGGGAGACTATGAAGAATTTATCCGTCTCGGGAATACATTGGGGAATTTGGATGTTGAGTTACAGGTGCGCGCGATGGAACTTTGTATGAAAAGGCTGGAAGAAAGTATTTGCTGCTATGAGAAAGAGAAAAAGAATCAGACAAAACTCTATCCGGTAGTAGGAACCTTTGGAGGATTTCTTTTATGTCTTGTCCTGCTATAGCAGATAAAGATAGAAAAAAATTGATAAGAGAGTGCAGAAAAGAGGAATTACATGGAAATAACAATTATTTTTAAAATCGCACTGGTAGGAATACTAGTTACTATTTTGAATCAGATACTGAAACAGTCGGGGCGGGATGAACAGGCGTTTATTGTTAGTCTGGCGGGGCTGATACTTGTTCTGTTTTGGATTATACCGTACATATCAGAATTATTTGAAAGCATACAAGATATGTTTTCTATCTGACGGCGTGCAGGAGAGGAAAAAATTTTTTATTCGCAGAAATGGGGCTTAGGTTGAAAAATAAGCTCGATAGCTTATTTTTCAACCCACTATTTGTGACGAAGCGCCACAAATAGTATCAATGCACAGAGCAAAAAAAGAATATAAAATATTCTTTGCTTTGCTGCTTTTTGCTCGTGCCTCCTCTGCTGCGCTTCGGAATGGAGGATTAATATGATTAAAATAGCGGTGCTCGGAATTAGTATTATCTTTCTAACGATGATGGCGGGCAGTATAAAGCGGGAATATGCAATCGCGGTTACTGTCGGGGCAACAATCTTACTTGCCTTGTATGGAGTGAGTTCACTGAAATCCATTATTGAGCGCATTGCAGAGCTGCAGGAAAGTATCGGCGTCGGGGAGGAGTACCTGACGATATTGTTGAAAATGGTTGGCATTGCCTATTTAACCCAGCTTGTTGTCAGTATATGCCGTGATGCAGGTAATGGAGCCGTCGCAGGACAGATTAATATGGTAGGGAAAATAAGTATGCTGCTTGTCAGTTTTCCGGTGCTGGAAGCTTTGTTGAAGACGGTTGGGGAAATGCTGCGATGATACGGGCTTCGCAGGTTTCCCTAAGGATTGGAGGAGTGCATGAGAGGATGGGTGTTAGCAGCCGGTATCCTGTTGGCGGTTTTGATACCTGAAAAAACATATGCCGCGGAAACCGTTCCGCAATTGGACTGGCAAAAGGAGATTGATTTGGCGGAGACGGATGAAATCTTTGCGAAAAATGCCGGCGAAACATCGTTTTCTTTGAGCGGTTATGTTTCGGACGTCGTGAAAGGGAAAGCAGAGTTTTCTTTCTTTCACCTTGTGGATGGTCTCGTGGGCCATCTGGAAGATGGGATGGAAGAGCAGAAGAAGACGTTGCTTCGCCTCTTAGCGCTTGCTGTCTTTGCCGGCATTTTTGTGAGGTTTGCCGGAACATTTGGCGACAGGGAGTTGGGAGAGACCGGATTTTATGTTGTATTTTTACTTATGACGGGATTGGTATCTTCTGGATTTTATCTTGTATTCGAGGTGGCAAAAGAAGCATTGGCACATCTCGTGGATTTTATGAAAGCGCTCATTCCCTCCTTTTCTCTGGCGCTCTGTTACGGAGGAGGAACACAGACTTCCCTGTTATTTTATGAGACGATGCTGATTGCCATGGGACTTCTGGAGATGCTTATGTCCGGCTTTTTGCTTCCCGGCGTGCAGATTTACTTTTTTATGAATATCGTCAATCAGCTTGCCGAAAACCGTTTTTCAAGAATGGTTGAACTTCTTCGCAGCGTTTTGCGGTGGAGCGTTAAGATTTTGTTTGCCGTGCTGCTCGGCTATCAGGGTATACAGGGGATGCTTTTGCCAGTCATGGACAAGGTGAAAAATAATGCGCTGTGGCAGTCGGCAAAAGGACTTCCGGGGGTAGGGAATACGGTAGGAAGTGTAATGGATACAATGCTTGGGAGTGGGGTGCTGATTAAGAGTGCGGTAGGGATCGGCGGAGTTATCGCCATTATCCTGCTTTGTATTTATCCTCTTTTGAAACTACTTCTGTTTACCCTGCTCTACAAAATCGGCAGTGCCATAGTACAGCCGGTCAGTGACAGGAGGATTGCTGCCGTCCTTCAGTCGGCAGCGGCAAGCGGAAAACTTCTGCTCAGTTATGTGCTTGCGGGGGCGCTTATGTTTGTGTTATCCATCACAATTGTGCTTGTTTGTACGAATATGACGATGGGATGAAAGGGTGGATGATATGGAGACGATAATGGAAATGATGAGGCATATCGTTGTATTTTTACTGATTGCTTCGATGATTGGCAATCTGCTTGTAGAGAGCGAGTACCGAAAATATCTGTCGTATGCAACGGGACTGATTGTGATGGTAATGTTTCTTGTTCCGGTGTTGTCGCTTATGGGGAAAGAAAAGGATTGGAAAGATTATCTTGTTCAGGCGGATTACCGGCAGAAAGCAGAACAGACGAAGAAAGAGATAGCCTTGTTGGGAGAAGAGTATGAAAAGAAAGCACGGAAGCAGTACGAAGAGGCGTTGCGTACGGAAATAGCCGGTTTGGCAGGAGCAAAGCCGGAACGATGTATCGTCCGTGTAAGAGAGGGAGAGGTGAGAAGTATCCGCATAAAAGTGGAGAAGATGCCGGACTCTTTAGATTCCGTCATTACATCGCTCTCACTGCGGTATGGGGTGGAAAAGGATAATATTTTTATCGAGGAGGGCTGACGGAGTGGAGCAGATAAAGGAATTGATTCATAAAATCGGGTTGCTGAAGCTTGGTATTGTTATTCTGTGCGGCGTTTTTCTTATGGTACTTTCTTGGGGAGGAAAGGAACAAGAGGCGGTAATGAATCCTGCGACAGAGGCGCCGACACAGGAGGGAGGCGATTCTTCCGAGGAGTATAAGCAGGCGAGAGAGGAAGAACTGCGCTGTCTGCTGCAAAAAGTTGATGGCGTGGGCGGGGTGGATGTTATGATTACCCTGAAAGCGTCAAATGAGAAAGTGACGTTAAAGGACAATACGAGCAAGGGGGAAAACAATGAGGAGAAGACGGTTTTAGTAGAAAATCAGGAGCGAAATTCCTCTCCTTATATTGTTCAGGAAAAGGAGCCGGAAATAGAAGGAATAGCAATTGTTTGTGAGGGAGGATATGATTCTGTAATAAAAAGAGAAATTACAGAGGCAGTTAGTGCATTATTTTCCATTGACAGTCATAAAATAAAAGTAATGAAGAGCAAGGAGGCAAAGGAGTGAAGAAAGTCTTGAAAAAAAATCAGATTATTATTACGGCGTTGGTGGTGATGGTTGCTATTGCCGGCTATATGAGTATTACGGACAAAGAGCAGATGACCATGTCCACGGGCGGTACGGAAGAAGATGCACAGGTAAGCGACATTTCAGAGGAGGATATTGTGCTGGATGAAGATGACTCTGTCAGCGGTTCAGCGGCAACTGCTTCAAATGAGAAAGTGTCTTCCAAGGAAAATGCCGGGGAGGCGGTGTTAGTAAGCAATACGGTAAAGGGAAATTACTTTGAAGAGGCAAAGCTGTCACGCGAACAGACAAGGGCAAAGAATAAGGAAACGCTTACAAGTCTGGTAAATAACAAGAATGCGTCCAATGCACAGAAAGATAAGGCAATGAATGAAATTGTAAAAATGACGGAAGTGAATGAAAAGGAAACGGCAACGGAGAACCTGTTGGCGGCAAAAGGGTTTGCAGAAGCGGTAGTTACCATTTTGTCAGACAGCGTGGATGTTGTTGTCAACGCAGAAGATTTGACAGAGCAGCAGATTGCTCAAATTGAAGATGTAGTGAAACGAAAGACGGAGTGCAGCGCCGATAAAATTGTCATTTCCCCTGTTGGCAAAAATAAATAAATCTGTTATAATACATAATACAACTGCAAAGTTGTATGGTATCATACGAATAGGAGGTACAACAGTATGACAGAGATGAAACGCGATTCCTTTGAAAAGCATTCGGGGATCGGAGAGGTTCAGATTGCCAATGAAGTAGTTGCCAGTATTGCGGGGATTTCAGCGGCTGAGATAGAAGGTGTCGAAGCGATGGCAGGTGGTTTTGCCAATGAATTGGCAGGTAGATTCGGAGCTAAAAATTTGTCTAAGGGAGTTAAAGTTGAGGTTCAGGATGGTACTGCCGTAGTCGAACTGGCAATTGTCATGAAATACGGTTATAATATTCCGAAAACTTGTGCGCAGGTACAGGAAAAGGTAGCGCAGGCAATTAATTCAATGACAGGTCTTACAGCAAAACAGGTTAATGTCCGCATTGCCGGAGTGAGCCTTGAGCAGGAATAAGAGGATAATTATGACACGACGTGAGATAAGAGAATGTATTTTCTGTTTATTGTTCCAGTATAATTTTTATGAGAAGGAAGAATTTACAGAACAGATGACGAATTTTTTGACAGAAAAAAAACTGTCAGAGACAAATGAAATGGAAATTCGTGAGAAAATAGACAGGCTGACAGAGAAATTACCGGAAATAGATGAAAAGATTGCGGCAAATGCAAAAGGCTGGAAACTTGACCGTATTGCAAAGGCCGAGTTGGCGATTTTGCGCTTGGCAGTTTTTGAAGCACTCTATGATGAAAATGTTCCTGTTGGCGTAGCAATCAATGAAGCAGTAGAATTGGCAAAAATATATGGAGAAGATAATGGTTATGTTTTTGTCAACGGAATTTTGGGAAAGATTGTAAATGAATAGAGGAAAAGTTTATTCCGTCTCTTCCGTCAATCAGTATATTAAAAATATGTTTTTGAAAGAATATGCCCTGTCGGTTGTATTTGTAAAAGGCGAGATATCCAATTGCAAATATCATAGCTCTGGGCATATTTATTTTTCAATCAAAGACGAATCTTCCCAGTTGACATGCGTCATGTTTCGCGGTGACCGCAACGGGTTAGATTTTCGGATGGACAATGGACAAGAAGTGATTGTTGGCGGCTCTATCAGCGTATATGAGCGGGATGGAAAATATCAGTTATATGCGAAGAAAATTGTATTGGCCGGAGACGGAATTCTGAGTGAGCGATATGAACAATTGAAAAAAAAGCTGCAGGAAGCGGGATATTTTGAGGAAGAACGGAAATTGCCGCTTCCTGCCTATGCTAAAACTGTCGGGATTGTCACAGCGGAGACAGGGGCCGCCATACAAGATATGATAAATATTGCAACGAGACGCAATCCATATGTGCAGCTTATTTTGTATCCGGCGAAAGTACAAGGCGAGGGTGCCGCAGAAACAATTGTAAAAGGCATTGAAACATTGGATAAGACGGGGGTCGATGTGATTATTATTGGCCGGGGCGGCGGCTCCATGGAAGATTTGTGGGCGTTTAACGAAGAGATTGTGGCGGATGCCGTATTTTACTGCCGCACCCCTGTTATTTCGGCCGTTGGTCATGAAACGGACTATACGATTGCCGATTTTGTAGCAGACCGCCGTGCGGCGACGCCGTCCGAGGCAGCAGAACTTGCCGTCTGTGATATACGTCTTGTGATGGAGCGTATCAGTAGTCATAAAGACCGTCTGTTCCGAGCCTTTTTTCAAAAGATGGAGGATATGCAGGAGCGCTTAGACTATATAGAAGAGCGTCTGCGTTTTCTCAATCCGCAGAATCAATTAATGCAGAAGCGTCAGTATTTGACGGATATGGAAGAGCGTCTGCTGGGATATATGGAGCAGGCGGTAAAAGATAAGAAATATGCGTTTTCACTGATGGCGGGGCGGCTGGACGCCATGAGCCCTTTGAGACGGTTAGCAGGCGGATATGCTTTTATCGAACATCGGGATGGATTTATGATAGACAGCATTGAGGCGGTCAGCGAGGGAGATTCATTTACCGTTACGATGCGGGACGGATGTATTGAAGCGCAGGCGGTAAAAGTGATTCCGCGGGACGCAAAATAGGAGGTACGGATGGAATTAGAAGAGATTATGGAAAAATTGGATGAGACGGTTCGCAAAATGGAGCAGGAAAAGTTGACGCTGGAACAATCGTATCAGGTTTTCTCGGAGGGAATGGAATTGGTAAAACAGGGAAATCAGACGATAGATAAAGTAGAGAAAAAAATCCAGATACTGATGAGAGAGGGAGAAGAGGATGAAAGATAGTCTTTTAAAGGAAAAAATAGAAGATGTGGAACAGGGATTTGCCGCCTATATGCCGAGAGAAGAGGGTTATGCCAAAACTGTTTTCGAGGCGATGAACTATAGTCTGCTGGCAGGAGGAAAGAGACTGCGCCCTCTTTTTATGTATGAGATGTACGGTATGCTGGGAGGCGCAGATGAAAAAGCAATCCGCCCCTTTATGATGGCGATGGAAATGATTCATACTTATTCTCTCGTGCATGACGATTTGCCGGCCATGGATAATGATGATTACCGGAGAGGAAAGCTGACAACTCATAAAAAATATGGAGAGGCAATGGGGATTCTGACCGGAGACGCATTGCTTAATGCTGCATATGAAACAGCTTTTATGGCGTTTGACAGTGAGACAGACGCGGCGTGTATCGGGGCTGCTTTAAAAGTGTTGGCAAACAAAGCCGGTGTGTATGGTATGGTAGGCGGGCAGGTTGTTGATGTTGAGAACAACGGTCGTTTTGTAGAGGAAAAAATGCTTACTTATGTTTATAAGAATAAGACGTCTGCCCTGATTGAAGCCAGTTTGATGATTGGAGCCATTTTAGCGGGAGCTTCCGAAGCGGTTGTGCATCAGGCTGAGAAGATAGGAACAGAAATTGGAATTGCCTTTCAGATACAGGACGATTTGCTTGATGTCGTAGGAGACGCAGAGGTTATTGGCAAACCTATTCATAGTGATGAAAAAAATGAAAAATCAACATATGTTGCTATACACGGACTTGACAAAAGCAGGGAGAAAGTGAAAGAATGTACAGAAGATGGATTGTCCGTATTGGATGGCATGAAAGTGCAAAATCAGGAAGAAAAGGAGTTTCTCCATGAACTGATGCGCTCACTAATCGAGAGAAAAAAGTAGAAAAGGAACGAGGAAAGTGGAAACATTATTAGGCAGGATTGTAAAGGAAAATGACATTAAAAATATTAAACCGGAGGATTACCGACGTCTGGCCAAGGAGATACGAGTCAAATTAGTGAAAAACATAAGCCGGACGGGAGGACATCTTGCTTCCAATTTAGGAGCGGTGGAATTGACCATGGCTCTGCATCTCTGTCTGAATTTTCCGGAGGACAAACTTATTTGGGATGTAGGACATCAGTCGTATGTCCATAAACTGCTGACCGGAAGAGCAGATGCTTTTGTCAGTCTTCGCCAGTTGGGAGGTTTGAGCGGTTTTCCAAAGATTAAAGAAAATCCCTGTGATTCTTTTGATACAGGACATAGTTCCACGTCGATTTCAGTTGCGCAGGGATTTGCGAAAGCCAGAGATTTGCGTGGAACAAGCGAAAAGGTAGTAGCTGTCATCGGCGACGGGGCGCTGTCGGGCGGTATGGCGTTTGAGGCGCTGAACAATGCAGCGGCGCTGAAAACAAATATGGTCGTTGTTCTCAATGACAATAAGATGTCGATTGCGCCAAACGTAGGCGGGATGTCGAACTATCTCGGGAAAATCCGTGCCAATCAGAAGTATCGTAATTTGAAGGCAAATGTAGAAAATGTTTTAGACAGACTTCCCAATGTCGGACAGCCGATAGCAAAAAGGATAAAGCGGGCGAAAGATTCATTAAAGCATTTATTCATTCCGGGGATGCTGTTTGAGGACATGGGTTTGATTTATATCGGCCCGGTTGACGGACATAACGTACAAGAGATGCTGACGGCGTTTGAAACGGCATTTTCCATTGCAGACCAGCCGGTCATGGTGCATGTACTCACCAAAAAAGGAAAAGGATATAAGCCGGCCGAACAAAATCCGGCAGCGTTTCATGGTGTGGGGCCTTATGATGTAAAAAAAGGTGAAATTTTTAGTAACGATGAGTTGAGTTATACGAATATATTTGAGCAATGGCTGCTGCAGACAGGCGGGGAGAGAGAAGACGTTGTTTCCGTATGTGCCGCCATGCCGGACGGAACGGGGGTAAAGGCGTTTGCCGAACAATATCCGGACAGAGCTTTTGACGTTGGCATTGCCGAAGAGCACGCCGTTACTTTTGCGGCGGGATTGGCTGCCGGCGGCATGCACCCGGTTGTCTCTCTGTATTCTACTTTTTTGCAGCGGGCGTATGACCAGATGCTGCACGATGTATGCTTGAACCGTCTGCCGGTTTTATTTACCGTAGACCGCAGCGGAATTGTCGGCAGCGATGGGGAGACGCATCAGGGAATTTATGATATTTCCTATCTGACGTCCATCCCGCATATGACGGTGATTTCTCCTATGGATGCCGACGAGCTTGTTCAGGCTCTTGATTTTGCTGTCGGCTTCGACGGGCCGGCAGCCGTCCGCTATCCGAGGGGACAAGCCTTTCAGACAGAGAGGAAAGACAGGGAGCCGTTTTTGTTCGGCAAGGCGGAAGTTTTGTGCGAGGGAAAAGATGTGCTTTTGTTAGCGGTTGGCAACATGGTAGAAAAGGCATTGGCGGCGGCGGACATTCTCAAGAGCAGAAAAATATTTCCTACGATAGTAAATATGCGGTTTGTGAAACCGTTTGATGAAGAACTAGTGCGCCGTCTGGCGGTAAGACACCGCGTCATTGTCACGATGGAAGACAATGTGGCAAGCGGCGGCTTTGGGGAAAAAATCAAGGCTTTTCTTTTGCAGGAGCGGATTTATCACCGCTGTATATCGGTTTGTTTTCCGGACCGGTTTGTGGAACACGGATTGCCGGAAGAATTATATGAAAAATATGGAATGGATGCTGCCTCGGTGGCAGAGAAAGTGAGCGGGGTTGTGCAGCAGTGAAAGAACAAAAAGAACGTTTAGATGTGCTGTTAGTCAAAAAAGGACTGGCAGCTTCCCGTGAAAAAGCAAAAGCAATCATTATGGCGGGCGAAGTTTTCGTCGGCAATCAGCGGGAAGATAAGGCGGGACAGATGTTTCCTGTCAGCGCCGAGATTGAAGTGCGGGGCCGGAAGATGAAATATGTCAGCCGCGGTGGTTATAAGCTGGAGCGGGCAATGGAAGTGTTCGCCGTGCAATGTCAGGACGCCGTTTGTATGGATGTCGGCGCATCGACGGGTGGCTTTACCGATTGTATGCTGCAAAACGGTGCCCGTTATGTATATGCCGTCGATGTGGGAACGAATCAGCTCGCATGGGCGCTCCGGCAGGACGAAAGGGTTTGTTCCATGGAGCGGACAAATATCCGTTATGTAACGCCGGAAGATATTGGCGAGCCGGTAGATTTTGTCTCTGTTGACGTTGCCTTTATTTCTCTGACGAAAGTACTTCTGCCGATTAAGGCGTTAATGAAAGAAAACGCCCGCATTGTCTGTCTGATTAAGCCACAGTTTGAGGCGGGACGGGAAAAGGTTGGAAAAAAGGGAGTGGTGAGGGACAAATCGGTGCATGAGGAAGTGATTGCAATGGTTATTAATTATGCGCGAAGCATTGGATTTGATATTCTTGGATTCGATTATTCTCCGATACGCGGGCCCGAGGGCAATATAGAATATCTGCTCTATATGGAAAACGCTACAGAGTGTCCGGCTGCAAGAGAGGATGAGAAATGGGACATACAGGCTTTGGTATATCGTGCGCATGAGACGCTGTAGTGGAAAGGCGTGAGGATATGGAGAATTTTACTATTATTTCGGACGCGGAAAAGGATATTGGACACGAGACCGCGGAAGATATTAAAAGATATTTGGAATCTTATGGGAAATGTGCTAGAATAGTAGGAGATTTGGTACAGATTGGTGAGGAAATCCGCACAGATATGGCCATTGTCCTCGGAGGGGATGGTTTTGTGCTTCAGGCGGCAAAGCGATTTGCCGGAGAGTCGGTGCCGATTCTTGGTGTAAACTTTGGCACACTCGGGTTTCTGACCGTTGTGGAAAAACCCCGCATTCATCAGGCATTAGATGATATCCTGCGCGGGGATTACGAAGTCGAGAAGCGTATGGCTCTGACGGGACGTTTGGAAAAAACTGCTTCCGGAGAGGCGATTGCATTGGCGGTCAATGAATTTATTATCGGCAAGCAAAATTTCGGACGCATGATAACGGCAGAAGTTTATGTAGACAATGACTTGTTAGACACTTATGTGGCAGACGGCATATTAGTATCGACGCCGACCGGTTCGACGGCATATAATTTGTCGGCGGCAGGGCCGGTACTGGCGCCGGGGATGGAAGCGATGATTATTACCCCGATATGTCCGCACTCGTTAAATAAGAGAAGCCTTGTCGTGTCTTCCGCTTCAAAATTGCGCATTGAATTGGGCCGGACAAAAGAAAACTATAAGGATAAGGCAACCATTCGCGGAGACGGACAGGTGTTATGGACGGTGTCTACCGGCGACGTAATCTGGATTGAAAAGGCCGAGGCTACATTTGATATGGTGCATTTGGGAGATGTCAGTTTTTTTGAGAGAATGCGCAGTAAACTCAATCGCAGTTAAGAGGTGACATGGTGAAACGGGTAAGACAGGGAAAGATATTGGAATTAATTAACCGATATGAAATAGAGACGCAGGAAGATTTGGCAAAGCGGTTACTGGAGGCGGGGATTCCTGTCACGCAGGCGACTGTGAGCAGGGATATTCGCGAGCTGTCATTGACGAAAGTGGCAGGAGGAAACGGAAGACCGAAATATGCCTCCATGGATTATGGAGGAGGAAAGATGGTATTTACGGACCGTTATGCCAGAGTTTTACAGGATGGTATGATTGAAGTCAATCCGGCAGATAATTTAGTAGTAATTAAGACTGTCAGCGGCATGGCGATGGCAGTAGCTGCCGCCGTAGACGCGCTAGGCATGGAAGAGATAGTCGGTTCGATTGCTGGTGACGACACGATTATGTGTGCGGTAAAATCTGCTTCTATGGTTCCGCAAGTGATAAAAAAGCTGGAAGAAATAAAAAGTAAAAAATAACGGAGGATAGTATTTATGTCAGGACATTCAAAATTTTCAAACATTAAACACAAAAAGGAAAAAAACGATGCTAAGAGGGGTAAGATTTTTACGGTTATCGGCCGCGAGATTGCAGTTGCCGTTAAAGAGGGCGGGCCAGATGTGAATAATAACAGTAAACTTCGCGATGTGATAGCGAAGGCAAAAGCAAACAATATGCCAAACGATACCATTGAGCGTGGAATTAAGAAAGCGGCCGGCGACGTGGACGCGGTAAACTATGTGAGCTGTCAGTATGAAGGATATGGCCCGAATGGTACGGCGATTATTGTCGAGGCTCTCACGGACAATAAAAACCGCACGGCATCCAATGTCAGAAATGCATTTACAAAAGGAAACGGCAACGTCGGGACGACGGGCTGCGTATCTTATATGTTTGACGAAAAAGGGCAGATTATTATCGATAAGGAAGAATATGAAACCGACGCCGATGAATTTATGATGCTGGCGCTGGATTCCGGAGCGGAAGATTTTATCGAAGAAGATGACAGTTTTGAGATTCTCACGGCGCCGGAAGATTTTAGCAGAGTGAGGGAAGCACTGGAAAAAGAGAACGTGCCAATGGCGCAGGCGGAAATAACGAAAATCCCTCAAAACTTTGTCGAATTGGTGTCGGATGAAGATAAGAAGATGTTCCAGCGAATCATGGATTTGCTGGAGGAAGATGACGATGTGCAAAATGTATACCATAACGTAGAAGATTTTGATGAATAACAAGAAATATTTTGATATCACATCAGGTAGACAGCGTAGCCATGCGGCTACGCTGTTTTTGATTCATATTTTGTCGCCATCTGTGCATAATAACGTTGGATAAAATGCATAGGAGGCTTTTTTTGTGAAATGGTTAATCAGATGTACGGTTTTATTTTGCTCCATTCTTGGAGGTATTCGGGCGATGCCGGTAAAATTTGCAGGTTCTGGTGATAACGTATCTTCTACGATACGTTATGTGGCATTGGGAGACAGTATTGCATATGGCTATGGCTTGCAGGATAAAGAAGAGGAATCATATGTGGGATTGGTGCGGCAATATTTCGAAGAGCGATATGACTATGTTGTAACAACCAATTTTGGGCAAAACGGAATGCGCAGCGAGCAGCTGTTGGACATACTTACCAATCCCGAAAATACAAATTATAAAAAGTACAGGGATACGATATCGTATGCGGACGTAGTTACCTTATCTATTGGTTCCAATGATTTATTACATCTCATCAAACTGGATTTTAACATGGAAGAGATGATACGAGAGGGAGGAGCCAAATTTAGGAAAGCCTGCAGCAATTTTGCGAGAAATTTTCCGAAAATAATCAAGGAAATCCGCACGATTAATCCCGATGTAAAAATATATGCCAATAATATATACAATCCTGCTAAAGGGCTCTCTTCATATGCCAGTGTTTATGAAGTGGCAGAGAGGTATATCAATCTTTTGAATCAGGCGTTCCAAAAAGCAGGGGGGTATTGTATGATTAATATTAAAGAAGCCTTTGATAAGGAAAAGAAGTCCATGATTAATATTTCACTAAAAGGTAGAGAAATAGACCCGCATCCAAGCAAGGAGGGACATGAATTAATTAGTGAAATGGTGATAAAACAGATAGCGAAATAGGCGGATATGTGCTATAATATGATATTAAGATATGCAAAATGGGAAAAAATAACAAAGGGAGAGTTGAGAAACTGTGAGCATAAGAGGTGTTATTGTTGATTTGGACGGTACAATACTAGATTCCACATGGGTTTGGACAAAAATTGACCATGATTTTCTCGGCCAGAGGGGTTTTGATGTTCCGCCAGATTATTCTCAGGCAATTATTTCCATGGGGTTTCAGGATGTGGCAAAATATACTATTGAACGTTTTCATTTGGAAGAAACAGTAGAAGAAGTCATGGCCCAATGGAATGCCATGGCATGTGAAGCCTATGCCAATGCGGTCAATTTGAAACAGGGAACGAAAGAATTACTTTTTTGGCTCAGGGAACAGGGAATCAAAGTGGGAATTGCCACGTCAAACAGCGCCGCGCTGTTTGTTCCCTGTCTGCTTCATCACGGTATATATGAATGTTTTCATTCCTATACGGAAACAGGAGACGTCAAACGGGGAAAAGAATATCCAGACGTATACATAAAAGAAGCAGAAAAAATTGGCTGTCGGCCGGAGGAGTGCGTTGTACTCGAAGATATTATACCAGCTTTGCGTGGGGCAAGAAGCGGCGGTTTTGTCACCGTAGGGGTGAGGGAGGAAAAGTGGAAGTATGGGGAAGAAGAGTTTGCAGGAAGTTGTGATTTTGTAGTGAGTGAACTGTTGGAAACGATTCCGATTATTGAGCAGATGTCAGCAGCGGATAGAGTTTCGTAACGTTTTTAGAAATGGGGTTTATAATGGAAAGAGAAAAAAATTGGGAAATACAATATGGCGCTTTGCAGCAAGCAATTAATAATACGGCTATTAATTACTTTTGGTATTATCCAAATGACAATTTGAACATAATGTCAGAAAAAAGTTGTCGGGAATACAAATGTAAGTCCCGATATGAAGGTGCGCCGCAAAGTTTTGCCAAAGATTTCATTTTACCGTGGGAAATGGAATCATTTTATCATATGTGTGAGAAGATTAAGTTAGGAGAGGAAACTGCCACAGAAGTTTTTCACAGACCGGATGGCGTGAGTACATACCGTGTTACGATGACAACGGTCGAGAGAGATGAGAATGGAAAACCAGAGGAAGTAATAGGAATCATTGAGAATGACTGCATGAAGCAGCAGATGAATATAATAGAAGTGCTGGGTGAAATATATGAATCAAACTATTATGTAGATTTGAGGGGAAAGACATTTCAGGAAGTGAGAAGCAACGGTTATGCCAAAAAAAACATTGGGCGGGTAGGGGATGTTCTGGAAGCCGTCAATGTTTACTGTGACAATTTAGTAGAAGATACTTATTATGATATTATGAAAGCATTCATGGATATTGAGACATTACCGGAGCGGTTAATGGAGACAAAGAGTATTTGTGTCGAATATTTGAGCAAGGCAAGAAAATGGTATCGCGCTAGTTTTATAGTGGCAAAAAGAGATGACAAGGGCGTGCCGATAGAAGCCATGTTTGCCATTGAAAATATTGATGAATTGAAAAAAAAGGAGCTTGATACTCAGTTCGCTCTTCGCGAAGCTTACGGCGCAGCGCGCCGGGCAAATCATGCGAAGTCTGATTTCCTCTCAAAGATGTCTCATGATATTCGTACGCCAATGAATGCAATTATTGGAATGACGGCGATTGCGGGAGCACATATTGATGAAAAAGACCGTGTTGTAGATTGTCTCAATAAGATAACAACATCATCGAAACATTTGTTGGGACTGATAAATGAAGTATTGGATATGAGCAAAATTGAAGCGGGAAAATTAAATTTGAATGAAGAAGAATTTAATTTGGCACAATTAATTGACAACTTATTAGAGATGGTAAGAACACAAGTACAGGCAAAACATCATCGTCTGAAAGTACGCGTACATGATATCCAGCATGAGAATGTTATCGGAGATAGTCTTCGTATTCAACAGGTTTTTGTAAATTTGATGAGTAATGCTATTAAGTATACGC
>CAJTLS010000004.1:129922-141586 GCA_910577295.1 uncultured Eubacterium sp.
CGGAAAATGGAACTATTTTTTTGGAGATTACAGAAAAGAAATCCGATCAGAGTAAGCTTGGGAGATATGAAATCGTTTTTGCTGATACGGGTATCGGCATGTCTAAGGAGTTTATAGAACAGATTTTTGAGCCGTTTGCCAGAGAAGAGGACAGCCGCGTGGACAAGATACAGGGAACAGGACTCGGAATGACGATTACGAAAAGTATCATTGCGATGATGGGCGGCGATATAAAGGTAGAGAGTGTACTTGGGAAAGGCTCCAAGTTTATTGTAACTATTTTTCTTAAACTGCAAAATGAGGAAGACATTAACATCGAAGAATTTAAACAGCTTCCGGTTTTAATTGTGGATGATGACGAGGATACTTGTGAAAGTACTTGTCTTGCCTTGAATGAATTGGGAATGAAAGGGCACTATGTACTTAGTGGAGAGGAAGCAGTTACAGAAATTATCAATGCCCATGAGAGGGGAGAAGACTATTTTAGTGTCATTATTGATTGGAAGATGCCGGGTATGGACGGACTTCAGACAACAAAAGCGATTCGAAAAAGAGTGGGAGAAAATATGCCAATTATTACATTCTCGGCATATGATTGGTCGGATATTGAATTAGAGGCGCGCGCAGCAGGGGCAGATGCTTTTATTTCAAAGCCAATGTTTAAGTCCAAACTGGCAGTTGCTTTTAAGGATATCGTCTCCCGCGGAAACGAAACAGAAGAATCAGACAACCCGATGGCATTTCCTGTAGAAGATTTTTCCGATAAGAGGATACTAATTGTGGAAGATAATGAAATCAATTGCGAGATTGTAAAAGAGATTTTAGGCATGACAGGAGTCAAAATGGAAGTGGCGGTGAATGGCAAAGATGCAGTAAACATATTTCAGGCTTCCGAACCGAATCATTTTAACCTGATTTTTATGGATATACAGATGCCGGTTATGAATGGTAATCAGGCGACGATGGCAATCCGTTCTTTGAACCGGAGGGATGCCAAATCCGTACCGATAGTCGCTATGACGGCAAACGCCTTTGCAGAAGATGTGGAGGCCGCCCTCAGCGCAGGGATGAATGAGCATTTGGCAAAGCCGGTAGAAGTTCAAAAACTGATGGAAACAATGAAAAAGTGGCTGCGTTAAACAATCTTGCTAATTTGTACAAAATGGGGTACAATAACAATATCTGTGTTTGGCGCTCAAATTCGGGCAGCCGGGCACAAGATTGATGTAACAATGGAGGATAGGAAAATGCCTATTACAGATTTATTAGAGAGAAATGCCAGACAGTATCCAAACGAGGTCAGTCTGGTTGAGATTAATCCTGAAATTCAAGAAAAAAGGCGCGTGACATGGCGTGATTATGAGCTTATTGAATCCAGTCCGCTCTGTCACTACCGCAGGGAAATTACATGGCATGTTTTTGATGAAAAAGCCAATCGTTTTGCCCAGCTTCTTTTGAGCAGAGGGATAGGAAAGGGCGATAAGGTAGCTATTCTTCTTATGAATTGTCTGGAGTGGCTGCCTATATATTTCGGTATTTTAAAGACGGGCGCATTAGCAGTTCCCTTAAATTTTCGTTATGCGTCTGATGAGATTGAATACTGTTTAAATTTGGCGGAAGCAGATGTAATGGTTTTTGGACCAGAATTTATTGGCCGTGTGGAAGAGATTGCGGACAAGATTAGCCAGAACCGTCTGTTGTTTTATGTCGGCGGTGATTGTCCTTCTTTTGCGGAAGATTATGATAAACTGACGGCAAACTGTGCCAGTTTATCACCGGGGATTCCGATTTCTGACGACGAAGATGCCGCCATTTATTTTTCTTCCGGGACAACCGGTTTTCCGAAAGCCATCTTACATAATCATGAGAGTCTGATGCATTCCTGTAAAGTTGAGCAGATGCATCACAGTCAGACGCATGAAGATGTGTTCCTTTGTATTCCACCCCTTTATCATACGGGAGCGAAAATGCATTGGTTTGGCAGTTTGATGAGTGGGAGCAAGGCGGTGCTCTTAAAAGGAGTCACGCCGAAGACGATTTTGGAGACAGTTTCAGAAGAAAAATGTACGATTGTCTGGCTTCTGGTTCCTTGGGCACAGGATATTTTAGTAGATTTGGACAGCGGGAAACTGGATATTAAAGATTTCCGGTTAGAACAGTGGCGTCTTATGCACATCGGCGCCCAGCCGGTGCCTCAGAGTCTTATTCGGCGGTGGAAAGAGTATTTTCCGTCCCATCAGTATGATACGAACTATGGCCTCAGTGAATCAATTGGGCCGGGATGTGTCCATCTTGGCGTAGAGAATATCCATAAGGTAGGAGCGATTGGGATACCCGGCTACGGTTGGGAAACTATGATTGTCGGTTCCGATGGAAATGAGGCGGCACAGGGAGAAGTCGGTGAACTGGCAGTAAAAGGCCCTGGTGTTATGACCTGTTATTATAATGATGAAGAGGCGACGCAAGAAGTTCTTCGCGACGGCTGGCTCTATACGGGAGATATGGCCGAGATGGATGAAGACGGATTTATCTATCTGGTAGACCGAAAAAAAGACGTTATCATCAGCGGAGGTGAGAATCTGTATCCGGTGCAGATTGAAAACTTCTTAAGTAAACATGAGGCGATTAAAGATGTGGCAGTGATTGGTTTGAAAGACGACCGTCTTGGTGAAATTGCCGCCGCTATTATTGAGCTGGTGCCGGGAGCAATCTGTACAGAAGAAGAAATCAATGAATTTTGCAAAGGTCTTCCCCGTTATAAGAGACCGAGAAAAGTATTTTTTGCCGATGTACCGAGAAATCCGACAGGCAAGATTGAGAAGCCGAAACTTCGTAAAATGTATCAAAGTGAAAATATAGTGGACGCACAAAATAGAGCATAAAGGAGAGTAAAATAATGAGTAAGAAACCAACGGTTTTAATGATTTTGGATGGATATGGAATAAGTAATGAGACAGAGGGAAATGCCATTGCACAGGCAAAGACACCTGTGATGGACGGAATTTTGAAAAAGTATCCTCATGTCAAAGGTGAAGCCAGCGGTATGGCTGTAGGACTGCCTGATGGACAGATGGGAAATTCCGAAGTAGGTCATACAAATATGGGAGCGGGACGCATTGTTTATCAAATGCTTGTGAAGATAACAAAAGATATTAAGGATGGAACATTTTTTGAAAATAAAGCACTGGTAAAGGCAATGGAGAACTGTAAGGAAAAGGATTCGTCTCTTCACCTGATGGGACTTCTTTCTCCGGGCGGCGTACACAGTCATATGGAACATTTGTACGGTCTGTTGGAAATGGCAAAAAGAAATGGTCTTTCCAAGGTATATGTTCACGCGTATCTGGATGGGCGTGATGTGCCGCCATCATCCGCTGCCGAATATATGGAAGAGGCAGTTGCTAAGATAAAGGAAATAGGCGTTGGTTCTGTGGCAACGATTTCCGGACGTTTTTATGCAATGGACAGGGATAATGCGTGGGACCGTGAGGAAAAGGCATACGCGGCGCTTGTATATGGCGAGGGCGTAGAAGAGACCGATGCGGTACAGGCAATAAAAAATTCTTATGCCAATGATGTAACCGATGAATTTATGCTTCCAACAGTAGTTGATAAAAATGGTATGATAAAGGAAGATGATAGTGTTATTTTCTTCAATTTCCGTCCGGACAGGGCAAGACAGCTGACACGTGCTTTTGTGGATGCTGATTTTACCGGATTTGAGAGAAGAAACGGCTATTTCCCACTTACATTTGTCTGCATGGCGCAGTATGATGCGGAGATGCCAAATGTACTTGTGGCTTATCCGCCGGAAGAATTGAAGATGACATTTGGCGAGTACTTATCAAAGAATGGTAAGACGCAGCTTCGTTTAGCGGAGACACAGAAATATGCCCACGTAACGTTTTTCTTCAATGGAGGAGAGGAAAAACAGTTTGAGGGTGAAGAGCGTATTCTTGTCGATTCTCCGAAAGTGGCGACTTTTGACGAGAAGCCGGAGATGAGCGCTTATGAGGTGTGTGATAACTTAGTAGAGGCGATTAAGTCCGATAAATATGATGTCATTATTGTGAATTTTGCCAATCCGGACATGGTTGGCCATACAGGTATTATAGAAGCGGCCATTAAGGCGATAGAAGCAGTTGACGAATGTGTCGGCAAAGCGTTGGATGCGGTGCTTGAAGTTGACGGGCAGATGTTTATCTGTGCTGACCACGGCAATGCGGAAAAATTAATAGATGAAGATTCGTCACCGTTTACCGCGCACACGACGAATCCGGTTCCGTTTATCGTTGTCAATTATGATGACAATGCTGTCCTTCGCGAGGGCGGCTGTCTGGCAGATATCGTGCCGACGCTGATTGAGATGATGGGTATGGAGCAGCCTGCGGAAATGACAGGCAAATCGCTTCTTGTCAGAGAGTAGGAAATCGGCTATAAAAAGTAACAGGCTTCATAGTTTGAGTTGTCAGCACAGGGGAGGATAAAAGGGAATATAGATAATAGATAATTTAAGTAGCAGGAAAGCAGCTCCGCGGGGAACTGCTTTCCTGTGTTATGTTTTGACGTTCATTCATCGAAAAAGGACGCAGTTACCGCTTTCGCGGTAATAGCGTATCCGTTTTTCGAGTGGTTCTCGCCCACATTCCAATCGTTCTCCGAGACAGTCAAGGCATAGAAAGCGGGAGGCTGTGCGGTCGACGAGTTTCATAAAAATTGCCTTTTCATCCGAACTTAACTTCTTTTCACAGTTCATGCACAAATTATGTAATGCTGTCATTGTTTACACCAGCTTTGCCCGTGCGACAAGACAATCATGGGCAGGAACCGTGGCGAAAAAGTTCTCTTTATAAATGCCAAGCTCTTTGTGTTCATGACAGTCATAGAGAGACAATCCTTTTCCACAGGCGAACGGAAGTCCGAAATCCCAAAACTGGACGGTCAATTCTCTCTGTGTGTCGCTCAGGTTAAATAATCCTATAGCAATATCTCCGTCTGACAAAACTTTAATCAGCACAAAGGATTCGTCTTTGTGGAACCACTGTGGCTCTACCGGAATGCGGTAAGCACCGCGGGATTCGATGTCCTGATTAATGGCAAGCATATCTGGATTTAATAAAATCTTTTTTGTCTCTTCGGAAGCAGAGCGGATATCACAGCCAATCATCAGAGGAGAACCCATCATAGCCCAAAGGGCGAAATGTGTTTTGTACTGTACGTCAGTACAGCCGCCAATTTTGCCAATGAAATCATTATTGCTGCCCCCGTGCATACCTACGACAAGCATATCCATATCGTTATGGCAGTAAGAACCCGTAAAAGGTTCTTTTTCGATTTGGGATATTGTTATGTTTTTGATTGATTCCCAATTGTCCTGAATGTCTGGCGTGGAACGGTACATATGAGCGCCGGATTCGCGTATCCAGTGATGAACGTTGTCCTCGCCCCAGTTGCACGCGGAAAAGAGGATATTCCGTCCACAATTACGGAGGGCAAGATTCATGCGTTTATATAAAAGTTCTCCGTCCATATAGCGGGGTTTATAGCAATAGTCATATTTCAGATAATCCACTTCCCATTCGGCAAATTGTTTTGCGTCTTGAAACTCATGCTCAAAACTACCCGGATATCCGGCACAAGTATGTGTTCCGGCGCAGGAATACATACCGAATTTTAATCCTTTTTCATGAATGTAGTCGGCAACTGCTTTCATACCATTCGGAAATTTTTCCGGGTCAGCAACAAGGTTGCCGTCGGCATCACGCTGCTTGAGACTCCAACAGTCATCGATTACGATGTATTCATATCCGGCATCTTTGTAGCCCTGTTCTACAAAGCAGTCAGTGACTTCTTTTATCAGTGTTTCATTAATATCCCATGTAAAGGTATTCCACGAATTCCAGCCAAGCGGCGGCAGATATCCAATGGATTTGTTTTCTGTTTTCATCTGAATTGTCCCCCAATCGTTATTAATAGGTATACTATATCAAAAAAAATAGAAGATTACTATGGAGAAATGTTCTTGGGGTATGGATAAATGTGATGAATTAGTTGTGTTCCTATAAACTTTGTGTTATGGTAGGAACGTGGAATATGATTGGGAAAGCGAAAGGATGTGTTTTCATGGGAAAGCCGGGAGCGATACGAAACCGGAAGAATGAGATGATAAGCTGCTGGGTTTGTGTTGCCTTTGTTGCCGCCGTCTATGTGCTTAAGGGGTTGTTGATTGGTTTCCAATCCACGGCAGTGTTTAATCTGGCAATTTTCATATTATTTATTGTGTGGGTATTGATTGCCCTCTTTTATACGGTGCAATATTGGAAATGGAAGAAAGCGAACAGCAGGTAAATCTTTTCATCATAAATTCACAAATAAGGTGTAACATATTTAACATGTTGTTAGTAACAGATGTTGTTATACGATGAAAGAAGGATGTGAATCTATGAATTGGTTGCGAAGAATGATGTATGGACGTTATGGAAATGATTCATTAGGGAATTTTTGTTTTGTTATTTACCTGTTGTTATTTGTGCTGCAGTTGATGTTTCGCCGCACTCCTGTGGGTATGGCGATGATACTTTTAAGTTATTTCATAATACTCATCTACTTTTTTCGTTTTTTCTCCAAAAACATTTATAAGAGACAGATGGAGAATCAAAAATTTTTACAGATATGGAATTCCGTGAAACAATATTTTCGGTTTTGCAAGATGAAGTGGCAGGAAAGGAAAGGTACGAAAGTTTTATTCCGCTGTTCGAAATGCCATCAGATTATCCGGGTTCCAAAGGGGCGGGGAAAGATAGCGATTACCTGTCCGAAATGCCGATTCGAATTTATCAAGAAGACGTGAGAAGCGGAGTTAGTATATGTTTGGATATGTAATGGCGAATAAGCCGGAATTGAAGATCAGAGAATTTGCCAGATACAAAGGATTTTACTGTGGTCTGTGCCGGAGGCTGTATCAGTGTCACGGACGGTTGGGGCAGATTACTTTAACATATGATATGACATTTTTAGTCATTCTTTTGACATCACTCTATGAACCGATAACAGAGCAGGACAAACGCCGGTGTCTTATTCATCCGGCGAAGAAGCAGTTTATGTTATACAATGCTGTTACCGATTATGCGGCAGATATGAATATTCTGCTGACTCACGACCATTTTCGGGACGACTGGGAGGATGAGAGAAAGTTAAAAGGTTTTCTGGGGATGAAGCTGTATGCCCGAAAGAAGAGGAAAATCGAAAAGAAATATCCTCGTCAGGCGGCAGTCATTACACGGTCGCTGGAGTCATTACACCGTCTGGAAGAACAGCAATGTGCAGATATTGATTTGGTATCTCGTCCTTTTGGAGAACTGATGTCGGAAGTTTTTGTTTGGAAAGACGATTCGTTCCAAAACATTTTGCGCCCCATGGGTTTTTATCTCGGTAAATTTATCTATATGATGGATGCGTGGATGGATAGGGAAGAGGATGCAAAGAACCATTGTTATAATCTTTTTTCCTTGCAAAAAGGGATGGATGACGATAGAATACGCAGGATGTTAGACGCTACACTGCGTATGGCAATCGCTGAATTTGAAAAATTACCATGCGAGCAGGATGTAGCGGTTTTGCGCAACATTTTATATGAGGGCGTATGGACAACGAGTGAAAGGAAACATAATGATGATGAGAGATCCATATAGTGTATTGGGAGTTACCAGAGGGGCAACGGACAAAGAGATTAAAAAAGCTTACCGGAATCTGAGCAGAAAGTATCATCCGGATTCATATCAGGATGCTTCACAGAAAGAATGGGCAGAGGATAAATTCCGTGAGATTCAGGAGGCCTATAATCAGATTGTCGATGAGCGTTCCGGTAAAACAAGAGGAAACTACGGCGGATATGGACAGAGTAATAGTCAGAATTATTCGGAGGAAGATCAGCATTTGATGGCTGCCATGAATTATATCCGTGCCAGACGTTATAATGAGGCAATTAATGTACTCAATGCAATGGGAAACCGCAGCGCGAGATGGTACTATTTGTCCTCTTATGCCAATTTGGGATTGGGGAATAATGTCGTAGCCATGGATTATGCAAAAAGAGCTTGTGAAATGGAGCCGGGTAATCCAGAATTCCAACAGTATTACCAGCAACTGCAGCGGGGAGGTACGGCAAGCCCATTCGGCGGTTTTGGCGGCTCTCCATTTGGCGGCGGATACGGTGGTTATGGCGGCTATGGCGGTTATGGAAATTATGGCGGTGGAAGTACTTGTGGAACCGGAAACTTATGTTGTGATTTGTGGTGTGCGGATACCTTATGTGAATGTATGGGAGGAGATCTTTGTGGCTGCTTTTAATCGGACGAAGCGGATAGCGGTAATGGGGGTGCTGGCGGCGCTGAGTACGGTGCTGCTTGTATTGGGAACGTTTATTTCTGTAAATACGTTGTTTTTTACGGCAGCAGCTTCTTTTCTGGCGGGAATCGTATTGCTCCGCTTTGGAAAGAAAGAGGGACTGCTGTTTTATGTTGTCTGCGCGGCGCTTGATTTTATTATTAACCCAAATAAAGTCCATGTTTTTCTATATCTGGCTTTAGCGGGCTATGTCGTGCTATCAGAATTAACTTACTCTTTTCTGCGGGGAGAAGAGAAGAAAGCGAAAGAGTGGCGGCATCGTCTGGTTCGTTTTTGTTTGTTTCTCGTCATTTATGTTCCTTGTATTATATTTTTCCCGAAACTTTTTGTTTCCGAGCAGATTTTACGGGCATCATGGATTTTTCCGGCGTTACTAGGCGGCGGTGTGATAGGATGGTTTCTCTATGATATTGCGTATGCGGTATTCAAAAAGGTGTTGGCGGAGCGGATAGGAAAACTGTTTTAAAAACTGTTTTTGTTATTGTAATTCCGGTAAAGGTGGTATAAAATATGCTACGATGTGGTTTTTATGACTACGATTGACAACCTGACCCGACAAGAAGTATACTACTAAAGTACAAGAAAGGGATAACAGATTAACTGTTTTCCTCAAAATTTTTTTAAAAGGGGATTGTGAGATGGCAGTCAGAATAATCGGTACCGGAAGTTATTTGCCGAAAAAAATTGCAGATAATAATTTTTTGTCTTCCATTGTGGATACGGATGATGAGTGGATTCGTCAGCGTACCGGAATCAAAGAGAGGCATTTGTCCAACGGAAAAGAGGGCACTACTTATATGGCAGCACACGCAGCAGAGGCGGCTTTGGAAAATGCTGGTATCAGTGCGGAAGAGTTGGATATGATTATTGTGGCTACAGTATCGGCCGATACTTATGTGCCGAGTACTTCCTGTTCCGTTCAGGGAGCGATTGGTGCGATTCGGGCTACCTGTTTTGATATAAATGCCGCTTGTTCCGGTTTTTTGTTTGCTCTTAATACGGCCTATGCCTATATTGAAATGGGTATGGCGAAGACGGTTTTGATTGCCGGTTCCGAGACATTATCCCGTGAGGTGGATTGGTCTGACCGGGGTTCGTGCATTTTGTTTGGCGATGGCGCTGGAGCGGCTATCGTACAAAACGATGAAAGTGAGACAGGCGGATTGATTGCCAGCGTGACCGGTTCTGACGGCAGTCAGGGAGATGTGCTCACTTGTAAGGGGCGGGGGATACAGAATCCTTTTCATAATTCGAAGAGAAAAAAAGATTATCTGCGCATGGATGGTCAGGCTGTGTTTCGTTTTGCGGTTACTACCGTGCCGCGCTGTATCCGGCAGATTTTGAAGAAAACTGAGACCGACGTACAGGATATAAAATATTTCATTTTACACCAAGCCAATGTCAGGATTCTGGAGTTGATTGCGAAACGTCTGAAGGCGGATATGGATAAATTTCCGATGAATTTGGACAGATATGGAAACACGTCCTCGGCGAGTATTCCGATTTTGCTTGATGAGTTAAACCGAAACCACTTGCTAGAGCGGGGGGACAAAATTATTTTATCCGGTTTTGGCGGCGGTTTGACATGGGGTGCGATTTTGATTGAATGGTAGTGGTAAAAAGACAAGAAATAGTCATATTTTGATTCCTCTTTGCATATGTTATAAGGCAAAGGGGGATTTTTGTTTTGAGACGGACAGGCAGAGTTATCTTCATACTGATTTTATTAGTGGGAAGCATTGTGGGAATGTGGCTTTTTCAGGGATGGAGAATGGAAAAGAAGAAACAGACGACGCAAAAGGTTTCCAATGTCTACATCACGGGTCTGAAAGAGATGGAGCTTTATGGGATAGATAAGGAGAAGAAAAGCTGGGCATTGGCATCCGCCGTGGCGGAGCAGGTAAAACCGGGGGTGGCAGACCTTATATTGGAAGAAAATCGTGTAGTAAAGATTATATGTAAACCGGATAAGCTGCAAGGGAAAGTGTTAAAAATAAACGATGGCTTTATTCAGGTGGAGGAGTATGGCAATGTGGCGTTAGACGATAATTTTCGATTGTTCCATGTCTCTGCGTCCGGCGATATCAGTGTGGGGAAAAAAGAAGATTTGTCGGTTGGATATACGGATATCCAATATGTTGTAGCAGGTGGGAAAATATGCGCGGCGCTGTTGGGCGAGTCGCAGATGGCAAACATTCGTGTATTGCTCAGCAAAGGCGCTGATTCAAATTACGATATGCCGGAAGTGATTGTAAGTGCAACGTCGGAATGTGAGGTGACAAAGGATGGAAAGACAGCAGTACATCCGGCGGGGAAGAAGCTGGCATTTCAGGCAAAAGATGTGCAGAACCGCATTGTCATCGATACGAAAGGAAAGGGAAAACTTCGTCTGGAAAATATAAAAAGGCAATATGGAGTGCCGGAATATCGCGGTATCATTGAAATCGAGAAAGTGGACAAGTCATTACATATTATTAATGAAGTGAATGTGGAAGAGTATTTGTATAGCGTCGTCCCTAGCGAGATGCCGACTGAATATCCGAAAGAGGCGTTGAAAGCACAGGCAATATGTGCGAGAAGCTATGCTGTCCAGCAGATGAGAGGCAAGAGACTGGCCAAATACGGGGCGCATGTAGATGATAGTGTTTCGTTTCAGGTCTATAATAATCTCAAAGAGGATGAAAAATCAATACAGGCGGTGAAGGAGACGAATAACCTCATCGTATCGAAGAATGGGAAAGTAGTGACAACATATTTTTATTCGGTATCCGGAGGCTGTTCGGAGGGAGTGAAAGATGTGTGGTTTGCCAAGAAAGATAAAGCGTATCTTCCCATCCAATGGCAGGGGGAGCAGACAAGGCAGATGGACTTGTCGGAAGAGAAAGCGTTTGCGGAATTTATAAAAAAGGCAGAAGACTGTTATGATTCGTCCTCCCCATGGTATCGCTGGCAGACATCGCAGCCGGTAAAGGTTGTCGGACAGCAGATATCAAGCCGTCTGCAAAGACGATATGAGGTGAATCCGACCCAGATACAGACAAAGCAGAGCGACGGCACTTACAGCAGTACCGGAGAAGTGGAAATCGGCGCCTTGAAGGAGATGAAAATTATCCAGCGGGGACAGGGCGGCGTAGCCCGCATATTAGAGGTAGAGGGCAGTAAGCAGACTGTCCGAATCTATACCGAGTACAACATCCGTTATCTTTTGGGAAATGAAAAGGCTATTTATAAAAGAAAAGATAAAAAGGAAGTGGCGGG
>CAJTLS010000004.1:141596-150932 GCA_910577295.1 uncultured Eubacterium sp.
TTGTTGCCAAGTGGCTTCTTTCAGCTTGAAAAAAAAGAAAACATGTATTATTTTACCGGAGGCGGGTACGGACACGGCGTCGGCATGAGTCAGTTCGGAGCGAAAATAATGGCGGAACAGGGAAAAAATTGCGAGGCGATTCTTACTTTTTATTTTGCAGGGACGACAGTAGCATCACGGGAAATTCCCGAAGCGAAGACAGGAAATTGAGGCTCCTGTGATGGCGGAGATATTGGTTGAGCATGGCCCCTAAAAAGACAAAACTGATACAGAAATACAACCATAACATGAGGAGGACAATGGAAGTTAAACTTCCGTATACGGAACCAAAAGTATGTTTTGTGTCCACGTAAATGGAATACAGATAAGAAAAGGTAATCCATAAGACCGAGGACAAAATGGCACCGGGAATTTCATCTCGTATCCGTCCGTGACGTTTTGGTATAAAGTAATACATAAGAGTGAAATAGACGACAAAAAGAAATAAAGCGAGACCGGAACGAGCCAGAAACAGCAGTGTTTCAATATGGGTAATGCTTGGGAAAAAGCGAATGATGAGTTGGATAATCTGATTTCCATACACGAGAAGCGTCAAACTGACAATAATCATGCCGCTAAATAAAATCGTATCAAGGATAGAGTGAATCCGCCGTGAAAAAAAATTGCGCCGGTTTTCGATTTCATAAATTTCTTCCAGTTCATAGGAGATACTATTGAATCCTTTCGAGCCAGCCCAAAGAGCAGAAATGACAGACAGGGACAGAATAGTACCCGATGCGTGATATGATTCTTTTAACCAGCCGGCCACCAATTGAGACAGGCTGCCCGGTATCAGTTTATAAATCGTAGCTTCTAAAACGGTTTGGTTTATAGGAGTGTATCCTAACATGGTAATGAGAAACATCAAAAAAGGGAAGAGGGAAACCATAATGAAAAAGGCTACCTGAGCAGCATGAACGGAAATGCGGTATTTATTAAATGTTGTGACAAACCAGAAAATACAATTGTTTGTTTGTTTCATAAATCTCTCTCCCTCTTGGGTTTTGTTTATATGGAATCTAATGTGTAAAGCAAGGTACCGTTTTTCCCAACATCTTATATACAGTATAGTATATGAATTTATGAAAGAAAAATCAACCGATGTATTATAATAATTGTCAACTGTTTAATTATTTGTGTCAATGCGCGGATATTATATCGTATTTTGTCCGGTATGATATCCGCACAGGGGCAAATAGTAATTGCCGAAAAGATACTTGACAACAACAAAGTCCATATGATAGAGTATATTGCATAAAAAACGTAGATGGTGCGGGCGAATGTCCACAGATTGCTTTTTTCCTTCAGAGAGACAGGGTCATCGGCTGGAAGTCCTGTCAGGTTCAGGAAGCGATTGAATTTCTCACCGGAGTTTCATTTTTGAAAGATTGTATTATCGAGTAGAATATGACGGCTGATATCCGTTATCATATTAAAAGAGTCTGTCTGACAGATGACAGAAATCTGGGTGGTACCGCGGAAACATTCGTCCCTTGCTGAGCAAGGGCTTTTTTTTACGCGGGCGGCGCCGGACAGGAAGCTGATTGTGCAGAAAGGAAGAAAAACATGAAAGACAAGTTGGAATCAATCTTAAGTAATGCCATGACACAGATTGAAGCATCCGTAGAACTGGATAAGCTCAATGATATCCGTGTCGCATTTTTGGGAAAAAAAGGCGAGTTGACAAGCGTACTTAAGTCCATGAAAGACGTGGCGCCGGAAGAGCGCCCGAAAGTAGGACAGTTAGTCAATGAGGCAAGAAACAGAATAGAGACAAAATTAGAAGAAAAAAAGGCGGTTTTTGAGAGAAAAATCCGTGAGGAAAAAATGAAAGCAGAAGTCATTGACGTCACGCTGCCAGGACGGAAGATGGAGATAGGGCACAGACATCCGAATACCATTACACTGGAAGAGGTTGAAAAAATCTTTATCGGCATGGGATATGAGGTTGTGGAAGGCCCGGAAGTAGAATATGATTATTATAACTTTGAGGCGCTTAACATTCCAGAGAACCATCCGGCAAAGGATGAGCAGGACACGTTCTATGTTAATGATAAGATTGTACTTCGCACGCAGACCTCTTCGGTACAGGTGCATGTTATGGAGGAGGGGAAACTGCCGATACGGATGATTTCGCCGGGGCGGGTGTTCCGCAGCGATGATGTAGACGCCACTCATTCACCGTCATTCCATCAGATTGAGGGCCTTGTCATTGATAAGAATGTAACTTTTGCAGATTTAAAAGGTACGTTAGAACAATTTGCAAAACAGCTTTTTGGGGAGAAGACAAAAGTAAAATTCCGACCTCATCATTTTCCTTTTACTGAGCCGAGCGCCGAGATGGATGTAACCTGTTTTAAGTGCGGGGGCAAAGGGTGCCGCTTCTGTAAGGGAGAGGGCTGGATTGAAATATTGGGCTGCGGCATGGTACATCCGCATGTATTTGAAATGAGTGGAATCAATCCAGAAGAGTATACGGGATTTGCGTTTGGCGTAGGTCTTGAGCGCATTGCGCTATTGAAATACGAAATTGACGACATGAGACTTTTATATGAGAATGACAAGCGGTTTTTGAGTCAGTTTTAAAAGCGGTTGTAAATGAGTTAAAATGGAGGGTTAAGATGAATACACCATTATCATGGATTAAGGCGTATGTGCCGGAGCTTGAGTGCACAGAGCAGGAATATATGGACGCAATGACGATGTCCGGTACAAAAGTTGAGGGATATGAAAAATTTGACGCCGACCTCGACAAAATAATTGTCGGAGAGATTAAGAAGATTGAGAAGCATCCGGACGCAGATAAACTTGTTGTCTGTCAGGTTGCCATTGACGAAACAGGAACGACGACACAGATTGTCACCGGTGCGCCGAATGTAAAAGAGGGTCAGAAAGTTCCTGTCGTATTGGACGGAGGGCGCGTGGCAGGAGGTCATGATGGAAAGAAAACGCCCGGAGGAATCAAAATTAAAAAGGGAAAACTTCGTGGAGTTGAAAGCAACGGCATGATGTGTTCTATTGAAGAACTTGGTTCGTCCAGAGATTTTTATCCAGATGCGGCGGAGGATGGCATTTATATTTTGAGCGATAATCCAGAGTATAAAGATGCTGCGGTTGGCAGCGATGCCATTGCCTTGCTCGGACTTCGGGATTCAAATTTTGAATATGAGGTGACGTCAAACCGTGTGGACTGTTTTGGCGTAATCGGAATAGCGAGAGAGGCGGCGGCAACATTCCGTAAACCGTTTCATCCGCCGGTAATTAAAGAAGTTGGCAATGAGGAGAAAACGGAAGATTATATTTCCGTTGAGATTGAGGCGACAGACCTCTGCTACCGATATGTGGCTCGCGTAGTGAAAAATATAAAAATTGCTCCATCTCCAGAATGGATGCAGCGACGTCTGGCGGCTAGCGGTATACGCCCTATCAATAATATTGTCGATATTACCAACTATGTGATGGAGGAGTACGGTCAGCCAATGCACGCCTATGATTTGCAAACAATTGCAGGCAAAAAGATTGTTGTTAAACGCGCGAAGGACGGGGAGAAGTTCCAGACGCTGGACGGACAGGAAAGAGATTTGGATGAATCGGTTCTGATGATATGCGACGGAGAAAAATCAGTAGGCGTGGCCGGTATTATGGGCGGTGAAAATTCTAAAATTACGGATGACGTACAGACGATGCTTTTCGAGGCGGCTTGTTTTGACGGAACGAACATTCGTCTTTCAGGAAAGAAAATTGGTATGCGCACGGACGCTCAGGCAAAATTTGAGAAAGGACTCGACCCGAATACTACGATGGCGGCAATGAACCGCGCCTGCCAGTTAATAGAAGAACTTGGTGCGGGTGAGGTCATTGGCGGCTGTGTCGATGTATATCCAAATAAAAAAGAGCCTGTCAGCGTGCCTTATGATGTGGATAAAATCAATGCGCTTCTCGGCATCGACGTTTCGGAAGAGCAGATGTGCGAGTACTGGAGTATGGTCGACCTTGCGCCGGACAAAGAGAAAAAAGTTGTGCAAATTCCGACGTGGAGACAGGATGTACTCCGTCTGGCTGACCTCGCAGAGGAAGTAGCCCGTTTTTATGGATATGATAAGATTCCTACGACGCTGCCAAGCGGCGAGGCAACGCAGGGCGGGGTGTCCTATCAGACGGGTATTTGTCAGATAGCAAGAAATGTAGTCGAGCAATTTGGATTTTCCGAGGGCATGACATATTCCTTTGAAAGTCCGAAAGTCTTTGATAAGCTGTTGATTCCGCAAGATAGTAAACTTCGCGAGGTGGTAGAAATCTCGAATCCGCTTGGTGTCGATTACAGTATTATGCGTACAACGCCGCTCAATGGTATGCTTACTTCTCTGGCAACTAATTTTAACCACAGAAATAAAGACGTCCGGCTTTATGAACTGGCGAATGTATATTTACCAAAATCGCTTCCGTTAGAGGAATTGCCGGAAGAGAAAATGATGTTGACTCTCGGTATGTATGGAGAGGGAGATTTCTTTGATTTGAAAGGCTGTGTAGAAGTTATTCTGGATAAGCTGGGGATTCGCATACCGGTTTCATACAAGCCAGAAGAGCGTCCTTATCTTCATCCGGGCAGACAGGCGGATATCATTTTAATGAGTGGTGAAACCGTCGGATGTTTAGGGGAAATACATCCAGAAGTGGCAGACAACTATGATTTGGGAACGAAGACATACGTTGCCTTACTTGATGTTGCTGTACTTGCCGATAAGGCCGATTTTGACATTAAATACAAAGGCGTGGCTAAATTTCCGGCAGTAACAAGAGATATTTCCCTTGTTATGAAAAAGACGGTTCTTGCCGGACAGGTGGAAGAGGTGATTCGCAGGAGCGGCGGGAAATTATTGGAAGATTATCATCTGTTTGACATTTATGAGGGAGACAATGTAGGGAAAGATGAAAAATCGTTGGCCTACTCCATTCGTTTCCGTGCGAAAGACCGTACGCTGGAAGATAAAGATATCACTGTTGTCATGGATAAAATTTTATCTAATTTGGAAACATTAGGAGTGTCATTGAGACAATCATAAGCGTCGCTTCGCGGATAGGAGGAAAATGTGAAACGCTTCATAAGTAATGTTTTGACCCTGTGCTTTATCTGCTACATGATTTTACTTGTATACTTTTTGTTTTTTAGTGAAGAATACGGCCGGACAGAACCCTATGAAACATACAAATATAATCTCGAATTATTTAAGGAAATAAAACGGTATTGGTATAACAGAGAGAAGATTGGCACATTGCTTTTCTTGATTAATTTAGTGGGAAATGTTGTCGTGTTCATGCCGTTTGGCTTTTTAGTGCCGGTCATGTATCGTGAGCAGCGAAAGGACGTTGTTTATCGGGGACACTATTTCCGCAGCATGCTTTTTGTCTTATTATTGGGTTTCCTGTTTAGTCTAGTCATTGAATTTGTCCAGTTAGTTACGAAAGTAGGATGTTTTGATGTAGATGATTTGCTGCTGAATACATCCGGTGTCTTATTGGGATATATCATATATTATATTTCGAAGAAACTAATTGGAGTCTTTGGAAAATAAGGAAAGGGGAATCCTTATGCAGATTCGATTTGGAAAGCGTAAGAAAATACAATTTACCGACCGCAGCCATCCGCCGATGGGGATTATTTCTGCTATTTTGGGCGGTCTCTCTCTCGCAACGCTTATTGCCTTATGTGTTTTTTCTGGTGAAGTGAGAGGAAAGGCAGGAATTTTTGTCGGTGTGATAGGAATGATATCGATGGTGGTGAGTATCATTGGATTTGTTTTGGCGATAAAATGTTATCGAAAAGAAGAAATTTACGTGGTGACGCCGACGATTGGCTCGATTACAAACGGGCTTCTCATTATTGTGTATTTTCTCCTATTGTTTATGGGAGTTCTTTGAGATTTAATATGCGGGGAGAAATGCTTACCTTGCGATATTGTGTGCGGTATTCCTCATCCGATAATTCTTCAATATAGTTCACCGGATAATCTTTTATATATCCTTTTGTAATAAGCGTGGAAGCTGCTTTGTTGTAGGCAACGGCAGCTTCTGTTTCGTTATCATAGCGGCCGACAATCCAGTCGCCGTTCCAGTGAATTTTTGTTTCATATACGGGTTTTCCGCTTTTCATTTTTTTTCTCACACCGTGAAAACGGTTGATGACTTCAATATTGGCGTAGCGGAAATCTTTTGTATTGCCGTTGATGAAAAGGTAGTCCCTGCCGGCGGTGCTATAGTTTTTAATTCCGAAACGGGAAAGAATATTTACCTGCATGCCGTAGTCGGCAACAAACAGATGGCCGCCTCGCCGGCTTATCGTCCGTGTGGAGTAATAGAAGAGGTCGTCAATATCAAAAATGTAGAAATCGTCCGGTGAGAAATAGTAGTAAAAGTAATGTTTATACAAATAAATTGGAGTTTTAATATAAATTTCATTGTCACGGAAGTTGATTAGAGTGACCCATTTGTTAAAAGGGAGCGGACTGTTTTCGTAATGTTCAATGCATACGGAAGTATCGTGCAAGAGGAAATCTGCCGTGCGATATGCCTCATGTGCTTCTCCCTCGGAAGAGAAACTTCCCAAACTGATATGTTTGCCGGAAAATGTGATGGAACTGCGATAAGAAGCGGTGCCATCTTTTTTTTGGATACGATAAACGCCTGCCAGCATTGTTCTACCTCCGATACCTTTCTGTAAAATGTTACGGTTAAATCAAATAAGAACTGTACCTTATTGTATTGTAAATGAGGGAGAAAATCAATACCTAATTATTGCATGAATGTGAACTAAATTGTAACAATTTTGTAATATTTAAGAAGAAACTGCATATACTATAAATATCTGATAGCGCTCAAGAAGAAATCAGAAATGTTGTATGTATGGTTAAATGCAGCGAAAGGTTCAGATTTCGGAATGGAGGAAATGTGAAGAAAAGGAAATTAGTATTTGCAATTTATTGTATGTTAGTTGTCGTCTTGTCTATCGGCTGGTATCCGGAGACGGAAAAACCGACTGTCAGGCTGGATGAGATGATTATTCCCATACGGAAGAAAGCAGAGCAAATTATGTCGTTGACGGAAAACGGCCGTTTTTGTTATCAGGGGATTCGGGAGAGTGAAGAACAGGAGCGGATGAGTGGCACTCAGGAAGATGAAATGGCGCGCCGGGAAGTGAAGACGATAATTCGCTACCGTATTCCGATAAACAAAAGAAGCCGCCGGATTTTAGAGCGTATTGTCGAGGCGGAAGCCGGAGACCAGAACGTGACCGGACGGCAAATGGTCGCCAATGTTATTATTAACCGGATTAAGTCGAATCATTTTCCTGACACAGTGAGAGGTGTTGTATTTGCCCACCGGCAGTTCTCGCCAATCAGTAACGGCAGTTATTATCGTGTTTCCGTCTCTTCACTGACAAAAAAGGCAGTCGAAAAGGCATTAAAAGAGAAAGACAATACAAAAGGCGCTTTGTATTTTATGTACCGTGCCGGTTCTGATGCGGGGAATATACGCTGGTTTGACAGGGATTTGAAGCGATTATATGAATATGGATGTCACGAATTTTTTAAATAGTAAAGACTGCTATCTTGCGAAAAACAGAAACTCATGGTATTCTATAAGGTAGTTATGCGTATTTGCGCAAGAAATCTTATAGTAAAGGATTGAGTGATTATGGCTGTCATGTATGAGAGTACAAGAAATAAGAAAGAGCGGGTTAGCGCTTCACAGGCTATTTTAAAAGGACTGGCAGAAGATGGAGGTCTTTATGTACCGGAGACTATCCCGTCTTTTGATATAGAATGGGAAAAGTTGTCTTCCATGACTTATCAGGAGACGGCTTATGAAGTGATGAAGCTATTTTTCGGTGATTTTACGGAAGAGGAACTCAAAGCGTGTATTCACGGTGCATATGATGATAAATTTGATACCGGAGAGATTGCTCCGTTAGTAAAGAAAGATAACGCATATTATTTGGAGTTATTTCACGGGAGGACGATTGCTTTTAAAGATATGGCGCTCTCGATTCTGCCTTATCTGATGACGACTTCCGCGAAAAAGAATCATGTGAACAATGAGATTGTTATTTTGACGGCGACTTCCGGTGATACGGGTAAAGCCGCACTGGCAGGATTTGCAGATGTGCCGGGAACTAGTATCATTGTCTTTTACCCGAAAAACGGCGTGAGTCCGATTCAGGAAAAGCAGATGTTGACACAGAAAGGCGAAAATACGGATGTAGTTGGTATTATTGGCAATTTTGACGATGCGCAGACCGGCGTCAAGAAGATGTTTAACTCTGCGGAACTGGCAAAACGTATGAATGAGAAAGGATTTCAGTTTTCGTCGGCAAATTCGATTAATATCGGACGGCTTGTGCCACAGATTGTTTATTATGTGTACGCCTACGGACAATTAATAAAACAGGGAGAGATTTCCGGAGGAGAAAAGATTAATGTCGTCGTACCAACGGGCAATTTTGGCAACATATTGGCGGCGTATTATGCAAAGAATATGGGGCTTCCGATAGAGATGTTGTATTGTGCATCCAATGAAAATAAAGTACTGTATGACTTTTTCTGTACGGGAAAATATGACCGTAAGAGGGAGTTTATCCTGACGTCCTCTCCATCGATGGACATTTTGATTTCCAGTAACTTAGAGAGATTGATTTATCATATTGCGGGAGAAGATTCGGACAAAACAAAGGCGTTGATGGAAGCGCTTGCAAGTCAGGGAGAATACGAGATAACGCCTGCGATGAGAGAGAAGCTCTCTTGTTTTGCAGGAGGATATGCAACAGAGGAAGAGACGAAGAAAAATATAAAAAAGGTATATGATGGCACCAACTACATTTTGGACCCTCATACATCCGTGGCATCCCATGTATATTATGATATGGCTGAGACATCGGGGGTCAAGACGGTGATTGCCTCTACGGCTAGTCCATACAAGTTTACAAGAAGCGTCATGGAAGCAATTGATAAGGAAAAATACGACGGCATGACGGACTTTGAACTGGTAGATGAGCTCAACAAAATTTCCGGCGTCAAAATACCGGCGGCGATTGAAGAAATCCGTACGGCGCCTGTTGTTCATCAATTGGTATGTGACAAAGACGAGATGCAAAATACGGTTGAGAATATACTTGGATTGTAAAAGCAGGAGGATAGGTTGAAAAATCACGCTGGTGCGCTGATTTTTCACAATGCGAACTTGTCCGCTATAACTATTTGCTTCTGAGCGAAAGCAAATAGTTTTGTTCCGACACGAGAAACT
>CAJTLS010000004.1:151005-151217 GCA_910577295.1 uncultured Eubacterium sp.
GATATTCATAACGGTAAGGTGAAACAGATTGTGGGGGGCAGCCTTTCCGACGAAGCGGATTATGCTAGAGAAAATTATGTTTCAGATATGCAGGCGGCGGATTATGCCGCCTTATATCGTGAAAAGGGTCTTCGCGGAGGTCATATTATTTTGCTTAACAGCAAAGACAGCAAATTTTATGAAGCAGACTTGGAGCAGGCGCGCAGCGCGCT
>CAJTLS010000005.1 GCA_910577295.1 uncultured Eubacterium sp.
CCGGAACTTGCTTCATCAGTAAATGTTCTTTACTGCGTCAGCGAATACTATCTTACCAAAGAAGTTTTCTCTTGTCAACACCTTTTTTATATTTTTTTTGACATTTTTTCGATTTTTTTCTTTCCTGTCCGAGTTCTTTCTGCCAAAGCAAATCCAACTCCCAAAATAACCCAGAAAATAGGGGCGGTGACAATCATGGAATCACAGAACAGGGACGTAATGACATACCCCGTAACAGAGATAAAACAGGCATAACACAACATCTGCTCCCTATCGATTTCCTTTTCCCGAACTGACATGGCGGTACGAAGCGCCTTGACAAAATACAATATTAAAAAGCAAAGAATCAATATCGCAGAGCTTACGCCCGTTTCCGCCGCCATCTGTAAAAACCAATTATGCGGCCTGTTGTAAATCACGGAATCCAGTTTGCAAAGCGCCTTTGACGCATAATCGTTATTCGGGAAAAACCGTTCAAAATTATCCGGCCCCACGCCAATGAACAACGTCTGCGGCAGTTTTGCTATCGTCTTAGACCATGCATATCCCCGATAAGAAGCAAATGGATAGAATGCCTTTGGCAGCGCATTTTGCGAGGCAATACAATCGTCCCAGCGCCCTATACGGTTCAGGAATTGATACCTCCCCTTATGGCGGGCAAAAAACCATGCCCGGTTTCCACAGAAAAAAGTGTATCCATCGTATCTTTTCTCTCCCTCAAAATAACTGTTGGCCTGTACATAAATTCCCTGATAGCGATTATCCTCAATCTGATAAACCGGAGCGTCTTTGCGCGCTCTCGCCAACGACGTCTTCTTTAACTTCGCAATATCTTTTGGCACTCCGGCGATACAAGTCAGTTCTTTGCCATCTCCATCCCTTAACGTGAGCTTCAGGTTCCCCTTTTTCTTACGCCAATTCGCTCGCAAAAGAACGCCTTTCTTTTCAAATACAACATTTTGCGCACTCGTCTCAATGGATGAAAAGCCGGAAGAAGCCATTTTTTTCGTATCTGGATGCATAAAACGGGCGCTTAATTTGTGCCCCTGCACATAGTCAACGAACAAAAAGAGAAGCACGGAAGCGACAAAAACAACAACAGCTTCTATAATAATCTGCCTTCTGTTTTGTTTTCTTTGTAAAACAGCAAATAAAAATGCCAAAATTGCAATACCAACCAGTGCAAAAATCCCCGCCCTTGATTGGGAGCCATAGAGGCACATCATCATGCCGATGAGCGACACAAGGCAGATACCACGCCAGACATATGTTGCCTCCCTATGAAATCCAACATATGAGAAGGGTATTAATAACACCATCATAGTACCGACATAATTAGAATGATATAACGTGATTACAATACGTTCACTTTCCACGAGGGAGACATTGGCAAGCCCCAACAACTGCCGCAGCCAATCCCAATTCAGATAATCGCAGCCAAAGATTTGAAGTACGCCACAGACGGACAGCAACAAACCGGCAACTACAAAAATCCGGTTGAGAAAGGAAAGCATATCCGTCTTCCTGTTCTTTTCACCGTTAACGACAATATATACATAATAGAAAAGCAAAAGATATCCGATTAGGGCGCCGACCGGCTGCATCATCTCAAGTGCACCGCGCCATGAAGTTTTTGAATCCTCACCAAACAGAGTAGATAACAGAGCCAGAAACAGATATCCGCCAAGCAGGGCGAATGTTTTTGGCATTGTAAATATTTTTCTGCCAAGAAGCAGGAAACAGAGCATACAGAACAAAATAACTCCAACAATGACAAATACAAACTCTTTTTTTACACATAAAAAAATATCCGCCATCACAGGACTTGGATTTTGCCATCCGGCTCCTGCCAGCAAATTTTCAACCTCCCGATACGCGACAAGTAATGGCAGTATTACTACTGCCATTACTATCGGTATCAAATACGTGATATATGTTTTATCCCATGTTTTCTTACGCATTTGATTTATCCCTTATTATTTTTTTACGTTACATTTGCAACCAATTTTCGCTTTCTTCAAAGCCTTTTTGAACTTCTTAATCTGCGCTTTTTTAACTTTAAAAGTAATTTTCTTACAGCCCTTAAATGCGTTTTTACTTACTTTTAATGTCTTTGCATTTTTAACGATAACAGTTTTTAATTTTTTACAATTTTTAAATGCATTTCCCTTAATCGTTTTCACGCTGGCAGGGATCGTTATCTTCTTCAATTTCTTACAGTTCTTAAATGCGCCTCCGGAAATTGATACTACCTTTAATTTCTTTCCGGCAATCGTAACCGTAGCAGGTACCTTATAAGAAGTGAGCTTCTTTGCGTTTTTAATCTTTGCGAGCATTGCTGTCGTCTCTGAAACCGCTTTGAAAACAGCTTTCCCTACGGTAACTTGTTTCCCTTTTACGGAACCACCTTTGCCATCATCCTTTTTATCGTCTCTCGGCTGAACCCATTGTTCTTTTGGCGCTGCGCCGCTTATATTATTCGCTGGATTTGTCACATCGTTTACGCTCATTGTCGCCGTTCCTGTCTCCGGCCCCAT
This sequence comes from uncultured Eubacterium sp., assembly GCA_910577295.1. Classification (GTDB taxonomy): domain Bacteria; phylum Bacillota; class Clostridia; order Lachnospirales; family Lachnospiraceae; genus Eubacterium_F. Next base: position 2,538 of record CAJTLS010000005.1, read on the forward strand.
AAACACAAGCAGATAATCGCCCTTTACATCTTCCTCTTCATCTTTAAGAAAGTATCGATTATGCGACTCCGTACCCGCGAGACTATAATAGAAGCAGGAACCGTTTCCAGTGTTATTGACCTTATACGTTGAATTTCCCTTAAACCGATAGGTTGCAGTTTCTCCCGCACCCAGAGCGACCGTCTGACCTGCCTTGTATTCGAGCAAAGTATTGAGACTGGCAGTATCCTTTATATTCATCATACGGAAATTCGCTACTGCATTCGTCCGGTTTACGGCATGAACATAATAGCCGCCATTTAATTTTGACAAATAAAATCTTCCCGGTGCAAAAGAACTGTCATCCGCCAGAGAATACAAGGTTACATCTACATTCTCATTGCTGCAGGCGAGCATATGCTTTGCCTCCGTCGCACTACTCATATAGTAGACTTTTTCTTCATTTGGCTTTAACGGCACTTTCGTTCCTACTTGATATGTCTCAAACTTATTCGCCGTATTTTTCACAGAAACCGTCTTTACCGCTCCAGTAAAGAGAGCCGATTTCAATCTTGCTTTCACACCGTATTTAACATTCCCATACAAATCTTTTTCTGAATGAAAATATGCGTTTGAACCCATTTCGTTTATATACATACGGGATGTGGCAAACATACTGTACATCGGGGAAACCGTGTTATCTTCCCATACAAGCTGGAATTTTGCGGATACCTGCTCAAATTCCGGCCACACTGTCACTTCATCCGCAGCAAGGCGGATTTCTTTGACTTCCTTGTACTCTGCAGCTCTGGCAGTCACCGGCTGCAGTCCAAGGATGAGCGTTGCCGCTAATACTAATGCTACTAATTGTTTGGATAGTTGTTTTAACTCTCTTACTCTCATTTTTTCCTCCATTTCTTGCGTTGCCTTCACCTACTCCTCGACAGTCACCGGTTCCTCCGAAACTTCCGTTAAGGCAATCTCCTCCTCTTCCGCAAAGGTCATTCCGACATCATCGCTTATGACAAATCCCTCCTGCGTAGCAGTAGTTTCCAATCCTCTGGCTCCTGCAAATCCCTCTGCACCTCTGATTTCCTCCGGCTCAGACGGGTCAAGATTGTCTGTCAAATCACTATGAATGCGGATGTTGCGGTATCGTTTCATTCCGGTTCCGGCAGGAATTAATTTACCTATTATAACGTTTTCTTTCAGGCCAATTAATGGATCCTCCTTACCCTTTATCGCTGCATCTGTGAGAACTTTTGTCGTCTCCTGAAAAGATGCTGCCGACAAAAATGAACTTGTTGCCAGCGACGCTTTCGTAATTCCGAGAATAATCTGCTTTCCTTCCGGCGCTTCTTTTCCCTCTGCTTTCATCTGCTCTACAACATCCTCATACTCCAGAGCATCAACAAGCACACCCGGTAGAAAATCCGAAGCACCGTTATTCTCAATGCGAATCTTCTTCAACATCTGGCGAACAATTACTTCAATGTGCTTATCATTAATTTCTACACCTTGCAGACGATAAACACGCTGAACTTCACGCAGCATATAATCCTGTACGGCACGGACACCTCTGATTTTCAGGATGTCATGCGGATTCACACTACCTTCGGTCAGTTCATCTCCAGCTTCCAGCTCCTGCCCCTCCAACACTTTAACACGAGAACCGTACGGTATCAGATACGCCTTACTCTGCCCGGTTTCGTCGTTTGTAATGACTACTTCCCTCTTTTTCTTTGTCTCACGGAGCTGTACTTTTCCTGCAAATTCGGAAATAATAGCAAGACCTTTCGGTTTTCTTGCCTCGAACAGCTCCTCGACACGGGGAAGACCCTGTGTTATATCATCACCAGCAACACCACCGGTATGGAATGTACGCATGGTAAGCTGTGTACCCGGCTCACCAATCGACTGGGCGGCAATAATACCAACTGCCTCTCCTACCTGTACCGGTTCTTTTGTCGCCATGTTAGAACCATAACATTTTGTACAAATACCTACATGAGACTTGCAGGTCAGTATCGTACGAATTTTAACCTGTGCTTTATCTCCTGCATCAATAATTGCTTTTGTATTAACAATGCGGGCGGCGCGCTTTGGCGTAATCATATGATTCGCCTTTACAATAACATCCCCATTGTCATCTTTTATCGTCTCGCAGGAATAACGTCCGGTAATACGTTCTTCCAACGTCTCAATCACTTCACGTCCATCCATGAATGCGCTTATCCACATACCCGGAATTTCATCGGATTTACGATTCACACAGCAATCCGTTTCACGGATAATCAATTCCTGAGAGACATCTACCAATCGTCTTGTCAAGTATCCCGAATCGGCTGTACGCAACGCTGTATCGGACAATCCTTTACGCGCGCCATGAGCGGAAATAAAATATTCCAATACGTCCAGTCCCTCACGGAAATTCGACTTAATCGGCAGCTCAATCGTACGGCCCGACGTATCCGCCATCATACCACGCATTCCGGCAAGCTGCTTAATCTGCTTATCCGAACCACGGGCGCCGGAGTCTGCCATCATATATATATTATTTAATTCATCCAAACCACTCAGCAGGTCATGGGTAATCTGAGCATCCGCTTCTTTCCACGTCTCGACAACCGACTTGTAACGCTCTTCTTCGGTCAACAGACCGCGGCGGTATTTTTGAGAAATAATTTCAACCGTCTCTTCTGCTTTCTTTAATAAGTCTTTCTTCGTCGCCGGCACTTCCATATCGGAAATAGAAACCGTCATCGCTGCTTTCGTGGAATATTTATAACCGAGCGCCTTGATGGCATCTAACGTTTCCGCCGTCTTTGTCGCACCCTCGTTATTAATACATTTTTCCAAAATCGGTTTTAACTGTTTCTTTCCTACGTGGAAATCTACTTCTAACTTAAGGAAATTGTCTGGATCACTACGGTCAACAAAACCGAGGTCCTGACTGATTATTTCATTGAAAATGAAACGTCCCAAAGTAGATTCTATGACACGGGATTCCATCTCGCCCTGTGCATTCTCCCCAAAACGGCGAATCTTGATTCTCGCATGGAGAGTTATTTCATGATTCTCGTAAGCAATAATTGCTTCGTTCATATCTTTAAAATATCTGCCGGTACCCTTTGCGCCCTGCTCTTCGGTACGCTCCTGTGTCAGATAATAAATACCAAGAAGCATATCCTGTGACGGCACGGCTACGGCGCCGCCGTCCGATGGCTTCAACAGGTTGTTCGGCGATAAGAGAAGGAAACGGCATTCTGCCTGTGCTTCTACTGATAACGGCAAATGCACAGCCATCTGGTCACCGTCAAAATCGGCGTTAAACGCAGTACATACCAATGGGTGAAGTTTGATTGCCTTTCCTTCTACAAGGATTGGTTCAAACGCCTGAATTCCCAGACGGTGAAGCGTAGGGGCACGATTCAGCATAACCGGATGTTCCCGAATCACTTCTTCCAGAATATCCCATACGGCAGGCTCGAGTTTCTCTACCATTTTCTTCGCATTTTTTATATTGTGAGCCGTTCCATTTGCCACAAGTTCTTTCATAACAAACGGTTTAAACAGCTCGATTGCCATTTCTTTTGGCAGACCGCACTGATAGATTTTGAGTTCCGGCCCAACGACGATAACCGAACGGCCGGAGTAGTCAACACGCTTACCGAGCAAATTCTGACGGAAGCGTCCCTGTTTTCCTTTCAGCATATCCGAAAGAGATTTCAGCGCACGATTTCCCGGCCCTGTAACCGGACGACCGCGGCGTCCGTTGTCTATCAACGCATCTACCGCTTCCTGAAGCATACGTTTTTCGTTGCGCACAATAATATCCGGAGCTCCCAGTTCAAGCAATCTCTTCAGACGGTTATTGCGGTTAATAATCCGGCGGTACAAATCATTCAAATCAGACGTCGCAAAACGTCCGCCATCCAACTGTACCATCGGACGCAAATCCGGCGGGATGACCGGAATTACTGTCATTATCATCCAATCGGGACTGTTGCCCGACTCAAGAAATGCTTCCACTACTTCCAATCTCTTGATAATACGCGCGCGTTTCTGTCCGGTCGATGCTTTCAACTCTGTCTTTAATTCATTAGATTCTTCTTCCAAGTCGATTCTCTGCAACAATTCCTGAATGGATTCTGCTCCCATACCGACACGGAAAACATCGCCGTAATCTTCACGCGCTTTCTGATATTCCTGCTCGGAAAGCACTTGTTTTACCTGAATATCCGGCACTTCGGATTCCAAAACAATATAAGAAGCAAAGTACAGTACTTTCTCCAGTACTTTAGGAGAAATATCGAGTATCAGGCCCATCCGGCTCGGAATCCCTTTAAAATACCAGATATGGGAAACCGGTGCAGCCAGTTCAATATGGCCCATGCGCTCGCGGCGGACACTGGATTTTGTTACTTCGACACCGCAGCGGTCACAGACTACGCCCTTATAACGCACTTTCTTGTACTTCCCACAATGACATTCCCAGTCTTTGCTTGGCCCGAAAATGCGCTCGCAATATAGTCCATCCTTTTCCGGCTTCAAAGTACGATAATTAATCGTCTCCGGCTTCTTTACTTCGCCACGCGACCACTCACGGATTTTATCCGGAGATGCCAGGCGGATTTTAATTTTATCGTAAATTAACGTCTTTTCCATTTCATTACCATACTGTGGCATATATATACCGTCCTTTCTATCCTTCTACACCGATGCTGCTGTCGTCATCCAGCCCCTCCAGTTCCGTTTCACGGAAACCGGCAGCCTCAAAGGATTCGTCTCCGATTTCATAACTCTTATCATTGATGAGCTCATTTACATTTTCATTCGAGCCATCTTCCAACGTCTCCGCCATCTGAATCTCTTCGCCCTCTTCGTCCAGAACAGAGACATCCAGTCCCAGCGCCTGCAGCTCTTTGAGCAATACCTTAAAGGACTCCGGAATGCCGGGTTCAGAAATGTTGTCACCTTTGATAATTGCCTCGTATGTTTTCACACGGCCCACTACATCGTCGGACTTAACCGTCAAAATCTCCTGCAGCGTATAAGCGGCGCCATACGCTTCCAGCGCCCATACTTCCATCTCTCCGAAGCGCTGTCCGCCAAATTGTGCCTTACCGCCAAGCGGCTGCTGCGTAACCAGTGAATAAGGGCCTGTCGAACGGGCGTGGATTTTATCATCAACCAAGTGGTGGAGCTTCAAATAGTGCATGAAGCCAATCGTTACCTCTCCGTCAAAATACTCGCCGGTACGGCCGTCGCGGAGCTGGACTTTTCCATCTTCCTTAATCGGCACGCCTGCCCATTCTTTTCTGTATTCCTGATTGTTGATTAGATATTCCATTACCTGCGGCTCAAGAATATCTTTATATTTCTTTTCAAACTCTTCCAGCGGCGTATTGACATAATCGTTTGCCAGCTTCAGAGTATCCATAATATCAATTTCGTTTGCACCGTCAAATACCGGAGTCGCCACATTAAAACCAAGTACCTTGGCCGCCAGACTCAAATGGATTTCCAATACCTGACCGATATTCATACGGGATGGCACGCCCAGCGGATTCAGAACGATATCCAACGGACGTCCGTTCGGCAGAAACGGCATATCTTCTACCGGCAATACACGGGAAACGACACCCTTATTACCGTGGCGTCCTGCCATCTTATCGCCGACCTGAATCTTTCTCTTCTGAGCGATATAAATACGAACGGTCTGGTTGACGCCTGGCGACAATTCGTCTCCATTTTCACGGGTAAATACTTTGGCATCTACTACAATACCAAACTCACCGTGAGGAACGCGAAGAGAAGTATCCCGAACTTCTCGTGCCTTTTCTCCGAATATAGCCCGAAGAAGTCTCTCCTCTGCCGTCAGTTCCGTCTCACCTTTCGGCGTAACCTTTCCGACGAGAATATCTCCGGCACGAACTTCCGCACCGATACGAATGATACCGTATTCATCCAAATCCTTTAAGGCATCATCACCGACTCCCGGCACATCTCTCGTAATCTCTTCCGGCCCCAGTTTGGTGTCACGCGCCTCCGTCTCGTATTCATTGATATGAACGGAAGTATAAACATCCTCCTGTACCAGTCTCTCACTCAAAAGGACAGCATCCTCGTAATTGTAACCTTCCCATGTCATAAAGCCGATGAGTGGATTCTTGCCAAGCGCAATCTCACCGCCGGCGGTGGACGGGCCGTCTGCAATCACCTGTCCTGCCTCTACTTCTTCTCCCTTTATCACAATCGGCCTCTGGTTCATACATGTGCCCTGATTACTGCGGACAAACTTAGATAATTTATATTCATCAATATTGCCGTCTTTTTTGCGTATCAGCACGCGGTTTGTCTCTGCGCGCTCTACCCTGCCGCCCTCTTTGGCGACAACACAGTTTCCGGAATCGACGGCCGCTTTCATTTCCATACCGGTTCCTACCGCAGGAGCTTCCGTGACAAGAAGCGGCACTGCCTGACGCTGCATGTTGGAACCCATCAATGCACGGTTGGCATCGTCATTCTCCAAGAACGGTATCATCGCTGTCGCCACGGAAAATACCATCTTCGGTGAAACGTCCATATAGTCAATTTTGCTGCGCTCAAATTCCGATGTCTCTTCACGGAAACGACCAGAAATGTTCTTGCGGACAAAATGACCGTTTTCATCTAACTGCTCATTGGCCTGCGCTACATGATAGCGGTCTTCTTCATCCGCCGTCATATAGACAACTTCATCCGTAACAAGCGGGTTTTTCGGATCCGTCTTGTCTACTTTGCGATACGGAGCCTCGACAAAACCGTACTCATTAATACGCGCATACGATGCCAGCGAGTTAATCAAACCGATATTCGGTCCCTCGGGAGTCTCTACCGGACACATTCTTCCATAATGGGAATAGTGTACGTCGCGCACCTCAAATCCGGCTCTATCACGGGACAAACCGCCCGGCCCGAGCGCCGACAGACGACGTTTGTGCGTCAACTCCGACAGAGGGTTGTTCTGATCCATAAACTGCGACAACTGGGAACTTCCGAAAAATTCTTTTACCGCTGCTGTTACCGGCTTAATATTAATCAGTGACTGTGCGGAAATCCCCTCGATATCCTGCGTCGTCATACGCTCACGCACAACGCGCTCCATACGGGAAAGACCGATGCGGTACTGATTTTGTAACAGTTCTCCAACCGCACGAATCCGGCGGTTCCCCAAGTGGTCAATATCATCGTCATTTCCCAATCCGTATTCCAAATGAATATTGTAGTTGATGGAAGCAAAAATATCTTCTTTGGTTATGTGCTTTGGAATCAGCAGGGCAACACTTTTCTTAATCGCCTCATAGCGGTCTTCCAAATTGTCATATTCTTCTAAAATTTCCTTTAATTTTGGGAAATAAACTTCTTCCGTAATACCTAATTCACTCTTATCCGCTTCCGGCAGGAATGTATGCAAATCTACCATCATGTTGGAGAGAACTTTGGCAACATGGCCTTCCTCGGTATCCATCATAACAAACGGAATAGCGGCATTCTGAATCTGCACGGCCAGCTCTTCCGTGACCATCGTTCCGGCCTCCGCGATTACTTCGCCGGTCTCCTGACTCACGGCATCCTCTGCCAAAGTGAAGCCGACAATACGGTTACGGAATGCCAGTTTTTTATTGAATTTGTAACGTCCGACTTTCGCCAGATCATAACGCCGCACGTCAAAAAACATATTGTGAATCAGGCTCTCTGCACTGTCCACAGCCAAAGGCTCACCAGGACGGAGCTTTTTATATAATTCCAACAGACCATCCTGATAATTATCGGAAGGGTCTTTGGCAAAGCTCGCCCGAATCTTCGGCTCATCACCAAACATATCCAAAATCTCCTGATTGGTTCCTATACCGAGCGAACGGAGAAGCACCGTAATCGGCACCTTTCTATTTCTATCTACACGAACGTAAAATATATCATTGGAGTCTGTCTCATATTCCAACCATGCGCCACGGTTTGGAATAACAGTTGAAGAATACAATTCCTTACCAATCTTATCGTGAGCAATTCCATAATAAATTCCGGGAGAACGAACTAACTGACTGACAATTACACGCTCCGCGCCATTGATAATAAATGTACCGGTCGCAGTCATTAGCGGTAAATCACCCATAAATATATCATGCTCACTGATTTCCTCTGTCTCATTATTATGGAGTCTCACCTTTACTTTTAACGGCGCTGCATAAGTTGCATCACGCTCCTTACACTCCTCGATGGAATATTTCACATCATCTTTGCACAATTCAAAGCTCACAAATTCAAGGCTCAAATTGCCGTTGTAATCCGCAATTGGCGAAATATCGCGGAAGACTTCATTTAAACCCTCTTCCAGAAACCATTTGTACGAATCAGTCTGTACCTCAATCAGGTTCGGCATCTTCAATACTTCTTTCTGTTTTGAGTAGCTCATTCTGACGCCTTTGCCAACTTGGACAGGGCGTATTCTGTTTTTCTCCATTGATGATTTCACTCCTTGTCTTTTCTACAAAACTGTGGTATACTGTTATCAAATAGGGTTATTAAGCCTACCATACCACAATAGTGCATTTTCTATCGTACCACAAATGTAGTCTGCTGTCAAGCATTTGTCAGGTACTTTTTTTGTCCCCAAAAAAGCGTTGTCCAAGAAATGCAACGCAAAGAACTTTACTATAAGATAAAAAACAAAGAGTGCGGTTAAAAACACACACTCTCTCCATCCGGTGAAACACTTTTATTTCGTCTGGCTGCCACTATGACAATTTATTAATAAATGCCTCCAGAATCTCTGCTGTTCCCTCTATTCCAAGCAGACTGCTATTGATACAGATATCATAATTTCTGGAATCGCCCCATTTGAAATCTGAAAAATAATTATGATATCTCTTTCTCGACCTGTCATGGCGCTCACACTTAAACACCGCCTCCTGCTTTGATATCCCAAACTTGTCCATCGTATGACGCAATTTTGTCTCTTCATCCCCCACAACAAAGACGGACACAAGTCCCTCCCTGTCTTTTAAAACGGTTTCCGAGCAGCGCCCCAAAACGACAAACGATTCTCCGCTGTCCGCTCTCTTTCGCAGAAAATCAAACTGCATCTGCGCCAGATTCTCTTCCATTGAGTTGGAATGTCCTTTCACCCGCCGTGATAACAGGCGGTTTCTCGGCTTCTCGTCAACACTTTCTAACATTTCCGGCTTAATGTTCTTTTCCTGTGCAATCTCCTCTAACATGTTCCGGTCGTAGAGCTGCAATCCCAAATCTTGTGCAATTTTTTGCGCAATCTCGCGTCCTCCGGTTCCATATTCACGACTAATGGATATAATCTGTTGTTTTGCCACAATGCCCTCCATTCCGGTGCAAACTGCGAAAATACTTTTCGCATTCTGTATGCTCCCTGTTCTTTTATATTTATAGATAATTTGTGCTTTCAGTCAGTAAGAAATGTATTTCTACTTTTATTATATCCCTTTCCTCACAGGGAAGCAAGGGGTGTTTGACGCCAATTTTGTCGTAATACACCACTATCTCCTCCACCAATGGCTACAAAAAACAGGGAAACCATAATCATCGAAAAGAATTAGTACTCATAACGAGTGATTCTCTCCTAACATGATTATGCATTCCCTGTTTCTGCTAAAATGTTTTATTCAGGTAATAATCTTACAGCTTTATTATTTAAGAGTAACTTTAGCGCCCTCATCTTCGAGCTTCTTCTTAATATCTTCTGCTTCTTCTTTGCTTGCGCCCTCTTTGATTACTTTAGGAGCTCCGTCTACTACGTCTTTTGCTTCTTTCAGACCAAGACCTGTAACTTCGCGGACAACTTTGATAACTTTAACTTTAGAAGCGCCTACTTCTGTCAATTCTACATCAAACTCGTCTTTCTCTGCAGCTCCTGCCGCACCGTCTGCACCTGCTGCTGCAACAACTACGCCTGCTGCTGCAGATACGCCAAATTCTTCCTCACATGCTTTTACTAAATCATTTAATTCCATTACGCTCATCGCTTTGATAGCGTCGATAAATTCCTGTGTTGTCATTTTACATTCCTCCATTTTAATTTTTAATAACTAATCACAAATTTCTATGCTTCTGCTGCTTCACCCTGCGCTTCTGCAATTTGCTTAACGACACGGGCAAAGTTTGTAATAGGCGACTGCAGGCTTCCAAGCAATTTGGAAATAAGCTCGTCCTTGGACGGAATTGTTGCAAGAACCTTAACCGCATTCTCGTCATAGTACTCGCCATCCACGATTGCACTCTTTATCTGAAGCGCTTCTGCTTCTTTGGAAAAATTGTTGAGAATTCTTGCCGGAGCAGTCTCATCTTCAATCCCAAACGCAATCGCTGTCGGGCCCTCCAAATCTTTGTCAAGCTGTGCATAATCCGTGCCGTCAAATGCCAGATGAAGCATTGTATTCTTGTATACTTTGTATACTACGCCAGCTTCTCTCAACGTCTTACGAAGTCTTGTGTCCTGTTCTACAGTGAGGCCGCGGTAATCAACTAAAACAACTGATTTTGCCTCTGACACATAGCCTTTGATTTCATCGACAACGGGTGCCTTCAATTCGACTTTAGCCATGATTTGTTACCTCCTTTTATTGTCAGCTTTCGCTGCCATATAATCTGCCGGAGAATGTTACTTTTACGCAACTGAAAAACCTCTTCGTCTCTGCAGACGAAGAGGTTGTAGATAATCTCACAAAAAAAGTGTAATTCACAATCTTCCTCGGCAAGCGGCTTGCGCACTTATATAGAAATCTATACTTGCTGTCTGCGGCAGTTATAAACTTTTGTTAGTGTAGCACACACTATCTTATCTGTCAAGATAAATTCAAAACCAATCAGCCAATCTTTAATGTGTTGACCTTGATTCCCGGACCCATCGTAGAAGTAAGCGTCACGCTCTTCATATAGGTTCCTTTTGCACTTGATGGTTTTGCCTTAATAATAGCTTCCATCAAAGTGTTAAAGTTATCTGCAAGCTGTTCCTCGGTAAAGGATGCTTTACCTACCGGACAGTGGATAATATTTGCTTTGTCCAAACGATACTCAATTTTACCGGCTTTAATATCATTAACAGCCTTTGTAACATCCATTGTAACCGTACCGGCTTTCGGGTTCGGCATAAGACCTTTCGGCCCGAGTACACGTCCCAAACGACCAACTACGCCCATCATATCTGGTGTTGCTACTACTACGTCAAACTCAAACCAGCCTTCGTTCTGGATTTTAGGAATCAGTTCCTCGCCACCTACATAGTCCGCGCCTGCTGCTTCTGCCTCTGCTACTTTATCGCCTTTCGCAAATACAAGAACACGAACAGACTTACCGGTTCCATGAGGAAGAACTACCGCACCGCGTACCTGCTGGTCAGCATGACGTCCGTCAACTCCAAGACGTATATGAGCTTCTACGGTTTCATCGAATTTTGCAACTGCTGTTTTCTTTACAAGGCTAATTGCTTCCGCTACCTCGTACTGTACCGTACGATCAACTAACTTAGCGGCTTCTGTATACTTTTTACCTCTTTTCATTTCCATAACCTCCTAGTGGTATTAGCGAACATTTCTACCAAATTTGTAATCTGGCACGGGGAAAAGCCTTACGGCTCTTCAGTGCGCTTTTTTACAAGCGCCATGTCTCCCACAACGTCCAAATGACATTAAATCTTTTTTCAATCCTGTTTTGACTATTCTTCTACTGTGATGCCCATACTTCTTGCCGTGCCGGCAATCATGCTGATAGCAGCTTCCATGCTGCCTGCATTTAAGTCAGGCATCTTTGTCTCTGCGATTTTCTGAAGATCATCTTTCGAAATCGTAGCAACTTTCTTCTTATTCGGCTCACCGGAACCAGACTGTATCTTGCAGGCTTTCTTCAAAAGAACAGCCGCCGGCGGAGTCTTACATACAAAACTAAAACTTCTGTCCGCATAGACAGTGATAACGACAGGAATAATCATTCCATCCTGTCCCTGAGTCTGAGCATTAAACTCTTTTGTGAACTGAGCAATGTTGATTCCGTGCTGTCCAAGTGCAGGACCTACCGGCGGAGCCGGAGTTGCCTTGCCTGCCGGAATCTGTAATTTAATATATCCTTCGACTTTTTTAGCCATTTTACATTTCCTCCTAATCGATTAAACCAGTTTCAAATCTGAGAAATCAATCTCTACCGGAGTATCGCGCCCAAACATGTCAATAATAATGACTGCCATCTGTTTGGCCGGATGAACTTCCTGAACGACGCCGTTAGTATCCTGCCATACTCCCTCGGTAACGACAACCAGATCGCCAATGGAAAATGGCGATTGTTCTGCTTCCGCCAAAAATCCCATGTTAGTAATCTCTTCTTCTGTCAGGGGTACCGGTTTCGAACCGGGCCCGACAAAACCGGTTACGCCACGCGTGTTTCGCACAACATACCATGTCTGGTCATTCATAATCATGTTAATCAGAACATACGCCGGAAACATTTTCTTCTGCACCTGTTTCTTCTCGCCGTTCCTCTCTTCGACAACGGTCTGGAGCGGAATCATCACTTCCATGATCTGATCCTGCAGATTACGATTTTCAATTGTCTTCTCAATATCTGCTTTTACCTTATTCTCATATCCGGAATAAGTATGAACTACATACCATTTTGCTTCTTCTGCCATAGTTACCTCCTATGCAAGGTTCAGCGCTGTCAACCCAAAACGGATTGCCCAGTCGATACCGGCAATGAGTACACCAAGTAATACGGAAACCGTAATAACCAAAGCCGACTGTTTTGCCAAGTCTTCTTTCTTTGGCCATGTGCACTTCTTAAATTCGCTTTTCACATTCTTGAAGAAGCTGGTTTTTGCAGTTTTTTCTGCTTCGCTCATGTGACACACATCCTTTCTGAAACATCATCACAGAGACTATTTTGTCTCCTTATGCAACGTGTGTTTCTTGCAAAATCTACAATACTTCTTTGTTTCCATTCTGTCCGGATGGTTCTTCTTATCTTTGGTCATGTTGTAATTGCGCTGCTTGCACTCTGTACATTCCAAAGTTATCTTAGTACGCATCTTGTCACCTCCGTGATTGTTATTGTCGCTGCTTATTGCAGTCAGTCAAAATTTCAGGCATAAAAAAAAGACCTAATTCATCGCTAGAATACTATAACACAATGATTAGGTCTTCGTCAATACTTTTTTGTCAGGACAGCAGGTAATGACAGCTCAGCTATCCACGAACAATATCTATCGTTTCTGCATTCGTGAATACATTATATACCGGACAAATACGAACAAAATATTCACCGAGCGACAAATCTCTTCCAACATTCGTCGCTAAATCCTCCCGATTGCTGTTCGTCAGTGAATTGTAAGTAATCGGATATTGTGACCCCGGGCCACTGTTCTTCCATGCGATATACTGAATTGGGCGTCCCGCACCGCTTATCTCATTATTTCGAATGGCAACATTGACGGCGCCACTCACAAGAATGCCTCTCGTATTGTCTTTCCCCGGCTGCTTAATTGCCTGTATAGTATTGTTCTCTACAATAGAATCTTTCCAGTTCATAATGCGGATCGGGGAATCCCATTTCATATTACTAATCCAGTTGTTGCGAATTATGACTCCCGTGTGGTACATCTGCTGTTTCCCTTTCACACTGTATTTGTGCGTCCCGATAGCACGGCCCATATTTGAAAACCGGCACTTCTCAATCGTTACGTTTCGATTCGGCGTCTTGTCCATTTTCGACCAATCATTGTTAAACCCCTGCGTGGCTTTATCCGGCGTATCAATATTGATGGCTTCTTTCACCATATCTGAGCCCTTTTTCGCATTTTTAAAGGAACAGTTTGACACTCTCACATTCTGCGAGGCATCCATTTCAATAAAATGCGCCCCGTTCATATTGGAAAAAGAAATATTATCGACAGTGACATTGCTATTGTGTCCCATCACAATGCCAATCGCGTATTTCATATATTTCAAATTCATCGACACATTTCCTTTGCCGACAAAATGTATATTCTTCTCCCCCTGATAACGGCCATACACTCTGCTCTTCTTTGCCTTGGACGGACGCAGGAGCTGAAATATCGTAATCGAGGCAGGCATCCTTTTCTTATTCGTCTTCTTTCCTTTTACAATCTTGACGCCGTCTTCAAAAATAATGGTAACATTCGAAGGAACGAGTATCGTATTGGTAATCGTGTACGTTCCTTTCTTCAGTACAAGCGTCCCCTTTCCTGCTTTTTGGAATTTCTCCATATAAGAACGTATCGTAAAATAATTCCTTGTTTTCGCATTGTACAAACTGGACTTTTTATACTTTGACGCTTTCAGCGGTTTCGTCTTTGGCGATATCTTATACACTTTTCCCTGTTTATAGTCATTTTCTGGTGTCGGTACAGCCGCCTTCGCGACCTTGCCCGCAGCCACTGGCAGCACAAGCAGCATTAGCGCCACTAATAAAATTTTTCTCCCAACTTTTTGTTGCATTGTTTTCATCCTTTCTTCTTTGACTTTCCAAATAAAATCTGCTATCGTATCTTTGTACGCATCACAAAGGAGGTCTTTTTATGGTAAAGACAAATCCATTTCGAATACGTGATATTTGTTTTCTGACTCTGCTATTTATAATCGGAATCATCTTATCTGTTTGGGTCTTTTTCCCGTCTGCCTCTGAACATGGCATTCTGGAAGTCCGCCTTAACGGACAGCTTCGGATGAGTCTTCCCTTAGAGCAGGACACTGACAGAGAAGTCTCTGCCTCTAATCATATCATAAATCGCTTTCGGATACAAGATGGTACTGTCCGAATGACAGAGGCAAACTGCCATGACCGCACATGCGTCCACACGAAAGCCATAAGCAGACCGGGAGAAAGTATTGTCTGTCTTCCTCACCGGCTCGTCTTAGCAATTGTAGAAACTGACGGAGCTGATTCGCAGCCGGACGCTGTCATACACTGACGGAACTTATTGTGCGAAACGCTAGAAACGACAATTTGCTCCTGAGCGAAAGCAAATTACTTTGTTCCTACACAAGAGACTCTTCGAGTTTTCTCGTGCTTTTCTTCGCGATAAATCGCTCAGAAATGGGGATTATTATGAAAAATAGAACGACAACAATGGCTATCCTTTCTATTTATATTGCCATTGCCTTTATTTTCAGTTATATCGAAAATCTGTTTCCACTTCCTATTCCCTTTCCGGGCATCAAACTCGGGTTAGCGAATCTCGTCATCGTACTTGCCCTGTGCCAATTCGGGTTACCATACGCTTTCGCTATTTCCTTTCTGCGAAATTTGCTAAATGCCTTTACTTTCGGAAATTTATTTGGCTTTTTCTATAGTCTTGCCGGCAGCATTGCAAGCCTTTTTTTCATGTATTTGCTTCTTTTTCCATTAAAAAAGACACAACTATCACTCGTTAGTGTTAGTTGTGTCGGTGGTATCATTCATAATTTGGGGCAGTTTGCCGTCGCCTCTTTCCTCGTCGGCCCGTCCGCAATTCTACCTTATCTTCCTTTTCTCTACTTTGCCGGACTTATCGCCGGCGCACTCATTGGCTTTGTCACAAAACTTTGCCTGCAGCGATTAACAATAGGAATTAAATAACATCCCACTGTAAAGCGAAGGCTCATACGCAGAACCAATATCATTGCGATGCAGATGAGCATAACTGTATACTTTCTTATCGACATATTCCATCGGGTTCATACTCATTTTCTCACACTTTGCTGCCAGTTGTTTTGTAAATTCTTCCGGCACACGCAGCAATTCTTCTTTCTCGGGCATAACCAGATAGCCGTTATCGTCTACTGCAATACCAGACTCCAGCAATTCCGCCATATTGCGTTCAACTAAATTACGCAATTCTCCCCCCGGCCGGGATGGTTTACCGGATGCAAGACCAAATTCATCACTTTTTTCTAACAGTTTGTTAAACAAACCGCCCATTTTCATAAGATTTTCTGTTTTGTCCTGCGGCCGTCCGCTCAAGCTTTCCTCTGCAGCCTCCCCGAGTTCCATGGACATTTCTTTCACATGCAGCGCATACGCCTGTGTCTCATCTGATAATTTTACCATGACAAGAGGAGTCGCATTGTTCAGACTCATGATACTCTTATATTTACTTTTTAACTCATTTCTGTTGTGGACACTGCTTTTAGGAGAAACCTTTGGCAAATATCCACCTAAATATAAATTGTATGCCTCTACCATAATTATCACGCCCTCCGTGGCACGCCATAATGGCAATTTTACTCCTTAATAAATAATTAAGAAACGCCTATTTATTCTATTTAATTATATCGCACTATTGAAAAAAATGCAACCCCAAAAACACAATTTGTATTTCACATATGCATACAAAAACTGCCGTTCCGTGATTGTTTCATCACGAAAACGGCAGTTCCTTTTTCATTCAAAATAATATTATGCTAAAGAATATTATTGTGCTCCTGCTTCTGCGGCATTTTTGTATTCCATTACAATCTCGGAGATTGTCAGGTCATCAATATTATCCGCATATGTTATACCTTTAAACTGCAGCTGCGTTGCTTCCTGTTCTAAATCCTCGCTTACTTCCAACGTGAACTTCCACTCAAACGGCTCGCCAAGTGGAATATTATCATCATCGGAAATAGCGATATCTGTCGATATGTTCACATCTTCGTTATTATTAATGAAATAAGCGCGGAAACCTTTTTCACCATTCAAAGTACCTTTTACTGTAACATCCATCACACTGCCCGGCGCTAATGCCTCAGGAATATTCACACGGAAAATAGATGTATCCTGTATTGACAAAGTACCTTTTTCTGCATCATAAGGAATTGATTCACCAGCCACATCAACTGCCGTAGTTAAATCTACTTTCAGCTTTTTGTATCCCGGTTTTGGTGGCTCTGTCGGTTCTTCTGTCGGTCCCGCCGGTGGCGTAGGGGTTGCCGAAGTTGTCGGCGGTGTCGGAGTTGCTTTGTTGTTATTTGTCGGTGGTGTTGGTGTCGCTTTCTTTGTTGTGTCAGCTTTCTTCGTTACCGTCACCGCAATCTTCTTTGTCAAAGTTTTCTTACCATATTTCATTTTTACGGTAATCTTAGCTTTTCCAACTGCTTTCCCTTTAATCGTTGCACCTTTCTTTGACTTTTTAGACAAAGAAACTACTTTCTTAGCAGCTTTTGTCAGCTTCCATGTTACTTTTTTTGCATTCTTTACAGTTACTTTTTTCTTTGCTCCCTTTGCAATAGCAACCTTTGTCGTACTCAACTTCGGTTTCTTTACTTTAGCATCGGAAGTAGGCATCGCTGTTGCACTAAAAACCATGGCAGCAGATAATACTACAGCAAGACCTTTTGCGTTTTTCTTTACCATTGTACTCATGATAATCCCCCTTCTTTTTTAATTGCTATTAATGATGCAGGGTTCAAACAATATTTTATCCCCACATTATTCTCTAATTATAACTCTTTTTCTTTAATTACGCAAGCAATATTGAAAATTACTCCCCATTTGATTTTAATAAATTTTGTAATAATCAAAATCTACATAACCGCCGGTCTCTTTTGTTGCATAATTGTACAAATAGGTTCGATATCCCATAAATATTTTCAGATTATAAGACATCACCAACTCGCTTCCAATATCATTCCATGCCGTGCCGTCAAGAGAATACTGGAATGTTGCTTTATTCGTTGAAAAATTATAATTAATTTTTAAGTACACCTGAGACTGCTGAAGTTCAATTCTGCCGTCTGCTACCGTCATCGTATTTACTGCTTTATCTCCGTCCATCCACTGTCCAGCTCCATAATAGAGATAGGTCTTCCCATCTTCTTTCATGACGCCGACCTGACCGTAGTCATTCTGGAATGCACAAATACCGGCATAATCGCCATCTTTCATATTGCTTACATCTATTGCCGCCTCACTCGTACACTTTTTGCCAAATGTTCTCTGCGTCAAGGAATTCCTTGCGTCAACAATTGTATTCGCCAGAGAACCTGTTTTGAGGCGAAGATATCCTTTTCGCTCTGTCACCGACCAGTTAGCATTATCCGGATTATGGTTCCACTGCCATACAAGCTGCAGTTTGTTTTCGTCATAATCAAAAGCATCGTCAGCATATATGTAATTTTGTCCGCTGTTCTCAAGTTTTACTTCCATCTTCTTCGCAGAATTTTGCTTGCCATTTGTTCCCATCATCGGCCATCCATCTTCCCAATACACCTCAAGAAGCACCGGAATACGGCCGACAGCACCGCTGTCCTTAAATAGCATTGCGTACCAGTCGCCGTTCTGAGTATCGATAATACCTCCCTGTGCGATACCGCCGCTGTGGAACACCCTTTTCTCCTCCCACTCGCCGGTCAAATCTTTGGAACGGTAGCACCACTCTGTTCTCTGGTCACCGGATGGCCATGATATGAAGAACAGATAGTAATAATCGCCCACTTTGTAAGCATGGCACCCCTCAATGCTGACAATATTTTTAGAAGAAGATTTCTTCAGTATCGTTTTCGCCGTACCGAATTTAATTCCGTCTTCTGTCAACTCAAATTCCTGCATTGCTATATTTCCATTACCAGAGAAGATATAACTTTTTCCATCAGCAAACAACAAACCTGGGTCATGCTTCGTTCCCTGTGCGGAATGTTTCTTCCAATTGCCGCTCTTAATATCGTCCGTTGTATAAATATATGTCTTGCCCTGATCGTTGCTTGAGAAGCAGACATAGAACAGCTTATCGGCTTCATTGTAGCGGAGGCTGGCCGCCCATGAACCCTTGCCGTAGCACTGCTTTCCATTCATAAGATTCGTTGTGTCATTATCTTCCAACGTATCGTAAACATAGGAGACAATCTCCCAATGGACTAAATCTTTGGAATGCATAATCGGCACGCCCGGATTGAGGAACATCGTTGTGCTAACCATATAATAATCTTCCCCGACACGGATGTAATCCACATCCGGTATGTCTGAATAAATTAGTGGATTCTCCGCAACTGCCGGATTTTCAACGTAGGTAGTCGGTGTCGGCGTTGCTGTCGCCGTTGCTGTTGACGTCGGCGGTGTCGGCGTAGAACCGTTGGCGCCATCCGATGGTTTCGGCTGGTTTACTGTTCCACCTGGCGTTGTTGCCGGCGCGCCAGATGTCTGTACTTTCTTCTTAGACGTTACTTTTACTTTCACTTTTCCAAGACTTCTCTTCTTTTTCCCTTTTACTTCCTTAACCGTAATTTTAGTAGAACCTACTTTGATGCCTTTTACCTTTCCTTTTTTGGAAACCGTGGCAACCTTTTTGTTGCTGCTCTTAAACGTATAACGACATTTCTTTTTCTTGTTTTTAATTGTTATCTTCTTACTTTTTCCCTTAACAATTGTTATATTTTTTTTCTTGATGGAAGCTTTCTTTTTCGCTTCCGATTTGTCCGACGTTCCTGCCAGACTCCCCACACAAAGTGCGGCAATCAACAGACCCGTCACTGTTTTCTGAACTCTTTTACTCATCTTCCCTTTACCTCCTTTTACACATCTTCGTTACCGGACAGTCCCAATTTTATGCTCCTTACGATATACGCTTGGCGAAACTCCCTCGTGTCTCTTAAACTGTCTGCAAAAATGTTCTACATTATTGTATCCACATCTCTCGCTAATCTCCCCGATATCATACCTCGTTTGCACAAGAAGCATTTTAGCACGCGTCATGCGGCTTTCAATCACTTCGGCAATACAGGATATATGTGCGAAGTCTTTATACAGCTTTTGCAGCGAGCGTGTACTCATATTCACCTGCTCCGCCATACGCTCTAACGTCCAGTCGTATTCAGGATGTGCATAAATATCACCGCGCAGGCTCTCCAATACATTTTGATAACGAGAGCTTTCTGTCGGGAAAGCATAATCATGGAACCAGTGAAAAATAATATGCATTAATTCTGTTATTATGTGCTCTTCACTCTGCCTGTGCCAAAAGTTTTCACATGCTACCATTTCCCAATATTTCAGAAAATAGTCGTAATTTTCACAGTAAATAGGAATACCAAAAGGTACATATCCTTCCACAAACAAAGGCTCGTCACAATCAAACCGTATCCACGTATATATCAGCGCTCCGCTTTCCGCTTTATAATGCACGCGCTGGCCGGGCTTATAGATAATGCCCGTGTGCGGCGGATACGCACGCAGCTCACCCTCTACCTCAATCATTGCCGCCGTTTCAAAAAGAATGATTTCGTACTCCCCCTCGGCAAAAACCAAGTTATCTTCAAACCCCTCCGGCATTTGCTCTGTCATTACCGCATACAGAATTTTAAACATACCTTCTCACCTCTGTATTATATTAACACAGTTTAACAGACATTGCTATCTTTAATTGGACAGATGAGGTTCGCGCCTGACGCAAACCTCATCTCAATCATTTAGACTTTTCGTTAGGTTTTTCGACAGGTCTTTTAAAACACCATGAATCCATCAGAACTCCGCATTTTCCAAATTCAAAATAAAGAGTATGTTTGCCCGTAATTTGTTTCTTTATCGGAACCGTTACCTCTTTATATTCTTCTGAGCCAACCTGACCAAGTTTCATCGTCAGCTCACCCGGTTCATCCATAAAATCAACTGCCGTTACGCCTATATAACCGCCAATTTTCCCATTAAATACCGAGTAATTCGTAGCCCAGTCTTTGTTGGAATTTGGCTGTTTATTTGCCACGGTACCTACCGTATCGGCCATCGCAAAGGTCTCTGCCTCTACTGTCTCAAATGGATTTACATTGGCAATTGCCGTTGCACCTGTTCTTGTCATCTTTGTAGAAGCAACCGAGCCGTCTTTATTGGTAAAATCACCGTTTTCGCCTAAATCCAACTCATCTACATAAGTTGTACGGTAATCCTGCTTCGTACCTACTTTCAGGGTATCTGCTTTCGTGTGATAGAACGCATACCACTTCCCTTTATATTCTGCCATACAGTGATGGTTGTTTCCGGTTGCCCCAAAATAGACGCCCGGATTTTTCAAGACTGTTCCAACAAGCTTAAAGCCTGTCATAGGGTCATCACTTTCCATTACAGCAATCGTGGCCGCACCTAATGTGGAAGCTCCCGCCTCCGAAGTCCAGTTTGTACAATAGCTGTAATAGTACTTTCCGTTAATCTTGTTGATACCGGAATCCTCAAACATATAAGGAGCGTCAATCGTAACTGCGTCCCCAACGGTACTAACCATATCTTCACCAAGCTTAATTACACGGGCACATTTTGGATTTTTATTGTAGGCAGCATCTTTAGCATTTCCGAAACCGCCAAAGTACAAATATGCCTGACCGTCATCATCTACGAGTACGGCAGGGTCAAAGAGCCATGCCACATCCGACTCGCCACAGTTGCCAATCGAACGGTCGATAATCGGTTTCCCAATCGGGTCTGTCCACGGTCCCACCGGACTGTCTGCTGTCAATACCCCGATACTGCTTGCGTTGTTCGCAAAATACAGGAAAAATTTCTCTTTTCCGTTAATCGTCTTATGTGCTGCCGCCGGCGCCCAAGAATTGGCTGCCCATTTGGCCGCTCCTTTTACATCAATGGTTCCGTGATCTGTCCAGTTTACCATATCGGTCGTTGAATAGCAGTTTAATGTATTAATCTTAGAATAATTATTATCCTTATTTCCTGCCAGTTCGTGCTGCTGGGAATCGTTCGTTCCGTATACATACAGGCGTCCGTTGTATTCCATCGCCCATGGGTCTGCCGTCAGACGGGATGTCATAATCGGATTGCCGACTTTTCCTTTGACAAGTCCTGCAGAAAGATCCGGAACACCATCTTCCTTATCTGCTGATTTAGCAATTCCAGCTACCGACACTTCGTCCAGACAGAAGTCCATAAAGTTATTTGTATTATATACGGACTGCCAATAAATTGAGATGTCACCCGAATGCTCCGGTATAGTAAAGGTCGCCTTACACTCTGTCCATTGTCCGTTTGGCAAATTAAACTTTGCAATACCCGGATATACAGTCTCTCCAGAAGACGGGTCGACATGCTGACAGCTCAACTCAATCTGAGTGTCCTCTCCGCTAGACTGTTTTGCATAGAATTTTATCTCATAGTCACTTCCCGTTTGAACATATTTTGTAACATCAACCATTGCACCATGCCAATCCTGCGTACGGTTTGTAACCTCTGCACATTTGGACGTGCCGTTCGCTCCTCCGTCAATCACATCAACAGCTGCGCTGCCACGACTCGAAATCGGCGCTGCATCGCCTTTTTCCATATCCGCTTTAATCAATACCTGCGGCGTTGGCTCCGGTGTCGGCGTACCTATCAACGGAGTCGGCGTAGCGGTCGGGTGAGAGCCAAATCCGTCGGCTTCTGCAATCAAGCTGTCATCCGCAATCTTGTCGACATAAACTTTTACCGATACGCCGTTCGGAACCGGCGTTGGTGTTGCAGTCGGGCCACCGTTATTTGGTGGTGTTGCAGTCGGACCGCCATTATTTGGTGGTGTTGCAGTAGAACCGCCGTTATTTGGTGGTGTTGCATTTGTGCCACCGTTTGGCGGTGTTGGTGTCGTAGTCTTCTTCTTTTTTACCGTCACCTTCACTACACCGACTTTTCTTGCTTTGCCTTTTCCTTTTTTGGCAATCTCTTTTACCGTAATCTTTGCTTTACCGCTTTTCAAAGCCTTAATCTTGCCTTTTTTGGAAACGGATGCAATTTTCTTCTTGTTACTCTTAAAAGTATACTTGCAGGACTTTTTCTTCTTTTTAATCTTAATTGTCTTCTTTTTGCCTACTGTCAAAGTCACTTTTTTCGTTTTTAATGTTGCCTTTTTTGCTTTTGCTTCTGATGTTGTACCTGTCATACCGCCAACGGTCAGTGACAGGGCTAATACACCTGATAAAGCAACACCGCAAAGGCGCTTCCATTGCTTCATTTTTTATCCTCCTTTATTATATCACTATTGATATCTTTCATTTTAATCTGTATACAAAAAAAACTCTATGATATTTCTCGAATAAACATTGACGTTTTTGGTATTTTTGATTTTTTACGCATAGACAAAAAGCATGACATGTACTGGAATAAATTTCCTCGCTAAAAACAATTGACAAAAATTTGACTTATTTCGAAACAAGAAAAAAAATCCATGAACCGGCAGGCCGTCGCGCTTCTGCCCACATCCATGGATTTTTTTGAAATGTTTTGCTCTATCGTAACAACAACATCGGATTTACCGTTTTCTTTTTCTCCTTAACCTGAAAATATAGATTGCTTCCCTCTTCCGCATAGTACTTGCTCGGCTTGGCAATCTTACCGATGACCTGCCCTTCCGAAACCTTATCCCCCTGAGATACGCTTACGTCTTTGAGCTGTCCGTAACTAACGGTAAAATCATTGCCGATTGACATTGTTACCGTGCGGCCCGTCTCTTCTGATGTGGCAACTTTTGTCACGACGCCGTCGGCGCTTGCTTTGACGTCGCTGCCCTCTTTGGCCCCGATCACAAGGGCGGGATTAGTACGGTACTGTGCCAATGTCTTAAAATATACGACGCGCTCAGCGCTATACTCCATTAATACGTCACCCTGCACCGGCCAGAGAAGTCCTGCCTCCTGATCGAACTTCAGTGCATTTTTTACAGGTTTTGTCACCGTCTCAACCGACTCTTTCGTCGGCTTCGGGGTAGCCGTTTCTTCCGGCTCAGAATCGATGTTATCACCAGATGTCTCCTGCACTTCCGGCGTCGGCGGAGCTGTCACAACCGGCGTGGGACTGGCGGCAGCAATCGGCGCCTCTTCTTCTTCACCGAGCAAATTCATACATAATCCGGCAACGGCTGCAATCGCCGCCAAGCCGCAAACTAACGATATATAGAACCCTTTTTCTTTAAAAAACATGTTATCACCTCTCTTTTTTTAGTATTATTGCCGAGAGAGGCGATATTATTCAGCGGGCAATACGCTGTCTTCAAATCATGTAAATTCCGTTTTCTTTTAAAGATTTACCTTTTTTAGGTGCCAAATCTCCTGTGCATATTCTTCTATCGTGCGGTCAGATGAGAATTTACCACATTTTGCCGTCTGTAACATAGCCATTTTTGCCCAGCGCTGTTCATCCTTATATGCTTCTTCCACTCGCTTTTGTGCGGCCTCATAAGAACGAAAATCTTTTAATATAAAATACTGGTCGGCACGCTCGTAACCATTACTTTCCAACAATGAATTGTAAAGTTCACGGAAGAGTTCTAAGTCCTCACGGGAATAAGTTCCGTCAATAAGCTGTGTCAATACCGCACGGATATCTGAATCCATGTTATAGATTTCTTTTGGATTGTACTGATTATTGTGCTCAAAATCAATAACCTCCTGCGAAGAAAGACCAAAGATAAAGGCGTTGTCTTCTCCTACTTCCTCCACAATTTCCACATTAGCGCCATCCATCGTTCCCAGCGTCGGCGCGCCATTTAACATAAACTTCATATTCCCCGTTCCGGACGCCTCTTTGCTGGCAGTTGAAATCTGCTCTGATACATCGGCTGCCGCAAAAATCATTTCTGCATTAGAAACACGGTAATTTTCAATAAATACAACTTTAATTTTGCCCTGAATTAATGGGTCATTATTTACTACATCCGCTACATTATTTATTAATTTAATAATTGCTTTTGCGCGGCGGTATCCGGCGGATGCTTTCGCACCAAAGATAAATGTTCTCGGATACATATCCATTTGCGGATTTTTCTTTAATTCATTGTACAGATGCATAACGTGTAAAATATTTAAAAGCTGGCGCTTATACTCATGCAGACGCTTCACCTGTACGTCAAAGATGGAATGCGGGTCTACTTCAACACCATTATGCTCTTTAATGTAGTTTGCCAAACGCACTTTGTTCTGGAATTTAATGTTCATAAACTCCTGCTGTGCTTTTTTATCGTCAATATAGAGAGAAAGTTTTTCAATTTTTGACAAATCGGTTATCCACTCATCCCCGATTTTATCCGTTACCCAGCGCGCCAGTTTCGGATTTCCGTGCAAAAGGAAACGCCGCTGAGTGATACCGTTCGTTTTATTATTGAATTTTTCCGGCATCATTTCATAAAAATCTTTTAATTCCTGATTTTTCAATATCTCGGTATGCAGTCTTGCCACGCCGTTGACGGAAAAACCTGCCGCAATTGCCAGATGTGCCATCTTCACCTGCCCGTCGAAGATAATCGCCATATTTTTAACTTTCTCAAAGTTCCCCGGATATTTCTGCTGTATCTTATCTTGGAAACGGCGGTTAATCTCTTCTGTAATCTGATAAATTCTCGGAAGCAGACGGGAGAACAGCTCTAACGGCCATTTTTCCAGCGCTTCAGACATTATTGTATGATTGGTGTAAGCGCATGTCTTCGTTACGATATTCCATGCGTCCTCCCATTCAAGGTCATACTCGTCAAGAAGGATACGCATAAGTTCCGGTACAGTTACTGTCGGATGCGTATCATTGAGCTGAAAACATACTTTGTCCGGCAGTCCATGTATATCATCATGGTTTTCCATATACTTCCTTATCGCGCGCTGCACACTGGCTGACACAAAGAAATACTGCTGTTTTAAACGGAGTTCCTTGCCCGCCATATGGTTATCATTCGGATATAATACCTCGCAGATGGTACGCGCCAAATTTTGCTGCTCGACTGCTTTCTGATAGTCGCCTTTATCAAAGGAATCCAAATTAAATGTATCCATTGCCTCCGCATCCCAGATACGCAAAGTATTGACAATATGGTTTCCATATCCGACAACTGGCAAATCATACGGTACTGCCATGACAGACTGATAGTTTTCCTGAACGAACTTGTCACGTCCGGTGCTTTCGTCCTTGCGCACGGCTACATAACCGCCGAATCGCACCTCAACCGCATACTCTGGGCGCTTCATCTCGAACGGATTGCCCTCTTTGAGCCAATCATCCGGCGCTTCAATCTGAAAGCCATTTTCTATCTTCTGCTTAAACATACCATATTTGTAACGGATGCCGCATCCATATGCTGGATATCCCAGCGTGGAAAGCGAATCGAGAAAACAGGCAGCCAAACGACCCAAGCCGCCGTTGCCAAGCGCTGCGTCCGGCTCTTCATCTTCCAATGTATCGAGTTTCACTCCCATCTCGTCAAGAACTTCACTTATCAATTTATCTTGTTTCAAATTGATAATCGTATTTCCAAGAGCACGTCCCATCAAAAACTCCATAGACAGATAATAAACAGTTTTTACGTCCTGTTTTTCATACTCCTTATGCGTCGCCATCCAATCATCTACTACAATGTCTTTGACCGCAAAAGCTACCGCCTGAAACAATTGCTGCGAATTTGCTTCTTCCACAGACTTGCGGAACAACAATTTCATATAGTTTTCAATATTTGTTCTCAATTCTCTTTTCTTCTCTTTCTCCGTTAAAAACATCATAACTGCCTCCCTTTCATAAATCTAAATTGTTACCTTGGTTACTCCTAACACAACCGCCTCGCCGTTAATATTCCACTCGGCGGTATGACCTCTCATCTCTCCCAGATAAATCTCGTCTGCTAATATCTCTGATTTTATCTGTTCAGCATTTCTCTCAATAATCTCTTTCAATACGGCGTTGCCATCCTGATAGAGCCGGATGTGGTCGGTCACTTCAAAATCCGAATCTTTGCGCATCGTCTGGACTTTACTAATCAGCTCCCTGACAAATCCTTCCTCAATGAGTTCAGGCGTCAGATTCGTATCCAGTACTACGGTGATACCATTATCGGATTCACTGACATAGCCATCCATCTGAGCAGTCTCTATCAACAAATCTTCTTTTGCAAGCACTTCGTCTGCGCCATCAACTGTCACCGTCAGCCCGCCCGTTTCATTCAAGCTCTTCATGGCGGCTTTGCCGTCCAAATCATTCAGTACTTCTTTTAATAAATTCAGCTTACTGCCAAACCGGCGGCCCAACGTGCGCAACTGTGGTTTGAAGCGGTAAGTGGTAAAATCCTCTACTTCATCGGTAAAGGAAACCTCTTTCACATTTAATTCTTCTGCGATAATTTCTAAATAGAAATCGGACAATCTGCTCTCAGACTTGACATACATCTTCCCAATCGGCTGGCGGTTCTTGATATTCGCCGTATTCCGGCAGGAACGTCCGAGAACGACAATTCCCAAAAGCTGTTCCATCTTCGATTCTAACTCTCTGTCAATCCATTCCTCTTCCACTTTTGGGAAATCGCACAGATGAATACTCTCTGGCGCTTCTTTATCAAGACCACAGACAAGGTTTTGATAAATACTCTCTGTCATAAACGGTATCATCGGAGCGGCTGCCTTACAAATAGTGACAAGCGCAGTATACAGAGTCATATATGCATTTACTTTATCCTGCTCCATACCCTTGGCCCAAAAACGGTCGCGGCAGCGTCTGACATACCAGTTACTCATGTCGTCAACAAAATTTTGAAGCGCTTTGGCGGTTTCCGGTATCCGGTAATGCTCCAAATTGTCGTCTACCATTTTCACCGTTGTATTGAGACGGGAAAGAAGCCATTTATCCATAATCGTCAACTCGTCATACGCTAACATATGATCCAACGGATTAAATTGGTCGATTTCCGCATAGAGCACATAGAACGCATACGTGTTCCAAAGTGTGCTCATAAATTTCCGCTGTCCCTCCGTAACTGCTTTGCCATGAAAGCGGTTTGGCAGCCAAGGTGCGCTGTTTATATAGAAGTACCAACGAATTGCATCTGCCCCATAATTCGAAAGTGCCTCAAACGGGTCAACGGCATTTCCTTTGCTCTTACTCATCTTCTGTCCGTTCTCATCCTGTACCAAACCGAGAACAATGACATTTTCATATGGCGATTTGTTAAACAGGAGTGTCGACTCTGCCATCAGTGAATGGAACCATCCGCGGGTCTGGTCGACGGCTTCTGAGATAAACTGCGCCGGAAACTGTGACTCAAAAAGTTCTTTATTCTCAAACGGATAATGATACTGTGCAAACGGCATGGCTCCTGAATCAAACCAACAGTCTATTACTTCCGGCACACGCTTCATAAGCTTGCCACAATCCGGACAGGTAAATGTCACCTCATCAATGTATGGGCGATGAAGTTCTATCTCTGCTGCCTCCGGCCGCCCGGAACGCTCTGCCAGTTCGGCCCGGCTGCCAATGCATTCTTGATGTCCACAGCCCTCGCATTCCCATATATTCAATGGCGTTCCCCAATAGCGGTTACGGGAAATCGCCCAGTCCTGTATATTTTCCAACCAGTTTCCAAACCGTCCTTTGCCAATCGATTCCGGAATCCAATTTACCGTGTTATTATTCTTTATCAAATCATCTTTTACTGCCGTTTCACGAATGTACCATGATTCGCGCGCATAGTATATGAGCGGCTTGTCACAACGCCAGCAATGAGGATACTCATGTTCAAATTTTGGTGCGTCAAAAAGCTGTCCTCTGGCGTCCAAATCCTTGATTACTTCCAAATCAGCATCTTTGACAAACAACCCGGCAAACGGCGTCTCTTCGGTCATCTCTCCCTTGCCGTTCACAAACTGCACAAATGGCAAATCGTAATCGCGTCCCACTTTGGCATCGTCTTCACCAAACGCCGGCGCAATATGTACGATACCCGTACCGTCCGTCATCGTTACATAGGAATCGCATGTCACAAAGAAACCTTTCTTATTTTGATTGTCTGCACACACTTTGGCACAGTCAAATAATGGTTCATACTCTTTGCGCTCAAGTGCAGTGCCCTCAAACCGCTCCAATACTTCGTAAGCTTTTACGCCCTCGTCTTCTTTGGTAAGTTTACCAAGTACCGTATCAAGAAGCTGTTCTGCCATATAATAAGTATACCCATCTGCCGCCTTTACTTTGCAATAAGTATCTTTGGGGTTGACACAGAGCGCCACATTGCTTGGCAGCGTCCACGGAGTTGTTGTCCATGCAAGAAGATAGGCATCCTCATCTGCGACCTTAAAACGAACTACCGCAGAACGTTCTTTTACCGTTTTGTATCCCTGCGCTACTTCCTGTGCCGACAATGGCGTTCCACACCGAGGGCAGTAAGGAACAATCTTAAAACCTTTGTACAAAAGTTCTTTGTTCCATATCTCTTTCAATGCCCACCATTCTGATTCAATATAATTGTCATCATACGTGACGTATGGCTCTTCCATATCCGCCCAAAAACCAACGGTATCGGAAAAATCTTCCCACATGCCTTTGTATTTCCAGACGGATTCTTTACATTGTTTTATAAATGGCTCCATGCCATATTCTTCAATTTGCTCTTTGCCGTCCAGACCAAGAAGTTTTTCAACTTCCAGCTCTACCGGCAGACCATGAGTGTCCCAACCCGCCTTACGCGGCACCTTGTAGCCTTTCATCGTACGATAACGAGGTATCATATCTTTAATTACACGCGTCAGTACGTGACCGATGTGCGGTTTACCGTTGGCAGTCGGTGGCCCATCGTAAAACATATAAGTCGGGCAGCCCTCGCGAAGTTCGATACTTTTCTTAAAAATATCCTTGTCCCGCCAAAACTTCTCAATCTCTTTTTCCCGGTCAACAAAATTCATACCTGTTGATACTTTGTTATACATTTTTACCTCCATTTCATTTCATTCACTAAAAAGGCTCCCATCCAAACTAGGATGAAAGCCTGTTACAAGCCGTCATAATACCACCTGTTCGTCTATGCGTTACAACATATATCCGGATAACGGTGGATACCGTCGTCTCCTACTGCATTCAGAAACGCAACTCGGGAGTGATTTTCCCTCTTTCTTACCGGTATCGGTTTTCCACTATCTCCGACTCACTGCAACTCTTAGGAAAAAGGTACTGTCTCCGTCATAGTCTTTCATGGTATGTCTGCTTCAATTTCTATCATAATATTACGTTTGTCCGCAAATGTCAAGTATTTCTACAAAGTGGTGCTTTCTTGTTCTGTTTATTTATATTTTCTACAAAAATTTTAACCTAACCACCACAGTACTATCTGCAATCTTAATATTTCTAAATTTGAACACTGCCTCTTTTTCCCAAGCAAACAGGTATTATACAGTATCTTATCCGGTGTACTGCTCCCAACGAAAAATAGATTGTTTCTTCCGTTTACATAAGTCTTTCGCCACCCTCGCAAAACTCGCTGTCTGCTGTCGTTTTCCCTGACTTTTGCGGCATTGACCGCTCGCCGGTACTTATGCACCACCTTTTGTTACTAATTACTGCGGGTGGCACCTTTGGTGCCGCTTCTTGGAAGAAAGAGACTAAAAATAAATAAATTTGTTTTTAGCCTCTTTCTTTCAAGAACAGATGCTTCGCATCTGCCCGCAGTAAAACACAATCGTCGCGGTGGTGCATTAGCACCGTTGCGTAGCGGTCTAGTGCAAACGGGCTGCCAAAAGTCAGGAAAAACGACAGCAGACATCTCAGACAAGTACTCGGGCGGCGCTCTGTAAACGAAAGAAACAATAATTTTTCGGGGAGCGACACAAGGACACGATACCGTATTATACCTGTTTCCCTGAACATCACACGTTACTGCGTCAGGGATGGTATATCAATTTTCAGAAACTTCTTAAACCATTGCATTACCTCTTCCGGATTATTCCTGTCCACACTGGTGGCCGCCAGCAGATTATCCCATGTCATATTATCCCAGTTAATCACAGAAATTGCCCAAATCAGGACAATGGCATTCAAAACCAGACCGATGGCGCTGAGTACAAGACCAATAATTCCCAAATGTCTTGCCTTTCTGCTCCCGCTCACAATTGCAATAATCCCAAAGGCTGCTCCAATAAGAGCCGGCACAACACCAATACCCGTGCTCATACAACAGACAGAGGATACAGAGCCTAAAATAATGGAAGTTACCGCCAGACTGCGATGTCTCTCAAAGGGTTTCGGTACAAATTGATAATTTCCCATTTCCACATGATTATTGTCCACGTTATCCTCCCCCTCTCTCAGGCACAAGGCAGAGAGCGGACGAGCATCGACACCGCCTCCAGACCTTGTTCCGAAGTGTTTTTTGATAAAATAATATAAAGAACTGCCACGACAATAGCCACTATCATGCCCACAACTCCTACAACAATTCCGGCAATCGCGGCGTCTTCCTGATTGGGATTTTCATCCCGCAATCCCAAAATCCCCAAAACTACCCCAATTACCGCCAAAAGGAGCGAAATCATCCACTGCATGCAGCAGAGCAGCGAGGCGCAGGAACACATCATCGCCGCCAGCGCTTTCGTATTTGGTTTCCATTCATTCTGCATCATCATTTCCCTCTTTTCTGCATCGCAAACGCTGTTTTCCCGTTCTTTCTTACGCCTCCGCTTCTAATTCTACCTGACGAATCTCTTTCGTGCGGATTTCCTTGCAAATATCATTGATAAAATGCTCCAATGACTGCTGCCCCTCGTCCCCGCGAAAACGGCTGCGTACGGATACAACCCCGTCCTCTTCTTCCTTTTGGCCGACAACTAACATATACGGCGTTTTTTGCAATCTCGCCTCACGAATCTTATAACCGATTTTCTCCGAGCGGTTATCCAAGCTGCAGCGGATTCCATTTGCCTTTAATTCATCTTCCACTTTCGCCGCATAGTCAATATATTTTTCAGAAATAGGCAGTACGCGTACCTGCTCTGGACTTAACCACGTCGGGAAAGCCCCGGCATACTTTTCAATCAGCCATGCCAGCGTTCTCTCATAGCATCCCATCGAAGTGCGGTGGATAATATAAGGACGGACTTTATCTCCCTTTTCATCAATATAATACATGTCAAACTGCTCGGCCAAAAGAGCGTCCCACTGAATCGTAATCATCGTATCCTCTTTGCCGTATACATTCTTTGCATTAATATCTACTTTCGGCCCGTAAAAAGCTGCTTCTCCGATATCTTCCGTAAACGGAATATCAAGCTCTTCTAAAATCTGACGGATACTCGCCTCAGTCTCTTCCCAGACCTCCGGCTCGCCGATATACTTTTCCCGATTATCCGCATCCCATTTTGACAAATGATAGGTCACATCTTCCTCTACCCCTAACGTCTGCAGACAATATCTGGCAAGGGCAATACAATCTTTGAACTCCGATATCATCTGATCCGGACGGACAATCAAATGCCCCTCGGAAATCGTAAACTGGCGCACACGCGTCAGACCATGCATCTCCCCTGAATCTTCATTGCGGAAGAGCGTAGATGTCTCGCCATAACGGCAAGGCAAATCACGATAGGATTTCTGACTTGCTTTGTAGACATAGTACTGGAACGGGCATGTCATAGGGCGGAGAGCAAACACTTCCTTGTCTTTCTCCTCATCGCCAAGCACAAACATTCCCTCTTTATAGTGCTCCCAATGTCCGGAAATTTTATACAAATCCGACTTTGCCATAAGCGGCGTCTTCGTACGCATATACCCCCGCTTTTCCTCCTCATCTTCAATCCATCGCTGTAACGTCTGGATAATCTGTACGCCTTTCGGCATCAGAAGAGGAAGACCCTGTCCGATAACATCTACCGTCGTAAATAACTCCAACTCTCTTCCCAGCTTGTTGTGGTCTCGCTTTTTAATATCTTCCAAATGCTCCAGATAAGCGTCCAAATCTGCCTTTTTTGTAAATGCCGTTCCATAAATACGAGTAAGCATTTTATTCTTCTCGTTACCTCTCCAATAAGCTCCCGAAGAAGAAATCAATTTGACTGCTTTCAACGGCTTAGTCGTCATTAGATGAGGGCCGGCGCACAAATCGACAAACTCGCCCTGACGGTAAAAAGAAATTTCTGCGTCTTCCGGCAAATCTTCAATCAACTCTACCTTATACGGCTCCTCCCGCTCTTTCATAAACGCAATTGCCTCTGCGCGCGGCAGGGTAAACCGCTCAAGGACAGCCCCCTCCTTAATCACCTTTTTTATTTCTTTCTCAATCTTGTCCAACGCCTCTCTGTCAAGGGATTCCATATCAAAATCATAGTAGAATCCATCTTCAATGGACGGGCCAATCGCACATTTGGCTTCTGGATACAAGCGTTTCACCGCCTGTGCCAGTACGTGCGACGCCGTGTGGCGGTATGCTGCCTTGCCGCCCTCGCTGTCAAACGTTAAAATATTCAGTTGGTGCTCTCCATCTATCTCCGTGCGCAAATCCACAACCTCGCCGTCAAGCTCAGCCGCACAGGCCATACGCGCCAGCCCCTCGCTGATGTCTTTGGCAATATCAATAATAGCCATCGGCTGTTCGTATTTTTTTCTCACTCCGTCTTTCAAAATTACTTCCATCGTATCATATCCTTTCTTTCCTTAAAATAGTTAAACCCCAGCATCACGCTTCGCGAGACCGCTCGGGTTCGCGGGTACATTCAAAGACCTTGCGAGCAGGCTCGCAGATATTCTCATTTTACCTTCGCGTAAATTAAAAAAATCCCGTCCTTTCATCTGAAAGGGACGAGATGTATATTCCCGCGGTTCCACCCTTATTGGTATTTTGTAAAAATACCCGGCTTGCTTTTTGGCGATAACGGCGCCGGCCGGACTGTATTAAAGTCACTCCGAGGTGGTCTTCACACGCTTCCCATGAAGATGCTTTCAGCACAGGGCATCTCTCTCTGTCATGTTTCACAGGCTACTCTTCTCATCCATGTATTGTCTATATTATATGCAGGCTGCACATTAAAGTCAACTCTTTTTCCAAAATAAAAAATTTACCAAAAAAGAGTAGCTGCAATTGCATATTCTCTTTTTATCTAGTACAATGGGTAGTGGAAACAACGACCAAAAGAGGGAGGAAGCATTAGAACATGAAGCTGATAAAACCTGATATTGAAATTATTGACATGAAAGACTATGAACAAATCATAAAGAAAATTGAAAAAATCGGACGGGTATGTTACAAGAGTGAAGACCGGATAAAGGAGGACTCTGCCGAGCG
The DNA here is from genome assembly GCA_910577295.1 of uncultured Eubacterium sp. Taxonomy (GTDB): domain Bacteria; phylum Bacillota; class Clostridia; order Lachnospirales; family Lachnospiraceae; genus Eubacterium_F. The sequence continues at coordinate 36,532 of CAJTLS010000005.1, forward strand.
TTTTATTTCCAATCTGTTAAAACGCGGACACGAATCCGTAATTGAACACGAGTCCGTCACCGTGCGCATTGTCTGCGACCGGGGCATTACCCATGAGATTGTCCGCCACCGAATCGCAAGTTACAGTCAGGAAAGTACCCGCTACTGCAATTATACTGGCGACAAATTCGGAAATGAAATTACCGTCATTGACCTTGCAGGCGGATTCGCCTACAACCTAGACGATGAAAACGACGCTAAAAAGTATGAGGTGTGGATGCAGGCTATGGAAAATGCGGAACAATCATACTTTAAAATGTTGGAATTGGGCGCTACTCCGCAGGAAGCCCGCTCCGTTCTGCCAAATAGCTTAAAGACAGAAATCGTCATGACGATGAATCTCCGCTCATGGAGAAACTTTTTCCGTCTGCGCTGCGACCATCACGCCCATCCGCAAATGCGCGAGATAGCCAACGTCGCCCTGCAGGTATTTCAGGAAAAACTTCCTATCTTTTTTGAAGACTTTACTGCTTAGCCTGATGATAGACAGAACCCGTTTCTTAACCAATATTTTTTGCGGCAGAGCACTCCGCAATTATATCACAAGCGTCCCCAATCAATTCGGTACAGGGGCGCTTTTTATAATATTCTGCCGTCCGCGGCTCGGGCGTACTTCCCTCCGCATACTCCTTGGCAACCGTCCCCTCGTTCCGGTCAAGCCCAAGCAAAGTCGAGCAAATAATACTTCCGTTGCGCTTTTCAAATTCGGCGGCCAGTTCCTGCACCAGCGCATAATTTTTCTTCTTGCTTTCCAAATCTCTCGGCTCAGCGCTTCCTGTCAGCGCTCCCGCAACAAAAAACATCGCAGATACCGTTCCGCACACCTGACGAAGCCGGCCCATACCGCCGCCGAAAGATTGTGTGAGGATCATCGCCTGCTCTTCCGATATTCCGAGCAAATCCGCATGCGCCAAAACAACGGCCTGTGTACAATTATATCCTTTTTTAAAATTTTCGATTGCCTGTTCACGTCTTGATTTCATAAACTTCCTCCACTCTTTAGATAAATAGGAATCACAAAAACTGCAGCAGTTCCTATCAGTCCCACGACAGTTTCCAAAAATGCAATAACCGCCCGTTTACTAAACTTCTCCATCCCTGACACTTGTAATACGACATATTGTAACGCCCATACAAACAAAAAGCAAGGCCCCCACAGTGCAAAGGCATTCGAAAACTTCTGCAAGTCTCCCGAGAGCCAGAGCGCCAATTCCAAAATGACAATAAACGCTAAAATAAAATACACGACATGGATGTTGCACTTGCATAGCTTGGAAAACAGGGCGTTTACCAAAAACAAAACGCCGGTCATCAGCAAGAGAAACGAGCCGTGCATCAGGCCCTCCGGCGGCTGCCAGAGCCAGTTCACAATAACTCCAGCGATGAAAAAAACGATACCAAACATTACTTTTTTTCCTGTTCCCAGCCATTCCAACAACGCATTCCACTGTTCCACTATATAACTCATTACCGTCCTCCATTTCAAATGTTCTTTCTGGTCAGTTCCTTACAAATACTCCAAAATCTCCCTGATATGTTTGACGCCTATTAAGCGTATCGAATCAATCTGCAGATTGCCGGCCCTGACAATCGACTGCCGGTTGCTCTCTGGCAAAATACAAGTTGTATATCCGGTCTTAATCGCCTCTCCTACACGCCGCTCTGCCTGTGAGACGGCGCGGACTTCGCCAACGAGCCCGACCTCGCCGAATAAAAGGATGTTCCCTCCCAGACTTTTATTGCGATAACTCGACAACAGTGCTGCTACCATCGCCAAATCAAGAGCCGGTTCTATCACCCGCATGCCGCCGGCAACATTTACATAGGCATCACTATCTGCCATGCGGACGCCCAGACGCTTCTCCAATACTGCCATCAGCAGGTTAATGCGGTTATAGTCAAATCCTACCGCCGTCCGCCTTGGCATCGGAAATGACGTCTGACAGACGAGCGCCTGCACCTCCAATAAAAACGGACGGCTGCCCTCCATAATACAAGCAACTACCGAGCCCGCTTCCTCTTCCAGCCGCCCCTGCATCAAGTATTCGGATGGATTTGGCACTTCTTTCAGCCCCTGATTGAGCATTTCAAAAACGCCCACTTCGTTTGTTGAGCCAAAACGGTTTTTTACTCCGCGAAGCATTCGATACATGGCAGACTTATCCCCCTCAAAATAAAGCACGGTATCTACCATATGCTCTAGCATCCGCGGCCCCGCTACGTTTCCCTCTTTCGTCACATGGCCTACAATAAAAATCGTGATGTTCATACCTTTTGCCACCTGCAACAGGCGGCTTGTCACTTCCCGCACCTGACTGACGCTTCCGGGCGCCGCGTCAACCGTTTCCTCTAACATCGTCTGTATCGAATCGATGACAATAACATCTGGTTTTAGTTCTTCTGCCGCCTGCACAATAGCTGACATTCCGGTTTCGGAATAGAGATACAAATCATCTGTAAAATCTCCGATTCTCTCTGCCCGCAGCTTTATCTGTCTGGTTGATTCTTCACCTGACACATACAGCGCTTTCGTTCCCTGCTGTGCCAGCAGACGGCACATCTGCAGCAACAGTGTCGATTTCCCAATCCCCGGATCGCCCCCGACTAACACAAGTGAACCCGGCACAATCCCGCCTCCCAGAACACGGTCTAACTCCTTTATGCCGGTGAGTTTACGGCACTCCTGCTGTGTCTCGATTTCGTTGATTTTGGCCGGCCTGCTCTGCGGCAGGCGTTCACGCCCCGCGCCTCCGGCTTTTCTTCTGCCAGAGGTGGGAGCTTCTGCTAACGTGTTCCATTCATGGCACCCCGGACACTGTCCCTGCCACTTCGCCGTCTCAAAACCGCATTCTTTACAAAAAAAGATTGTCTTTTCTTTCGCCATTTTCACCTTTTTGGCGTATTACGCCCCTCCATTTAAACAGTAGAAGCACCGATGGATAACATCGGTGCTTAAAATTCTCTCTCATCCTTTTATCATCAGCACTTCACGATTTTGATGCCGGATTTGCTTCCCTCGTTTAAAGAAAGGCTGGCATTTAACTTGCCTCCGACATTTGTCTGGATACGTCCAGCGGACACTCCGTCCACAACTAGCTTATATTCCGTAGACGGTTCCATCTCCAACGTAAAACTTATGTCTCCCGGCGCTTCGACATCAAACTCAACAACTTCACTATTGCCACGAAAGCCGGTTACCGTCGAACCGGGAACCGATTCGTACACAAGCGCGCCGTTTTTCTCTAATTTGGTAATCTCCTTAAAGGTCTTAATCTTATAGCTCGCGCCCTCATAGTGAAAATCTGATTTCTTCGTCTTTGCGTCCAATTGATAGTTGCCAAAACTTAATGTACCCGCATCATCCTTGCGAATAAGTTCTTCAATCACGCTCATCTTGTGAGTCCTCCTTCGTTCCATTACATTTCTGCCTTTCGGCCCACGTCTTATCTACTTTAAGTATACAATACAATTGGATTTTTTGCTATTACTTTTTTGTGATTTTTTGGACAAAAACTTTCTCCCTGTCACCGTCTCTGACAAGCGTCACTTCCGCCTCATCGCCGATGGCCGATACGCCCGCCAAAACAGCCTCTGCCAGTACGTCTTCAATCTCTGTCTGAATGGCTCGCCGGATTGGCCTTGCGCCATAATCCTTGTCGAAGCCTTTCTTTGATACAAAATCAATGACTTCTTCTTTAATATGAAGTTCCATATGCATCTGCTCTCTGACGCGTTTTACAAAATTATTCACTAAAATACCTGTAATGGAGCGGATATTCTCCTCGTTTAACGCATGGAAAACAATCATCTCGTCCACACGGTTAATAAATTCCGGCTTGAAAATGTGTTTGACCTCTTCCATTACGCCCTCTTTCATCCTTTTATGGTTCTCTTCTTCGCTTACTTTCTGTCCGAAGCCCAGCTGTTTTGGCGATATAATACGGTTAGCTCCGGCGTTGGAAGTCATAATAATAATTGTATTTTTAAAATCTACCTTGCGCCCGTGTGCGTCTGTAATGTGACCGTCTTCCAATACTTGAAGCAGCATATTAAAGACATCGGGATGCGCTTTCTCAATCTCGTCAAACAAAAGCACCGAATATGGTTTTTGGCGAACCTTTTCACTCAATTGGCCGCCCTCCTCATATCCGACGTATCCCGGAGGAGAGCCAATCATCTTCGACACACTCTGCTTTTCCATATATTCCGACATGTCTACGCGTATCATGTCTTTCTCCGAGCCAAACACCGCCTCTGCCAGCGCTTTACTCAATTCTGTCTTGCCGACACCGGTCGGGCCGAGAAACAGAAAAGAGCCAATCGGCCTTTTCGGGTCTTTCAAGCCGATACGCCCACGCCGTACGGCTCTCGATACTGCCTGTACGGCCTCTTCCTGCCCTACTACTCTTTCATGCAGGATTTCCTCCAGACGCCTCAGACGGTCCACCTCTGCTTCCTGCATTTGCTGTACCGGAATATTCGTCCATTTTGCTACTACTTCCGCTATATGGGAAGCCAGAATCGTATCGTTCTCTTTCTTATGCTTTTTCTGTTTCTTTTTCTCTTCTTTTTGCAGCCCGCTCTCTAAATTCTTTTCCTTGCGCACAAGTTCCTGCACAAGTTCCATATCCCCCTGAATGAGCGCTTTCTCTTTTTGCTCATAGACAGATTCCAACTGTTCTTTCCATTTGCCCTGCTCTTCCGTCCTGCGGTATAATTCCTGCAGACGGAACGCAGCCGCCGCCTCGTCCATCAAATCAATGGCCTTATCCGGCAGGAAGCGGTCGTTTACATAGCGCACCGATAACGTGACGGCTGCTTCAACCGCCTCGTCGCTTATTATTACGTTATGATATTCTTCGTAGCGGCTGCGCAGTTCTTTGAGCATCCCAATCGTCTGCACCGCAGTCGGCTCTTCGATGACAACCGGCTGAAAACGTCTCTCCAGAGCAGCGTCTTTCTCCACATGTTTGCGGTACTCTTCTCTTGTCGTAGCCCCTAGCACCTGAATTTCTCCGCGCGCCAACGCCGGTTTGAGTATGTTTGACGCATCAATGGCCCCCTCGGCTCCTCCGGCGCCTATCACCGTATGCAGTTCATCAATAAATAATAATATATTGCCCTGCTGCTTCGTTTCACGAATGGCCCGCTTAATCCTCTCCTCAAACTCGCCGCGGTACTTTGAGCCCGCTACCATGCCCGACAAATCCAGTGTCAGAACACGCTTATCTTCCAGTATTTCCGGCACATCGCCGTCGGCAATACGCTGTGCAAGCCCCTCCACAATGGCGGTCTTCCCAACGCCCGGTTCCCCAATCAGACACGGATTGTTCTTCGTCCGTCGGCTGAGAATACTGATAACACTTTCTATTTCATCGTCACGGTGAGAAACAGGGTCGAGTTTCCCATCCAGCGCATACTGATTCAAATCTCTGGCATACTGGTCTAACATCGGCGTTTCCGAACCGCCCTTTTTATTGCGGGAACGGCTGGCAATTAATTCATTCTTCGCCAGCGCCATATCGCCCCCAACGGTTGTCACAACATCCATATAAATCTTCTGGATGTTGGCCTGCGCCGCCAAAAGTACTTTATAGGCGACACAGGACATATCTTTCAGAATCGCCAGAAGCATATGCTCGGTACCAATTTTTTCCATATCTGCTTTCTCGGCCTCTTCTTCGCTTTTTTCCAACAGCTTTTCTAGTAGCGGCGAAGATTCACTACCCCCATTGTCAAGCATGGCAATATCGGATATTCCACAATAATTCTTTATTTCAAAGTCCAGTGCATCTTTGCCCAGACCATTTTCTTTTAGTACTCTTGACGCCACTCCCGGAGCGCTCCCCAAACCATAGAGAAGATGCTCGGAACCAACCACGTATTGTCCCATTTTGGCAGCATACTTCGCCGCCCGATTCAATGCTTTTCCGGCTTCTGCCGTAAACTCTTTTCTCATTGCTTCCTCTCTCCCATCATTTATTTTGATAATTTTCGTATTCCTTGTATATCCGGTCTACCAGTTCATGGACTTCCTCTCTCGACACCTGTTTGCAGATGGCACGGGCTAACACCAAATCCAGTGTATCGGCTAATTCTACCATCGCTTTTACTTTGTCCATATCGACGGCAACGACAGCGCCGCGCCTCTGGTCTACAGTCAGATATCCCTCCTGGCGCAGAATGCCATAGGCTTTGTTCACCGTGTGCATATTAATTCCAACCGTGTCCGCCATCTCCCTGACTGAGGGCAGATTTTCACCCTCTCGCAGTTCCGATTTTACAATTGCCCGAATAATCTGATTGCACAATTGCACATATAATGCTTCCCCGCTATTAAAATCTATCGATATATACATTGTTTTCCTCCCGTTTGGAACGTCCAAATCAAGTCCGTCTCTTTCTCTGCATCGCCATCTTCAACATGGCAATCAACATACACAGAAGCAGTATAACCAATACAACAACAATTACTATCCATATATAATTGGAATTATCCGCTGTTTCTTTTCGTTCCTCTTTGTCGCCCCGATTGACACGTTCCGTCATCGTTCCCGTATAGCGCTGGAGCGTCTGCTCTTCTCTATCGTACTGATACCATGTGCTTTGTTTTGACGGGCCTTTCAGATAGAGCAGCAGATAATTGTTATCCAAATCCTGCTCCATCGTAAATGCGGGTACCGTGATGCCTTGCAACTCAATATTCGACTGGATATATCCGGCGGGCACCTGTGAAACTTCCGATGCATCCAGCACTTCAAATTCATAGGAGTTTTGGATAAAAATTCCGTTCCCTCGTCTGGCAATCGAAAAAGTCATATCCTTTTTCTGGCTCTGTCCCTGTTCTTCCCGTTTTTTTGTCTCTTTCTCCGTCTCTTTGCGCACGTTCAGCACATATTGCCGCTCCCCGCCGTTCTCTGCCAGAACACGGACAATCACCCGATTAGAACCGCTCACCAGCTCCTCATTTCCTTTCAGAAGAACTCTTGCTTTTTCATCCATAGGCACGTAACTGATATACAATTTATCCGTGGCGGCATCTACCGTGACGTTGTACTCTTTCTGCTCCGGCGCGAAATTCGGCTCAAAGGAAACGCAATGTGCGCTTAACTTCTTTAAGCGGTTTTCTTTCGCAGGAACCGGTTGCGGCGTCACCTTTGGATCCACCGATGGCACGGGAGACGGGGATGCCACCGCTCCCTTTTTTTGAACTGTCACCGTCAGGCGGTTGCTGGAAAGCGATAAATGCCCGCCCTCCGAATCAATGATATCAGCCTGACCTTCCAGTTCAATCAGGCAGCTTCCCTTTTTCTTTGCCTCAAACTGTAAGGAAAACGTCTTTTTTTTCGTTTCTTCTGTATTTCCCAACGAGGATACTTTCAGCAGTCCGTTTCCTCCTTTTACTTTTGCCCCTCCGGTCAAAAAAGTAAGGACGTGGTCATCATAACTGACGGAAAAGGAAGTATCCAGAAACGCTTCTTCCGATGTCACCTGACAGACAACCGTACAAACGTCGCCTTTTGTCACTACGGGAGTGGTCGTTGTAAACTGCACCACCCCGCTGGCGGCATCGGCTCTCATGGAAACAAGCATACATCCAAACAGGATTAGGATACCGGTCACCCAATATCTGCCTCTCATTTTCATCCCTCCCTCAACCATTTACTTTAAGGCATCGGACAACACGATGCCGGCATATTTTCAAATACCGGTATCGAGAAAACTAACGGCGACTGATTCATTGTGTCGGCATAAGCTTTTTTCGTCTTCATCGCCTCTTCGTAAGCGGCTTCCACATTCGTCATATACTGATGATTATACCGCTGGTATGGAGTCACATTAAACTTTTCCAGATATCCTGTATTTTGTCCTTTGCTTATATATCCCTGACTGATATATTGAGCGCCGCCCACGATGGAGCGGTACGGGTCAGTCCACGGCCGCAGATAAGTTCCCGCCGTTTTATTGGCCGCCCACTTCAAACCGTTTAAAACCGGCTGGCTGCTGCTCGTGGCGCCAATATTATAAAAGTTGTAAATGCCGGGATACGCCGACACCTCTCCGGTTACCGCGCTGCTTGTCGTCGTGGCGCTTGTTACCACTTCCTGTTTGACGCGGGAAGCTAAATGATACGGACTTACTTTTGTACTCTTCGCCGCCTCGATAAAAGCATCTACATAATACATACTCTTACTAGCTCCGGTATTGATATCCTGATAGGAAAATGTTTTCTTATAAAACGGAGTATTGGATATAATCGTATTCACACCTGTTTTTGTCTGATACTGCGGCTGATACTCCAACAGTTCGAACATAAATACCGTGCGGTCATTTAAAAAGTTCCGCGGGTCCATATAAAAACTAACGGCCTCCCTCGAAGCTGCCACCCATGTACTTCCGTCAAACACTTTCCATTTGCCGGTAGCGGCATCGTAAGCATCCTCTGCCTTAGATTTCCATGACGCCCCTTTGGCATTGCTAATCAGGTTCACGCCGGTTTTAGATTCGTTGGCAATTGCGGTATTCCAATCCAATCCCGTGTGATATGCCTGAAACTGCCAATATGGATATTGCTGATGTAATATTCTCAGACTCTGCTTATAGCTTTCTGGAAATCTCTGGTCTTTCATCATCTGCTCAAATTGTGCGCTCGACAGTACAGTTACCCGCACTCTCTTTGTCTGAGCCTTTTTGGACAGTTTCACATATTTTGAATTTACATATCCCGTGTTCGTTTTCCCTTTGTATGAATACGAGATTTTATACCATTTTGTTTTCTTTTCCAATACATCTTTCGTAATGGAAACAGTACTGCCCTTGGCGATGCGGATAATCTTACCGCCGCTTTTCTTATAAGCTGCCTTGTTCCCTTTCTTTTTCCGCACTTTAACGCTTTTTTTAACGTTGAAAATTTTAGCGTTAGCGGCTTTCTTTAACGTCATTTTCACATAAGTATTGCGGACATATGCCGTTCTTTTTTTCTTTTTGTAAGTAAATGATACCTTAAACCATTTTTTACCGGAAATATCCTTTTCCCCTTGAATGGTTACCTTTTTCTTTTTTGCGAGGTAAATCCTCTTTTTCGCTACCTTATAGCTTGTTTTTCCATTTTTTTTATAGAGCGGCGCTGTTTTAGAAATACGCGCTGCTACGGAAATTGGCTTATAACTTGTCTCTGTCCGATAAACTACCTGCGGCTTTACGGTAGGCGTCTGTGTCGATTGCGGCAAGGGCGTTGCCGCTGTCTCAATGGCAATATAATCCGCACTCACATATCCGGAAAGACTGACTCCATTGAGATTAAAGCTTACTTTGTACCATCCGGTCAGCGTTTCCGTAATCGTCACACGGAAACCATTCGGCAGTGTGACATTTTTTCCATCCTGCTGCAAAATAGCATTATCTACTCCGGCGCCAACCCTTACATTCAATGTACTGGCCGTTACTATCCCCGTCTGATTTGCCGCCTGCGAATGAGCTCCGGCCACCCAAAAAACGATAATGAATACTATCATCCCCACGGACAATGCCGTGACGAATCTGCATTTGTTACTGTTTCCCATGTCCGCCTCCTAGTTCTTTGCAATCAAATAAATTCTCTCACTGTTTTCCCGAATCGGGTTCTCCATATCCTCGTCAAAACTGTCTACTAACGTCAGCCCTGCTTCTGCTAACAACGATTTCAGTCTTTCCGGCGAATACGCCCGCTGATAATGCGCTTCTTCCATTCGCTCGTATAGACCCGAATCCGGTTGTTTGCGGAAAATAGTCAGCATATATTCGTTGATATCCTGATCTTCATAGAAGAAATTCTCCCATATGTAGCTGACTTCCTCATCCTGCTCCACCCACGTCTGGTTGCCGATAACATTGCGATAGCAGTAGACGGTTTTTAAATCAAAGATAAACAAACCGCCCGGAGCCAAATACTTTTTCACCCGCTCAAAAAGCGCCGACATCTCTTCTTCCTGCAGAAGATAATTCATCGAATCACAAACGCTGATACACGCATCCACCGACTTATCCAACTCCATTTCCGTCATATCCTGATTGAGATACAAAATATCCGATTTGGTTTCCTCCTGCTTCTGTTTGGCAAGCGCCAACATATCAACGGACTTGTCAAGACCAATCATCTGATATCCTGCTTTGGCAAACTTCTCCGTCATAATTCCGGTTCCACATCCCAGCTCACAAATACGCCCGCCTGCCAGACCGTGTTCTTTTAAATACAATTTCAGTTTACTAAACCACTCCTCATATGGAATGTTCTCCATCATATGGTCGTAAACATTTGCAAAACCCTTATACATCATAGTACCCCTCCATTCTGTTTTTCTGTGATACAAGCACTTCTTTCCCTAATGAAAAAGAATATAATACGCAACGGATAACAGGTTTTCCCGTCATCTCCTCTAACGCCTGCCGATACAAAACCATCTGCTTTTCGTATCGCTCCAACAAACGGCCTTCCTCTCCTTCCCGCAAGGCGTCCGTCTTATAATCAATGAGGACAATCCCGCCCCCCGTCTCATAATAACCATCAATAATGCCCTGCACCAGCACCGTATCGTCTTTTTTACATCCGGGAAAAATCTCACACGCTTTTCTTCCCATCACGAATGGCTGCTCGCGGTGCAAGCGCCCCTCTGCTTCTGCCTGACGCATTTCTTTGCCAAGCGGAGAATGAAAAAACCGGTTTAACCGTCTTATGTTTAACACGGAAACATCCTGCTCCCGCAATCTTCCCGTCTTGCACAAACGCGCTATCTCATCCTCTACAGCCTCCTCGGAAACTGCCTTATTGAAATCAATCGTCGCCATTACCTGATGCCAGATAGTACCGTAAGCGGCCCCCTGTTTTTCCCTGTCGTCGGTTTCTTCCTGCTGCATGAACGAGGGAATCGGCATTTCTTCCTCTTCTTCTGCATAGTCGGACAGCGCAGTGTCACAAACGCCGTCGTCTTCCATCGACATCATCTTAAGGTCGGATACCGACACTTTTACCGGCAGCGTTTCCCCACTGTTTTCCTCTCCGGCAGCGAGCCATATCAGATAATCGCGAATTGTCTCATTATAACATCGGGTTGTGTCAAAATTGTAAAATGTCTCATTCTCGAACGCTTCCTGCACAAGTTCCCCCTGTATCGTGTCTAGTAATGCCTCCTGCTCCCACTCATACAAACGGAAACAGCGGGCATGTACTGCTGGAAGAACCATGTCAAACAGAGTGTTAATCCTGCTCCTCCCGTCGACATCCGGCGTCTTTGCCTCTGTCGACAGCGTACAGCCTACGAGAATCAATTTCTCTTCTGCCCGCGTCATGGCAACATAGAGCTTTCTAATACATTCTCCTATATTTTCGGACTTATTGCAATCGTTTATATAAGTTGTATAGAAATTTTTTTTCTTCGTTCGCCGTTTATTGTCTACAACAGGCGCGGCAATCCCGATATCGGGCGCAATACTGAGAAAGTCCTTATGTGGAAGATTGAGCCTGCGCCCCATGCCGGCAACAAAACAAACTGGAAACTCCAAACCCTTGCTTTTGTGTATCGTCATAATTCGTACAACATTCTCTTCCTCGCCGACCAGGTTGACTTCCCCGGCCTCTTCCGTCTGCTGTGTAATCTGCTCGAGATAGCGAACGAACTGATAGAGGCCGTGATACGTCGTCCTCTCAAACTGCCTCGCCTGCTCCATCAGCTTATCCATATTCGCCGTGCGCTGTACGCCGTCTTTCATCATGGCGACGGCCTCGTATATTCCCGTACTGTCATATATATCCTGTACCAGCTCGGCCACGGCGGCATACGTGACCTTGCTGCGCAGATGCTCTAACACCTCCAAAAACTGCCGGATTTTATTATAGAGCTCATCGGCCTTTTCATAGCTGCACAGCGCATCGTACAAGTTCGTATCCCTGCTCTCCACACGGATTTGGGCCAAATCTTCCTCCGTCAGCGAAAACGCCGGACTCAGTAATACTGTCGCCAATGCGATATCCTGATGAGGATTATCAATAATCCTGAGCATTGACACCATCAACGTAATCTCTTTGGTGTCATAAAATCCCTGCCTGCGCTCCATCACCACGGGGATTCCTGACTCGGTTAAGGCGTCGAACAATTCCTGCCCCTGCGCATGAGCCAGAATGAGTATTACGATATCCCGATACTCCACCGGACGGTAATTCCCACCCTTGTCGATAAAGAGACGATTTTCTCCGTCTGTCATCTCCTTAATCTTCCCCGCTATGACATATCCTTCCGCTTCGATATTCTGTTTGCCCAAAAGGGCATGGACGTCAACCGTCTTTGCCACCGGAAGTTCCGTATCCGTCATTTTTCTTCCGGCACGCAGCGCGGCGCGCTCGTCATATTCCACACCACCGATATCCCGATGCATGACTAATTCAAACACTTCATTTGCGGCTTCCAACACAACCCCGCGGCTTCGGAAATTCTGATGTAAATCGATTCTTCGGCAAGACGCTCCGTCCACAAGCGAATACGCCTCTAATTTATTGGCAAAAAGCTCCGGGCATCCCCCCCGAAAACGGTAAATACTCTGCTTGACATCACCAACCATAAAAATATTGGGACTGTACTCCGGCAATCCCTCTCTTGAGACGCTGCGCAAAAGGGTATCCTGTACACGGTTACTGTCCTGATACTCGTCAATCATTATCTCGACAAAGTGTTCCGCCAATTCGCAGGCAGCTTCTGTACGCACATATTCTTTTCTTTCTTCCTCCCATCGAAGAAGAATCGATAGCGCTAACTGTTCCAAATCATTGAAATCAACAACATTGCGCTCCCTTTTTTCCTGAATAAACGCCTCATGCATCCGTCTCGTCAGACGCAGCAGCGTCCGCACCTTGCCGCGCATCTCATGTAAATCATTGAGACTCTCTTCCCGTTCAAAGGCAAAATATTTCTTGTATAAATTCTGTAATCTCTTCTTGCATTCATTCCGGCGCTCTACGACTTCTTTGCGTATATCTTCGTCCACCGTGTCGTCTTTTTTCTTACGCATACTCAAAAAAGTCATTGCCGCCAAAATGCGCCGCCACTCGCCGTAAGTTTCCGCCGCCAGAAGCGCCTGACAATAATCGCCGATTTCGATTATATGCGGTTCATAATATGCAGGCCCGCCCGACGCATGGCAGAGGCGGCGGACGAGTTCCTGCTCTCCTGCAATTTCTTCCACTCGTATCCTCGCACCCGTAAGAGCTTTTTGCACAAGTTCGGATTGCTCCCACTCCTCCACTGTTTCCACTTCCAGAAAACGCTCCATCTGATTGAAAAACTCCTGTGGAAACGGCTGCGCCATAGCATATTCATAGATTTTCTTTACCATATACTCCAGTTTGTCGTCACTGCGGTTGAGCTCACTCATTTCTGCCAATTCGATAAAATCGTCTCTGCCGGCCTCATACTCCTCTTCTAAAATCTGTGAAAAAGTCTCTGAAAAAAGCATTTCCCCCTCCGTCTGCGTCGCCTGACGAAAAGACGGGTCCAGTCCAATCCGATGGAAATAATTTTCAATGACAAAGTTACAGAAACTATGTATCGTCGAAATATGTGCCGAAGAAATCAAACCTATCTGACGTTGCAGATGTTCATTGTCCGGCTGATTTTTCAATTCCTTTTCCAAGCGCTTGCGAAGACGCTCTTTCATCTGCGCCGCCGCTGCTTTCGTAAACGTCACGACTAAGAAACAATCAATATCGACAGGCTCTCTCTTGTCCATAATACGCCGGACGATTCGCTCCACCAATACTGCCGTCTTGCCAGAACCGGCGGCCGCCGAAACAAGAATATTGCAGTTTCTTGCTTCAATCACTTTCTTCTGTTCCGCTGTCCACGTTATATCGCTCATGGAGCACCTCCCATATTTCTTCGTCTTTCAAATCCTCCAGTACATGTGCATGTGCACGCTCTTCTTCTGCCTCCATTCCGCAGATTCCTCGATAATCACAGTAATCACAGCCACTGCTGCCGTCATACGCATACGGGGCGGCTTCTATCTCTCCCGCCATTATCTTCTCCCCGCACTCCGCCATCTTTTCCCGCGTGTGCCGCATAAGCTGTTCAAACCGTTGTGTTGACAACATATGCGGATACTCGTTATCCAGACGTTCCTGAACTTCCGGGGCGGCGTTTACATATCCTTTGCTCTGCATACTCTCCAACAGCCGCTCCTCATGCTGTTCTTCCGTCTCTTTTTTCCATTCCAGATTCTTTTCTTTGATTGCGTAATACAACATGGCAGCAGGAATAATCTCCCTCTCCGGTCTCTCTCTCTGTAAAAGTTCTTTCGCCGCCGCCATATACGTGACAAGCTGCATTTGCAGGCCGTGATACACTTCCAAGAGCGATAACTCTACATAATCGCTGCTCTTGTAATCCACTACCTTGACTAATTCGCCCTCTTTCGTGGAACTGACGTCAACTCTGTCTATGACGCCGTGCAGAGTAATCTCGTTCCCACCGGACAAAGGGATACGCAACGCCTCCAATCCCTCTTCCCCTCTTCCTGAAAAACGTTTTTCCGTATAGAACTGATGAAAATCTCCCATTTTCATCTGGCGCCACATCGCCCATACCGAGTGAACCAATTCATTTTTCAGACGGCGCAGCATAAATTCCGTCCGCTTTGACTGGAAATATTTCTTCCCCTCGTAGCGCTCCGTCGCATAATCAATACTCTTGCGGGCTAACTGTCTCGCCTCCTCTTCGGTTAAGTCCTGCCATTCTTTCTCTGCCCTCTCCAGTTCATGAGAAAAATGCTCTAACGACTTATGAAAAATGTTTCCGTGGTCTACGCCGCTGATTTCAAAACGTTCTCTTTCTTCCAAACACAAACCGTAGCGTACAAAATGAGCATACGGACATTTTACAAATTGCTCCAGACGTGTGACGCTCCCCCCCATAATCTTTCCATACAAACGCTCTGCCGCCTCTTTGCGAAGCGGTGTTTTCCCCTTGCTCTCCTGTCGGATATCCAGCCATCTCCTCAACAGTCCTGGCTGTTTCTTTTCATAAAAAGCGGCGATTTCCCACCATATATCGTCTTCTTTGCATGTTCCGTCCGCCAGATGACAGAGCAAATAGGATTTCCCTGAGTCACTACCGAGAATCTTATGTACCGACTGTTCCTGCTCCTCCCACTGCACCGCTAGTTTCGGATAGAGACTTCGTATCTTATCAATCAGATAGGCCGGACGTTTGCTCGTTCCGTCAGCGCTCATGGCGGAATACGTCAGTATGATTCTGTCAGAAGCTTTCGTCAGCGCCAAATACAGATAAAATTGCTCCGTATAAGCTTCTTTCTCTGCCTCTTCAGACAATTGTACTCCTGCTGCGGCAAGTTTTCTTCTCTCCGCCTCCGACAATATCCCCGGCGCTCCGGCGCTTTTTGGTATGCAGTCGTCATTTACCCCGAGAAAGAACAGGACTTTTACGTTTTTCAATCGGGTGCGGCGCACATCGCCTATGACAACTTCGTGAGAAGCGGGCGGAATGAAGCCGACTAATCCCTCGGAAATACCGGCGCCGAGCAACTCTGCGTATTCATGAAAAGTCACCGTTTCCGATCCCATCAATTCTACCAGCTCATCCAGCATATTCATCATAAGACGATAGATTCCGCGGTACTCATTGGCGAAAATTATCTGTCCGTCTTTCTCAAACTGCCTGCTCTTTTCCCGCAGCCTGTCATATACGTTATTTTTCAGCAATAACTGATACAATATTGTCGTAAAATCACGGACGGTCTTTTTTCCTCCCTGCAGCGCCAGCAGCGTCTCTTCCACCGCATTCAGAAAAGTCCGTCGGTATTCATTTATCTCAACTAAATCCAAATGCCTGACATCCCGCTGCCATTCCTGCTGATATGACGCCAATCCCCGACGTCCTTGCGCCAGCACATAATTTTCCAGACGGTCGGTCTGCTCATTTGTCAGCGGAGACAATCCGCAGCGCAGAAAACGGAATGTGCTCTCATAATCCAAACCTTTTTCGGCCATATTGCAGAACGCCACGATAAACTCTGCCATGGCATTGGCTCCTATACTCTTTTTATAATCCATAAAAAAGGGAATAGAGAACCGCTGCATTTCTTTTGATAATTCCTGCTCATAGGCGGCTATATTCGCCGTCACCACGGCGAAATCCTCATAATGATATCCCTGTTCCTGCACCATCCACCAAATCTTTCTCGCCACATAAGCGGCTTCGTCCCATTCTCTGTGGCACAGGACAACCGATACGTTTTCCGGCTCGGACAGCCATTGCTGCGGACTGAAACAAAAGAGATTTTTTTCCAGAAAGACAAGTTCTTCATTGTCTGCAACACGGTACGGAATGTGCTCGGTGCCTTTTCCCGTACAAACCGGAGCCGAAACGGGTACTCCCCGCTCACTTGCCCGCCTTGTCAGATGGCGAATCGTCTCCGAACTAATCCGGAAAACATGGCTGCGTTTCCCACCAATATCTGTCGTCACCGTCACATACATATCCCGACAGCAGGATAGTAATTCACCCAGTAATTCATACTGGGTCGGCGTAAACCCTGTAAAACCATCCAGACAAATCACACTGTCTCTTATCTTCTGCATGCTGCTCACAATACCGGTCAACTGCGACACCAGCTCCTCTGCCATCATATAGGTATCCCCTGATTTCTCTTGGAATTTCTGATAGATAAGGCGGATATCCCTGAGTTTTAATCCCATCAGACTGTCTTTTCCTACCGCGGAAAGCATTGTGTCAAAGTCCTCATCGCTTATGGCATATTGGGCCAGCTCGCACAAAAAGGACTTGCACTCATCCAGAAAACCAATCCGGTGCAAGCCTCGCTTAAAGTATAATAAATTCTTCTTTTGCTCCGTAAATACTTTGCGAAGAAGCATCATTTTCCCCATATCTTCCAACACGGTCTTTCGCATCGCAGGAATCTCTTCAAACGCACGGTATGCAAGCCGGTGAAAACTGAGGACGTCGATATTGAGTATTCCCTTACCGTCATTTTGTTCTACCAGCGTACGCTGCGTCTCGAGCGTAAACTGATCGGGCACGAGAAAAAAATATTGCGTGTCCGGATTCTTTGCCGCTTCCTTGCGGATTCGAGTATATAATTCCGAACTTTTTCCGCTGCCTGACGCCCCTGTAATAAATTGTAATGCCACGGCCTGTCCCCCTTTCAAAAACCACGCATAGTTACGCCTGTCCCCTCATATATTAGCAATAAGCACATTACCACGGTAAACCAAAGGAGGCTATTCCATGGCAAAAACAAAAATCATTGTCATCCAGACAAAAGAATTAATTTATACGGCAATCTTCGCAGGACTCGGTATCCTGCTCATTCTCCTGCTTATCTTTATGTTTTTACCCTCCAAATCATCCGATGATAACAAGACGGAACAAACGGGCAGCACATACGCTCCCGGCGTTTACACCTCACAGGTCAAACTGGGCGAATCGACACTGAATCTGGAACTTGTTGTAGACGCTGACCAGATTAAGAGCGTATCTCTTGTCAATTTAGATAAATCCGTCACAACCATGTACCCACTCGTGAAACCATCTCTGGAGACAATTGAAAAGCAATTGGTTGCCGGAACTTCTCTGGACGACATTCCGCTTTCCGAGAAAAGTAAATACACGGAAACCCTGTTAATCGAGGGCATTCGCACCGCGTTAGACAAGGCTGTCACGAATACTGTCTAATTCCGCTCTCCACAGTGCGTCGCTCGCATCACTCGGCATCCGCAAATCACCGCGCGGCGATAAGGATACCGTTCCCACCTTTGGTCCATCCGGTAGACAGGAACGTTTGTACTGCTGCCGGAAGAATCGATGACAGAACGTGGACAACCAGTGCAAAATTGTCTTTTCGTCATATTCACCCTCAAAGGCATACACCGCCAGCCGGAATATTTTTTTCGGCGTAAAACCGAAACGCAGCATATAGTAGAGAAAGAAATCATGCAGCTCATAAGGCCCTACGATATCTTCTGTTTTCTGGGCGATTTCTCCGTCTTTCGGCGGCAGCAGTTCAGGACTAATCGGTGTATCTAAAACGTCATAGAGAATTTCTTTTAAGGCGTCATTGCCGCACGTATCAGCAAAAAACTGTACCAGATAGCGCACTAACGTCTTTGGCACGGAGCAGTTCACACCGTACATTGACATATGGTCGCCGTTGTATGTGGCCCACCCAAGCGCCAGCTCAGACATATCGCCCGTACCGATGACGAGCCCGTTTACCTGATTCGCAATATCCATAAGAATTTGCGTGCGCTCTCTCGCCTGACTGTTTTCATAAGTGATATCATGCTTATCTTTGTCCTGTCCGATATTTGCAAAATGCTCTAATACGGCTTCCTTAATCGGGATTTCCCGCAACGTTGTGCCAAACTCTGCCGCTAGTTTCACCGCATTATCATACGTGCGGTCTGTCGTGCCGAAACACGGCATCGTCACACATACGATTCCCTCTCTTGGCAGTCGCAGCAGTTCAAAGGCGCATACGGTAACTAAAAGCGCCAATGTAGAATCAAGTCCCCCAGATAAGCCGATGACGGCATGCTGGCAGCCGATATGACGCAGCCGCTTCGCCAGTCCGTTTGACTGAATATCCATAATTTCCCTGCAACGCTCTTCCCGGTGTTTAGAATTTGCGGGAACGAACGGGGTTTTCTCATACATTCTTGTCAGTACCGTCTCTTCATCTTTGCCAAATTGGCAACTGTTTTGTAACAGAGCCGGATATTTTTCTCCTTGCGGACGCTGAAAGAATGTGCCCATACGTCGGCGCTCGCTCTGCAGCCGCTCCAAATCAATTTCCGTTATCAAATCTTTATCATCCGCAAATGGTTTGCTCTCGGCTAACATAATACCATTTTCCACAATCATATTGTGTCCGGCATATACCATATCCGTCGTTGATTCTCCCTCTCCGGCATCGGCATACAAATAGGCACAAATCGTCCGCGCCGACTGGCCTTTAACGAGTTCACGCCGATACTGTGATTTTCCGGTCAATTCATTGCTGGCCGATAAGTTGATGACAAGCAGCGCATTGGATGAGACTAATTTGGTCGACGGCGGATTCGGCATCCACAAGTCTTCACAAATCTCAACCGCAAAACATAATTCCTCCCGCACATAGTCGACAAATACCTGATTGGAGCCAAACGGTACCATCTCGTCGTTTTCAAACATATGCCACGAAATCTCTCCAATCCCCGGTGAGAACTGCCTCGCCTCATAAAATTCACCGTAATTCGGCAGAAATGTTTTCGGCACAACGCCGCGGATACTGCCGTGGTCGACGACCACGGCAACATTGTACAGCTTCCCCTTATGCTCTAACGGCATACCGAGAACGGTAACAATCTCCGTTTGTTTTGTCTCCTGTGCAAACGCAAAAAGCGCCTCTCTGGCGCCGCGCAACAATGTGTCCTGCAAAAACAAGTCGCCGCAGGTGTATCCTGTTAACGACAACTCTGGAAAAGCCAAAAGTTTTACACCTTTCTTATCCAT
Organism: uncultured Eubacterium sp.; assembly: GCA_910577295.1. GTDB lineage: Bacteria > Bacillota > Clostridia > Lachnospirales > Lachnospiraceae > Eubacterium_F. The sequence continues at coordinate 56,127 of CAJTLS010000005.1, forward strand.
TTCTATCGTCTTTTTTACAAGCTGTTCTTTGTTATATTGGCAATCTGCCACTTTTAAGTCCGGTGTCGATACCGCCACTTTTAAAAATCCGTTCTTCATAATAATCTCCACTTCTCTTTAAGATGAATTAAGGGCAGCGATAATTCGCTGCCCAGATATTCGTATATACCCAAAATGCCGGCTCCTGATTTTTGACTCCTAGCTAGTGCTAGGTGGGCGACCGCATGTAATCTTCTGCCTTCCGTTGCTATGTCACCATAATACCTTGCGGCAGTGACGGCCCGACATTCAACTACAGATATAGGAATCCCGTTTAAAGTATTGTAGGTTCAAAAATTCAGAAGGTATCGAACATTTCAGGAAACACACTTATTTTGTTATTACTAGTATACTGAAAAATTGCCAATATATCAAGAAATTTTTTCAGAAGTTTCTGGAAATTCTATTGTAAAACAAGTTCCCCCTTTTTTGTCGCTGCGGACAAAAATATGCCCCTTATGGCGCTCCACAATGTTTTTCGCCACAACAAGCCCGAGGCCGGAGCCTTCTTTTTCCCCATGATTGCTGGCGCGGTAAAATTTTTCAAATACACTTTCCCATTCCTGTTGGGGAATTACACTTCCATAATCATGTACACTGACGGTAATCTTGCCATTTCCGCGGGCAATATGCGTAGCAATCGTACTTCCCTCATCCGAGTATTTGACCGCATTTTGCAAAAGAATCGTAAATAGCTGTCGTATTCTGTCATAGTCCGCATTGATAAGAGAACATTCGTCCTCATATGTTACTTCGCCTGTCAAATCCTTTTCTTTCATCAGAATACGCATGCTGCGCATGGCATCCTGCGCTACTGCAATAACGTTCAGCACTTCCATATTCAGCTCATAATCTGGATTTTGCATTCGTGACAGAATCAGTAAATCAGAAACAAGACGTTCCATACCGCTGCACTCCCTGCGAATCCTCTGAATGTATTCTTTCTGCTTTTCCTCATCCGTGACATATCCGTCCGCCAGCGTATCCGCATACCCCTTGACAACGGCAATCGGCGTCCGCAGTTCATGTGACACATTAGAAAAGAAATCGCGCCTGCTCTGCTCTAAATCTTCGCGAAATTCTTCTGCTTCCACGAGCCGTTCGGACAGGATATCCATACTTTCCGCCAACGCCCCCAACTCATCTCTGCGCACAACACCTGTCTTGTGCGCATACTCTCCCGCTGCCAAAACAAGGGCGGCTTCTTTGATTTTTATAATCGGCCGCACTAATTGTCTCGAAAAATACAAAGCCACAACAAACGCCAGTACCCCGCCCACTATGATACAAATAAACATGTATTTCTGGTACTGTACAACTGTGTTTTCCTGCATTTCCATAGGTCCGGATATGAGAACGGCGCCGCTCACTTCACCGTTTTTATTGCGAATCGGCTGAGCCAGATGCAGCATTTCCGTCTTATACATATCATCGTATGCACTATAGTTTTTCTTTTTTCCGGCAAACGCAGTCTGCAAAATTGCCTGCGTCTGCTCCGGCAATTTTGTACTATTCAAATCCACATTCGTATAGTCCGGATTCAAGGCTGCTTTACTTTTTGTATTGGATACAATCCAAATATCAATGTGCTGAAGATTTCCAAAATCTTCAATGGCGCGAAGATAATTGATAAAATCCTCTACATTTCCATCTTTTTCCGCACGACTGGTACGCTTGGAAACACCGGTAGCCAAGTCCCCCAACTGCTGTTTGTACGCACCTACAATGTTCGTCCGATTAAAGCGGGTAAACATTAACCCTATCAAAATCGTAAAAACTAATAGCACAACGCCGAAATATATTAACACTCTTGAAAATATCTTCTTCATATTTTTTTATAGTTCCTTATACCGTCAATTCAAATTTGTAACCCAATCCCCAAATCGTTTTAATTTCCCAATCCGGATGGGGTACTTTGTCCAACTTGGCACGTAACCGTTTAATATGAGAATCTACCGTACGGCTGTCGCCAAAATAATCCTGTCCCCATAAACTGTCTAACAGATTATCCCTCGTAAATACTTTACTCGGATTGCCTGCAAGTATCCACATCGTCTCTACTTCCTTTTTCGTCATCGGCAATTTTTCTGCGCCAACATAAACGGTATATGCCTCAATATTAATCGTTAAATCACTAATATTGAGCACCTTTTTGTCATCGGTTGTATCTGCTCTGCCCATGCGGCGGAGAACGGCGCGCACGCGTGCCATAACTTCAGTAGCATTGAAAGGTTTTACAATATAGTCATCAGCTCCGATATCCAGTCCCATGACACGCTCATAGTCCTCCCCTTTTGCCGTAACTAAAAGAATCGGAACATCCGACTCTTTTCGTATCCTCTCACATACTTTATATCCATCCATGCCCGGCATCATAACATCCAATAAAATAACTGCCGGATTCGTTTTGTGAAACATATCCAGAGCCTCAAAACCATCTTTGGCAACTACCGGCTCAAATCCCTCTTTCGCAACATAAGTACCCAATACTTCGCGAATATCTTCGTTATCATCAACAATCAAAATCCGTTGCATTTCTCTCCCTCCGTTTCAAAATCCGAGTTTGTTTGATTTATTTATTGATACTTTAACATGTAGAAAAACAGATTTCAAGAGGTTGACGCAAAGTGACATTTTTGTGCCATAGCCAACTGTTACATTGTCATTGTAAAGAATATCATACACATATTATCGTCAGGAAAGGAGACCTTTTTATGAAAAGAAAAGTCACTCTTTTTTTGGCAATTGCTTTTATGATTACGTCGACCTTATCTTCCGCTGCGACAGTTACATACGCAGCGCCAAAGAAATTGAAGCTTAATGTAAAAAGGCTTAATCTGACGGTCGGAAGTAATTATCAGCTACGCATATACAATTTGAAAAAGCGGCAGAAAGTTTCGTTTTCTTCTTCCAATCCGTCAGTTGCTTTCATTGAGCAAAATACCGCATCAAAGAAAAAGATCACGGTAAAAGCATTGACGGTTGGTTCCACTACAATAATAGCGACTGTAAAAAAGAAAAAAAAGGTGGCAAAAATTCTCAAATGCAGAATTCGGGTTTCACCAAGTGCGGTCGGCATTAAATTTATGAAACGTCAATCGAAAATTGCCGTGAACCGTCGTCTTCGTTTGGAAACAATTGTAAAGCCAAACACATCATTGGAACAGCCGGTCTTTGAAAGCGGAGATACAGACATTGCCACTGTCAACTCGCGAGGCGTAGTTACTGCAATTGCCCCTGGTACTGTTACCATTAGCGCCACTTTACTATCCTGCGGCGTAAGTGCTAATTGTACCATTATTGTACTACCGGAAAAAGAAAATGATACGTCAAATCAAAAAACAAAGCGTCATTTTAATTGAAAATTTCTGACATACAAAGAACTGCAAATCGACTCGAATATTTTTCTTTGAGCCGATTTGCAGTTTCTTCTTTTATTTTACTTTTTCTATTTATTAATTCCTTTGAAAGATTACTTTCTTCGGACACTTTTCTGCGCATTTCCCGCAGCCCTGACACTTCTCCCCGTCAATTCTTGCGAGATTATTTTCCAACGTTATAGCATCGAATTCACACTGCTTCACACAGATACCGCAACCGATACATCCGGTTTCACAAACAGCCATAACATCCTTTCCTTTATCCTCGGAATTACACTGTACCGCATAGGCAGAAGCATCCGGAATCAATTCGATTACATGGTTCGGGCAGACGGCAACACAACGTCCGCAGGCCACGCATTTCTCCCTGTCTACCTCAGCAATTCCGTCCTTTATATGGATGGCGTCAAACGGGCATTCCTTTACACAGGAGCCAAGACCCAGACAACCATACGAGCACGCCTTTTCTCCGCGCCCCGGTACTACTGCCGCTTCCCGACAGTCGGTTTCACCTACATAATGATATTGTGATTTTGTGCGCTCGCAGGTACCTGAACATTTCACATACGCAACCTTACGGGCCACCTCTCCGGAAGAGTCTTCCATCCCCATAATCTCTGCAATTTTAGCCGCCACTGCGGCGCCCCCTACCGGACAGGCGCTCAGTTGTGCCTCTCCAGCAACGATAGCTTCCGCCAATCCGTCACAGCCTGCATAACCGCAGCCGCCACAGTTATTTCCCGGAAGACTTTCACGAACCTGTGTCACACGTTCGTCGACTTCAACCGCAAACACTTTACCTGCTACTCCAAGTAAAATACCAATCAAAATGCCAAGGAGTGCAAGAAGCGCTACTGACCAAATAATTACTGTCATTTCATTTGCCCTCCTCTCTAAAATCCGACGCCGCCAAAGCCGCAAAAAGCAATGGCCATCAGGCCGGCGGTTATAAGCGTAATCGGCGTTCCTTTAAACGCCTCCGGAATATTGCTCGTCTCAAGCTTCTCACGTATTCCCGCCATCAATACAATTGCCAAAAAGAAACCAATGGAAGCTCCTACACCATTTACAATGCTTTCCACGATTGTATATTCATTCTGTACACTGAGCAGTGCTACACCAAGCACCGCACAATTCGTCGTAATCAATGGAAGATAGACACCGAGCGACTTGTACAGCGAAGGCATCATCTTTTTCAGTACCATTTCCACAAATTGAACTAACGCTGCAATTACCATAATAAAAACAATAGTATTCAAATACTGCAAGTCATTTGGCACAAGCAGGAAATTGTACAACACACTCGTGATAGCGGAAGACAGGGTAATGACAAATAAAACTGCCCCTCCCATACCGGCCGCCGTCTCTACTTTTTTGGAAACTCCTAAAAACGGGCAAATGCCCAAAAACTGGCTAAGTACAAAATTGTTTACTAAGGCCGCCGTAAACAGAATAGTAAATAAACTCATTCTTTCTCTGCCTCCTCTCGCTCTTCTTCCTCTGCCTGCAGAATCTCGTCTCCGACACCCTCCAGAGCTTCCTCTTCCGCAATACTATCTTCTTGCTCTTCATCGGAAACATTCGTGGCGCTTGGCATCTTCAGTTTGTTCTGTATTGCCGTCAATCCGGCAAGTACGAAAAATGCTCCCGGCGCCATAACGAAAATGGAAATATTGACTGCTTGCGGCAGGAAACTATGTCCGAAAATTGCACCTGAACCAAGGATTTCCCGAAAAATACCGATAAGCGTCAATCCTATCGTGAAACCAAGTCCCATTCCTATTCCGTCAAAAGCAGAGGCGAAAACCGGATTTTTAGACGCATATGACTCCGCGCGTCCTAAAATAATACAATTTACTACAATCAGCGGAATGTACACGCCCAATGCCGAATACAAAAACGGAATATACGCCTGCAGCGTAAGCTGCACAATCGTAACAAAAGATGCCACAATTACGATAAAGGCAGGAATCCGCACCTTATCCGGAATCACCTTTCTCAATAAAGAAATCAGAATATTGGATAAGATTAATACAACGGTAGTCGAAAGACCCATTCCTAAACCGTTCATCGCGTTCGATGTAACCGCTAAAGTCGGACACATGCCGAGCATCATGACAAAGGTCGGATTTTCTTTGATGATTCCGTTGTGGAGACGTTCTGTTAACCTATTCATTATTCGCTGCCCCCTCTCCCGCCATTGTTTCTATATGAAAGGCATGATAGAAAAGAATCCCTTTTACTGCCCTTGTAATAGCACGTGACGTAACCGTTGCTCCGGTAATTGCCTGTACCTGTGTCTTTAAATGCCGGTCTCTTCCCTCTCCGTCCGTAACAACCTCTTCTTCCGGCGCTTTTTTGGAGAAGAGCTCCTCTGTCTCGCTAATATTGTACAAATCAACAAAACGTTTTTGGAAGTCCTCATCCTCACATTTGGCGCCAAGTCCCGCGGTCTCTGTCTGCGAAGTAATGGAAATGCCCGTTGTCGCACCGTATTTGTCTACACCAAGGGCAAAACTGATTTTGCCGCCATATCCTTTCAACGCATCCGCCAGATAAACATATCCATCATTTTTCGTAGGATGGATTTCCAAAATGTCAACAAACTCGGAAAGCAGTCCCTCGGAGGCATTCCCGTCTTTGATTTCCTGATTGCTCAAATCATGGGAGGATAAAAATTTGACTGCTTCTCCCGTGGAAACCGTGTTTTTAACGGCGTCGCCCGAAGCAATAACCGCTTCACAGGCTTTATTATTCGAAGTCGCCTGTGCTTTCTCAATCGGCTTTTTGGTAACCGTATAAACACCGGCAAGCATAGCCCCTAAGATTAACGTAATAATACATAAAATAACGGCGTCCTTAATCATATTACTCTTCTTCATTGCGCCTGCCCCCCTTTCCAAATGCTCTCGGAACGGTATAGCGTTCAATCAACGGTACAAACAGGTTGCCAATGATAATGGCAAACGATACTCCCTCTGCCGCCTCGCCGAAGAAACGGAACAGTCCGGTCAGCAGACCAAGTAAAACGGCATATATGATTTTCCCTTTGGAAGTAATCGGGCTTGTGACATAGTCGGTCGCCATAAAGAACGCCCCTAATATTAAACCGCCGCCACAGAGTTCAAACAAGAGCGGATATGCCGCATCCCCTATCGCCATCATTAATATCACATTAAACACGGCAAAACTGGCAATATATATCACCGGAATCTTCCAGTCGATGACACGGCGAACCAACAGGTAAATGGCTCCTAACAGCAGGGCTGCTACCGAAGTCTCTCCGATACTTCCCGTCGTCGTTCCCAAAAACATATCTGTCAGTTTTGGCAGTTCTCCCTGCTTTACCTGCATCAAAGGAGTGGCCGCACTTGTGGCATCCACGGAAATCCCGTAAAGCCAGTTGGCCCCTTTTTCTACTGTAAAACTTGTCATAATACTGCTGAATGACAACATCAAAAAGCAACGGCCGCCAAGAGCCGGGTTCATAAAGTTCTGCCCTAAACCGCCAAATAACTGCTTCACTACAATGATGGCAAACACACTGCCAAGTATGCACATCCATAAGTACTTAGGACTTCCCATCGTGGCTGGCAGATTTAAGCCAAGCAACAGGCCCGTCAATAACGCGCTGAAATCATATGTCGTCACTTTCTGCTTCATCAGTCGCTGCCATATATACTCTGACAATACGCAGGATACACAGCAGGTTAAAATTACTAAAACGGCGCTAAGCCGGAAATTGTAAATACCAACAATCGTGGCCGGCAATAGTGCGATTACAACATCTCTCATGATGGATTTTGTTGATGAATGATCCCGTACATGAGGAGATGAAGATACATTTAACAGCTTCTCTTCCATTGTTTCCTCCATTCTTCCACATTTGCGGCCTTTTACTTTTTACGTTTGCCCATAACCTCTCGTCTGGCCTGTTTAAACTTTTGCGTCAGACGAATTTTGGCCGGACATACATAGGTACAAGTACCACACTCATAACATTCCATACCATTTAATTTTTCAAATTGCTCCAAATCATTTCTTTTGATTGCCTGTATCATCATTTGCGGAACAAGACGGCTTGGGCACACTTTGGCACACCTGCCACAGTGAATGCAGTTCGTCGGTTCCTGCAAAGCCGCTTCATCGGTCGACAGCGCCAGTATAGACGAACTTGTCTTAATCACCGGCGTATTCAAATCATACATCGCCATGCCCATCATCGGGCCTCCGGAAATTATCTTTTCCGCCTCGTCATGCAGTCCTCCCGCTTTCTCAAGAACTTCCGCATGGCTCATGCCTAAGCGGACTTCATAGTTCGCCGGCTGTTCCATAGCGTCTCCCGTCAATGTCATAATGCGGGAAATACAAGGTTTTCTTTTGCAGACAGCGTCATAAACAGCCAAAACCGTCTGCACATTGTCCACAATGCAGCCGACGTCTGCCGGCAGCATACCGGAATTAATCTTGCGGTTCGTAGCTACATATATAACCTGACGCTCAGCTCCCTGCGGATATTTAGTCTTTAATGATTTTACCGAAATGTCCGAATCATCTTCCGTCAGGTATTGAAGTTTGGCAATTGCTTCTGATTTATTATTCTCAATGGCAATAATGCCTTTGGCGTTATCAAACAGAGACAACATTATTTTCAGGCCGGTTATAAGTTCTTCCGTGCGCTCAATCATCGCACGGTAATCCGATGTCAGATACGGCTCGCACTCTGCCCCGTTGATAATTACATAATCGATATCTTCTTCATTTTTTGGCGATAGTTTTACGTGAGTAGGAAATCCTGCTCCTCCCATGCCGACAATACCGGCATCCTTGATTATGCCACGGATTTCCTCTTTCGATAATGTTGTATAATCACGCTCTATCCCAAATCCCTCTATCGTCTCGTCCTCACCGTCATTCGAAACAACGACACAGGTTTCTTTGGCGCCGGACGATAACACCCGTGGTTCCACTGCCTTGACCTCACCGGATACGGAACTAATCACATTCGCGGAAACAAATCCGCCTGCCTCACCAAGTGTCTGTCCTATTTTAACGGTATCTCCTACGGATACGATTGGAGTTGCCGGAGCTCCGATATGCTGGCTCATAGGAAAGACCAGTTCTTGTCCCGGCTCCAGTTTCACAATCGGATAATCCATCGTGAGTTCTTTTCCCTCATATGGATGCGCTCCCCCTCTAAAGGTTGACTGTCCCAATGAAATTTCCTCCTTTAACGAATTTTTGTAGTATCATTATAGCACATCAGTCAAAAATAACAAGTTTTCGACTCGATTTTTAGGATAAATCACACAATGTTCACTAAATCCTATGAGACGGAAAAACAAATATTCCATAATAAATCATTGTGCAATGTTGTTTTTTTTGTTACTATTAATATATCAAATATGAAGAAAGGAGCGGCATAATGAAACGACCTTTTCGATTATGCCAAAATGAGAATGAAGAGATTATTGAAAAAGACTTGCGCAGTTGCTTTATCTATGACTCTTTGCGTCACCGCTTTTTCTGCCATTCCGGAAGTAAAAGCGGCGCCAAAGACGAAAAAGATAACGCTTTCTGCCAAAAAGAAAAAATTGCCTGTAGGCAGTAAATTCAAGTTAAAAGTAAAAAAGGTAAAGCCTGCCAAGGCATCCAAAAAAGTAACGTGGAAATCCAGTAACAAATCGGTTGCAACGGTTAGTAAACGAGGCGTTGTTAAGGCAAAGAAAGTTGGTACGGCAAAAATTACCGCTATATCCAAAAAGAACAAAAAAGCAAAGGCTACCTGTAAAGTTACTGTCATTAAGAAGTCAAACGATAAGTCAACGAACAATACTCCGTCGCCAACACCAACAGCTACGCCGACACCGCCAAATTCGACGCCGCCGGCTGACGATACTCCAACAACCAGGCCAACTAAAGCGCCAATCACTCCGACACCTGTACCGCCTATCGAAAATCTGAAAGACCTCGCTGATTTTAATATGGGTACTGTTGTAAATTACGAAAAAACGCAGAATCAGGAATTTACGGAATTAGCGAAGAAACATTTTGATATCGTATCTTTTGAAAATGAAATGAAAGGATACTCACTTCTCGATGTCGAGGCATCACAGCAGGGCGACGGCACTCCTATCTGCAACTTCGAGCAGGCAGACGAAATGGTAGAGTGGGCGATTGCCAACGGCCTGCGCATTCGCGGACACGTGCTTATCTGGGAAGCAAGTATGAAAGACGAGTTCTTCTATAAGGGCTGGGATACGACTGCCGAGCTCGTCGATAAGGAGACGCTGCTCGACCGCATGAAGAGTTATGAGACACAGGTAATCAAACACTTCGAGACAAAGTATCCGGGAACCGTTATCGCATGGGATGTCATTAACGAGGCAGTTGATGCGAATCCTGATGCTCCAGTCGATGAAACAACGGGACTTCACCTCTATAACACTGGTAAATTCTATCAGATACTTGGCGGTGAATATATCAAATACGCATTCCAGTTCGCCAAAGAAGCAGTAAAAGAAACCGGAAAAGATATTCCGCTATTTTACAATGATTTCAACTGTTTCCAAGCGCCAAAGACCGGCTATATTGAAGCTTTAATCGACTATCTGAATGCAGATACGAATAATAAGCTGTTAGACTGCATGGGTATGGAGGGTTATGTTCTCACTGATTGGCCGGAGGCCACGGACGTCGGCACCGCTATGGCCAGATTTGCCAAAAAGGGAGTAAAAGTCGGTATTAACGAATTGACAGTAAGACTTAGTCCTGAAACACAACATAAGGAACAAGTAACTGCTACTGACATCGCTAAACACGCAAAGAAATATAAGAACCTTTTCAGCCAATATTGCAAATTTGTACAGAAATATCCAAATACTTTGACAAACGTCAGTATCTGGGGATTGTTGGACCGTCCAGAATTACTGGAGGACAAAGAAAACTATGATTATCAGGTTTATGGAACACATTCCGGTCTTTTCACGGAAAACCTCGAGCCAAAGACTGCTTTCTATAACGTGATGGAAGTACTGAAGAAATACCAGACGCCAGCATAATTGACGATGAAAAAGAAACAGATATGGCATAAATTTATTAGTTAAACAAAACAAGAGATACCATCAAAATTGATTCGAACCTGCAACACATACGATGTACGGCCCGAATCAATGAGTGGTATCTCTTATTTTCTGTATTGTGACGTTAGTGCGCCATCTCCCGCATCACTCTCTCATGCATGTACTTATCTTTCGTTGCCAATCCCCCCCGAATGTGGCGCTCGGATTTGTTGATGTCTAAAATCTTTCTGGCTTGTGCCGCTAAGGACGGATTAATACGGAGCAGACGCTCTGTTACATCCTTATGTACGGTACTTTTGCTTACCCCGAACTGTCCCGCTGCCTGACGTACGGTAGCATTATTTTCTACAATATAGGTGGCGATTGCCACTGCCCTGTCCTCAATCTGCGTCCGATGCATATGATATTCTTTCACAAAAATCCCCCTGATTTAGTGTTTGTATAATCTATGCACTAAATAGGGGGATTATTCATTTCTCTCTATGATGTTTCGTGTTATTGCTGCATCTCCGTGTCGCCCTGACTATACCATGACGCCGCATCTATTACGTTAAAGTAATGTTCCTTTGCCTGCCAGTTTGTGCTAAAGAGCAACGGCGTGCCGTCGCTGCGCCAGGAAGAATTATCTCCCAGACCCCACCAGACAACTCCGGTAATTTTAGCGCCGCTGTCTTTTTTCTTCATGAATAGCAGCAGCAGATTATACCAGTTCTTATACTGCGTCTGTTTGGAAGCATCTGTCTTCGAATAATCAGTTATGTCCATCTCGGTTGCCTGAATCTCGAAACCGGCCTCCATAAACTTATTGATACAATTATTTTCTATTGATTTTATATTCGGAAAACTTACATCAAGATGCATCTGCGTTCCGACGCCGTCGCAGATAATCTCGGCATTCGGATTGATTTCATCCTTCGTGTTGCAATAATTTAACATCTGCACGATTTCATCTGCCACCATATAAGTATTATAATCATTATAAACGAGACTGACCTCATTCGTCAAATTATACTTTTCCAAAACGCTGTGGCCGACAGCAAATGCCCGCTTAATGTAAACCGGATTCAGAATACCGCTGTGTTTATCTTTTTCAAACTTATAATCTGGATAATAAACCTCATCCCAATAGCTCTTATGGTCGTCATCGTCATTATGCATATACTCATTTACCATATCCCAGTTGTCGACTACCTCACGTCCTATATATATTCCGTCTTTCTGATACGTGAATACGTGCGTCATTACATTGCGGATATAATATTCCAGACGGCCGTTCATTACTTCTGGAGTAACCCAGCCCTGATTCTCATCAAAGTTCTTCTTAAAGAACCACTTCGGCGTCTGCTTATGCCATACAAACACATGGAATCTCATCTTCAAGCCATTATTGTAAGCATTCTCTATATACTGCTCGATAGCGGACATATTAATTTGAGGATACATACTGTCCTTATACTTATTTGTAAAAGTAGATGTATCTACATAGCCTTGCGGATTGCTATTCGATAAATTCGGTGATCCGCCAAGCAGATGATCCGGTTTCGTCTCATTGCCCATCGTCACGGAATTGTACTGGGATTTGAGGAAACTCATGGCGTCGCCGTTGTTCACCTGAAAACCGGACAGACAGTTTCCTACTTTACCAAATATGTCGCCAAAAGCAAGTTTTAAGCTGCTGCCATCATTGACATTTGTCAAACTTCCCGTCTCCAACGTAATGGAAGTGACTTCAATATAGGCTACCGCAGCCTGCATATTCTGCACTACGAGATACAGTTCTCCGCCCTCGTAACCTCCTGTGGACAACGTAGCTTTGCGGTTCACATACGCATCAGAAAAGCCCCACCAGTCGCCCTGACGGTTCGACAATTTAAAACCGATATAACCCTGATTTGTATCTGTCAGTTTCTTATGGTTCGCATCATAAGCATCCGCTTCTACTGTCAGCTTTGTATACTTTTTCATATCCAAACCGGCAATATAGGACGTCAGATTATAAAAGCTGCCTCCCCATTGTCCGGCATATGCATCGGCATTCTTCCACGTACCGCCTGACAAATCAAGCGCTTTCTTTTCAATATTGTCCGGAACTTCCTCTCCAGTTGCCGTAACTTTTATATATACCATCTGTGTACGGTATTTGGTAGTGTCATCCGGCGTAAAGACAGCGGCATAAGAAAATTTGCCCGGTTTATTAACGGATATGTCGCTATCTGCCCAGCTAAACTTACCGGATACAGCTTTTCCGTCCGCATCTTTGGCGCTCCCTCCGGTCAGGGTGAGAGAACTCAGTTTCTTTCCTGTCGTTATCGCTGTGACAGTCGGTTTCTTGATGATTACCTGATTTTTAATTGTGCGCACTGGAAGGGAAATATGCTCGACTTTAGCATATTTGCTATCCGTTGGAACAAACTTCGCCATATGGCTCGTCTTACCCTCTTTAGTCAGAGCCGCAGTCGGCTCCTCCCACACATAAGCGCCCGGAATTTGATTACCGTTGCTGTCAATCAGAGAACCACTCTTAATCGGTACGTCAGCAAGCGTATCGCCTACCCTTGCCTGCTCCGCAAACGGCTTACGCATCAACGTACTCGTTCCGTCCGGCTCTTTCGTCGGTACCGGTGTCGGCGTCGGTGTATTTGTGACCTTTGCCGGCGGCGTCGGCGTTGCTGACTCCGTTGGTTGCTGCGAAGATGGCGGCGTTGCCTGATTGCGGTTATCGTTTGTCTGCGGCGTACCTGACGACGGCTTTACGGTAACTGTAATCGTAACTTTCTTTTTCTTGTTTATCTTAGATTTCACCGTTATCTTTGCCTTACCCTCTTTCAAGGCTTTCAGCTTTCCTTTTTTGCTCACGCTGACAATCTTCTTTTTTGACGACTTATAGGTGACTTTTTTATATTTTGCCTTGTTCGGCTTTACCGACACCTTAGTCTTTAAAGTAAATGTCTTTCCCTTTATTAAGGTCAGCTTCTTTTTCTTCACGTTCTTTACTTTCACGGAAGATACCTTTGCTTTCGCTGCCGCGTCCGCTGTTTCCTGCTGCACGGCCATCGGTGAAAGAAGCATCCCCAAAGCTACTGCTGCCGCTATTACGCGACGATATGTACGTCTCATGTACAAAACCCCCTTATAAAATATTTTCCCATTTTCTCATTATTTATAGTATAAGATGATTATATAGCAAATAGATGTCAGCCGACATAAACTATTCTATCTAATGCCTGTCCTTTTGCACGACTATTCATCGTCATCATTATAAATCTCATATTTTTTCGCCGCCTGCGCAATATTGAGCGAATGGTCGGCAACACGCTCTAGATCAACTAAAATTTCATTGAAATACAAGCCCTGTGTCGCTTCACATTTATGTTTACTCAGCCGTTTTGTGTTAGAAGCTCTCATTTTGTCTACCATCTTATCAATCGAATCTTCCATATTATATATGACATAATAGAGTTCCTCACTCGGATTCGCGAAATGCTCACACGAAAGGTCAAAAATTTTATAAACCGACTGCGACAGTTCTTTTAATTGTTTTAAAGCTTTATCTGAAAATACCTGTTCATTTTCTTTCATTTGGATTTGGTATCCAAGAACATTTTCCGCATGGTCCCCAATACGCTCCAAATCGGTTACAATATGGTAGAGATTTCCTGTATGTTTTGCCTCTTTCTCCGATACGCCTACCTCGCTCGTACGAATCAGCGCCGCAACAATCTCTTTATTTAAGAAATCAACAGCGGCTTCGTTTTCGGCAAACTGTTCGTTGTTCATCTTCATCTTGCCGAAATACGACTTGGTGGCTGCTTCCAGATTGTCACGGACAAGTCCGTACATGCGGCCTACCTCTTTATCAATCTGTCCGATCAATACCGTGCCGGACTGATAGCCAGACTCGTCAATATAATGAAGCGCCTGCGTCTCTTTTTCATCTTCACCGCGAATGACCCATCGGGAAATCCGCACTAAATAATTGGCGCACGGCAATAACATCAAAACGGTTACCAGATTAAAAATCGTATTGGCATTGGCAATCTGTCTTGTCGGATTTCCCGGAGAAGTTGCCAGTATCCAGTCGAAAATCTGCGGAAAGACGGTCGTTGCAATAAGAAAAACTATCATACCGATACTCTCAAACAGAATAACGATAAAGGCTACCCTCTTTGCATCCTTGCGCCCGCTGATAGAAGCAAGCGCCGGCGCTACACTAGCGCCAATATTCATTCCCAGCATTATGTAGAACGCCTGCGGAAAGGCATTCGGAAACATCATAACGCCACTCAGAGCCAGCATCTGCAAAACGCCAACCGACGCCGATGCGCTCTGGATAATGACGGTAAAAACAATACCGATAACCACACACAAAATCGGATTTGAAAACATACTTAAAATATCCTGAAACCACGCTTCATGCGCTAACGGTTTCATCGCGTTGCTCATCTGTCCCAAGCCGATAAAAAGCACACCAAGGCTGGCTATTATTTGTCCAACATTACGAATCTTCGGCTTCTTGGCAAACATGGTCACTACCACACCAAGAAATGCTATAACAGGCGCAACTTCTGAAATATTGAAAGCAATCAACTGCCCCGTAATCGTCGTACCGATCTTCGCTCCCATCAATATACCGACAGAACGCTCTAATTGCATCATGCCGGCGTTGACAAAGCCAACTACCATTACGCACATCGCATTGGAGCTCTGTATAAGCGCAGTCAATCCTGCACCTACCATCATCGCTATTATCCGATTTTTCGTAAGTTTTTCCAAAATCTTTTTCAGATAAGAACCGGCTACTAATTTTAAACCGTCGCTCATCAGGTTCATTCCAAAAATAAACAGGGCCAAGCCTCCAAATAGATTAATAATATTCCAAATGTTCATTTTTCCGTTCCTCTCATTGTGTTGTTCTTAATCTAAACAGTAAAATCCCCTAATGATAAATATAACATCATTAGGGGATGAAAACAATAACTTTATTAATTTATTATATTATGCTAAGGACAAAAGTTCAAAATGCCTTTTGCTCCCAACATCATTATATATCAATCTGTCCGGCAATCTCTTTTAATATTTCAGCAGACTCCCGAAGTTTGGCAATTTCTTTTTCATCAAGAGAAATCGGAATCGGCGACTCCATCCCGTATGCACCTACTATCGCCGGCATACTGAGCACGACATCCTCGATGCCATATTCTCCATGCAATCGGTGAGATACCGGAAAAATAGATTTCTCATCTCTGACAATTGCCTGACAAATGCGCTTTACAACCATAGCAATGCCAAAATAGGTAGCATGCTTTTTGCGGATAATCTCATAGGCGCTGTTTTTTACTGATGTCTCAATTGTTTCTGTGTTCTCATCATGGTCGAACTGTCCCCGCATATCACAAAATGTCTGGAGAGGCACCCCTGAAATATTGGCGCTGCTCCATGCAGCCATTTCGCTGTCTCCATGTTCTCCAATAATAAATGCATGAACACTTCGGTTATCTACTTTTAATTTCTCCCCTAACTGAAAACGAAGCCGCGCCGTATCCAACACGGTACCTGACCCAATAACCCGCCGTTCCTCGAAACCACTGACTTCCATGGCTACGTGCGTCAAAATATCTACCGGATTTGAGACGACAAGTAAAATACCTTTACAATCTCTCTTGACAATCTCCGTCACGACCGATTTCATAATAGCTGCATTTTTATGCACCAAATCAAGACGAGTTTCACCCGGTTTCTGATTGGCGCCGGCAGTAATAACAATCACTGCCGCATCGGATAAATCATCATAATTGCCGGCATATATTTTCATCGGATTCGCAAAAGATAAACCATGGGCGATATCCATTGCCTCACCCTCTGCCCGGTCTTCGTTTGCATCTAAAAGAACCATTTCTGCAAACAATCCGCTCTGCATCAAGGCAAACGCAGAAGCAGCGCCTACATAACCACAGCCGATTACCGCAACCTTTCTTACATTAACACCTTGCTGTTTCATACTTTGTAATGCTCCCTTCCCACTATGCCATTCAAAAAGGGGCATAGCTAATGAATTTTTCTTTACTATACCCCAAAAATATTTATTTTATTCTTTTTTAAATACGCAGGCTCCTCCAACGGTTAATACAAGCAAAAATCTCCTGTTTGCGCGGCATAGAAATTCCCGACGGCACATAACCGGCCCCGCAAATCCCCTGCCATCCCTGCTTGTCATATAGAACAGCGACTTCGTCCACACACTGTATCAAATCTTTTTTCCCATCCAGAACACGGGCTCGCAGAAACTTCATCAACGGCACCAGTCCGGCCAACTGCTCCGTGTCACAGAGCTGCTCGACATAACGCAAATCAATCGTATCACGGTTAATCATAATACCATCCCGCCCCATTACTTTGGACTTTATTCTCTGCTCAACGGCAAATTTACTGTCTCTGGCATAGATTCGCCTATTGTTTGGACTCTGGTACGGAGCGGCATCTTCCAGTGGCAAAGGAAACTCTTTGGCCGCTTCTTTCGCCCTGTCCGTAATATCCTGCGGCATATAACGGTTCATCTGCAGGACAACATCGGCTTTATGAAAATAACTGCCAGAACTGCCTGCCACCAATATAGTCGAAATCCCCTCTTTTTCATACAGCTCGCGAACTCTCATCGTAAACGGCGTAATCGGCTCTACATCACTGCTTACTACCCGCTGCATCAATTCATCCCGTATCATAAAATTGGTAGCCGACGTATCTTCATCAATCAAAAACGTCTGACAGCCCGCCTCCATTGCCTCTGCCATATTCGCCGCCTGCGAAGTAGAGCCACTGGCGTCTTCTGTTACAAACTGCTTCGTATCCCTGCCATTGGGAAGATTCGTAATAAACAGGGAAATGTCGGTCTTCTTGACACCTCTTCCATCTTCTGCCCGTATTTTCATCGCAGTAGCGTCCGTCACCACATACTCCCTGCCATCTCCGGCGATATGGTTGTACACGCCGAGTTCTAATGCTTTCAGCAATGTCGACTTGCCATGATAACCGCCACCGACAATCAGCGTAACCCCTTTGGGAATCCCCATGCCGCGTATGCTGCCGCCATTTGGCAATGCCATTTCCACTTCCATCGTCTTTGGCGATTGAAAGGCAACTGCGTCCTTCATCGGGCGATTGCTCACTCCTGATTCCCGCGGCAATACGGCGCCATTGGCGACAAAGGCAACCAGCCCCCGCTCATCCAACTGCTGCCGCAGAAACGTTTGATCTTCCGCCAAACAGGCCGTTTTCTGAAGACGCACTGCATCCAGACTTTTGTAAAATAACGATTTCTGTACACATTGAGGCAAGAACGTAAAGAGGATTTTTTCCAGTTCTCTCCCGTTAATCGTGCGCCCATTCGCCGGAAACCCGATTTCCATGCGGAGAATAACATCGCCCCTTTGCGAATCAATTTCACATCCCGTGCGCGCAAGTATTTCCTGCCCCGGCTGGCTCACGGACATCAGACCGGATTTGCCGGAGCCTTTCGCCTGAAACGAATACGGTTTCAGAACCCGCGCAAAGGTTCGCAACAGCTCATCCTGCAGCGCAATCCTCTTTTCCTCCGTGTCGTACAAATCAGCCGGAAATCCCGCCTTTGCCCCTGCTACTTTCACCGACACACTTGATGGCGCCGCAAACGGGTCTCCCTGAACATGATGAATCCGCAATTCATATGTGGGAAACTGATATCCCCCTTTAAGTTGTTTATAGTTCGGATATCCTTTATGGTCAATGCGGCGTATCATATCCCGCAATTCCTGTTCCCGATTCACTCGCGTTTCCCCCTCTTCTCCGGTTTTATAAGTTTTCCTGCTTTCCTACATGCTGTGACAGCACCCGATTATAGTCATATCCGGTATCCTGACTGCGCTTGATTTTGCGAAGTTCAAACGAATGAAGAGCGTTTGGCTTTAAGTTCAGCGCTACACGGATTCCCTTTTCCTGCACACAAACATTTCTCGTGCAGATGTACGGCCTCGCCACCTGACGCAGGAACTCGTTTTGCTCCCTCGTCGGATTGGCCGGCTCACCCATTTCATGCCATACGCGCAAAGGATTGCCGTGCTCCTCATCTACAATTCGCTCTATGAGCATATACTCCTGCCCCTCTTTTTCACCCGATAAGTTAAAGACAAAAGTAACGTTCTTCTCTCTCTCTTCCCCGTACCAATCTGGATGCCATGCTACACCATAATAGTTCCCATTTTCCTGCTGCACAATCACCGCGTCTTCGGAGCGGTGGACACATCTGCCCTGTAAATCCTTGTAGAAAGCAAATGTCCAAAACGTTGGCTTCGGAATGCAGGCGTTGGCAACTAAACCAAAACCGCCGTGAAACGGCGTAAACGGCACTCCGCTCTCCTCAAATACATCGCCAAACGTCCAATACGAGTAGGACTCGTGCTTATCTCCCAAACGAGAGAGCATATGCGCCACATAAGCGGCGTTCAGACATGTATCGTGTATCGGCGCAGTCGGCACATAGGAAGTATTAAATTCCGTAATATGTATCTGCTTATCGCGGAAACAATCATAGCTGTCTATTATCTCACGGGATTTTTCCAAAACGCCGAAAGCATCTTCCGGCTCATGCAGCTCAATATAATCATAATGCCCCTCGCACTCCGGTGGATAACTCGTATAATGATGTCTCGTCACGATATCCAATGGCAGCTCCCTGCTCTGCACAAAGTTCAAAAACTCGCGGAGCCATCTCTCATCATCCACGCCGCAAATAGCCGGCCCGCCTACTACCAACTGCGGATGGACTTCTTTCACAGCCTTTGCCGTCACCTCATATAGGCGGAAATATTCCTGCATATCTGCATCTTTCCAAAAACTTCCAAGGTTTGGCTCATTCCATACTTCTATCGGCCATGTGAGAACTTCTTCTTCCCCGTAGCGCTCCATCAGATGACGCAGCGTCGCCTGAACTAAACGAGCCCATCTGTCATAATCAGCCGGCGGTGTAATATTCCCTTTCCAGTAAAACACCGTATGTTTGTCACTTGCCAGCGCTTCCGGCATAAAGCCTAGTTCCAGAAAAGGACGAATATGCAAATCCTGATACATATCCATCACTTCATCTAAATAAGTAAAGTTGTACTCCTCCCTGAGTGTTCCGTCTTCTTGTTTCCATGCATGATAAATGGCCATATCTTTGCAGAACAGGCCGTGACCGCGTATGTAGTCAAAACCAATCTCTTCCTGAACAAGCTTTAACTGATTGACATACTCTTTGTGCAATGCCAAATCCATCCGTCCGGTTCCGATACAATAATGCGCTTTGTTAGAAAAATTTTCCCTCGCGTCTTTATCAATCCGATACTCTCTCATATTAAGTCCTCCGTTCCTTCTCTTTCCATCATTGTTAGCCATTATAGCAAACATTTCATGGCAGGAAAATAAATTTTTTAAGCTATTCACTGTACTATTATCTATTTAAAAAAGCGTTGACTGAGAACCGCAACGCTCCAAGTTTCCTACAAAGTAAACAGAAAGTTTATCCGGCTTATCACCGGATAAACTTTCCACATAAAAAAGGATATATTGAACAGCAAGAACCTGTTTGCCATCATTTAATCTCGTGAATCCAGCCTTCTGGCGCTTCGATTCGTCCCATCTGTATTCCTGTCAGGGTATCGTAGAGCTTCTTCGTAATCGGTCCCATCTCTTCCATTCCGCTCGGAAGATATATCTCATTCCCGTGGTCAACAATCTTTCCAACAGGAGAAATTACGGCTGCCGTCCCGCAAAGTCCGCACTCCGCAAATTCTTTCACTTCCTCAAACGGCACTACTCTCTCTTCTGTCTCCAGATGCAAATACTCTTTCGCCACATACATAAGGGAACGACGGGTAATCGATGGCAGAATACTGTCAGATTTCGGAGTGACAACTTTGTTATCCTTTGTTACAAAGATAAAGTTGGCGCCGCCCGTCTCTTCTACGTTTGTTTTCGTTCCGGCATCCAAATACATATTTTCATCATAACCCTGCTCATGGGCATCTACAATCGCATGTAAACTCATGGCATAATTCAGTCCGGCTTTGATATGTCCAGTACCATGTGGCGCCGCACGGTCAAAGTCGCTGACTCTTATCGTAATCGGTTTAGCCCCTCCCTTAAAATAAGGGCCTACCGGCGTACAAAACAAACGGAACTGATATTCATCCGCCGGCTTAACACCGATAACCGCACCGCTAGCAAACATATAAGGGCGAAGATACAATGTAGCGCCCGAGCCGTATGGCGGCACTGACTCTTCATTCGCCTTAACGACTTTCTCTACCGCCTCCACAAAACGCTCCGCCGGAAATACCGGCATCTCCAAACGTTTTGCCGTGTCTGCCATTCTCGCAGCATTCAAATCTGGACGAAACGTTACGATTTTCCCATCTTCTGTCCGGTATGCCTTTAAACCCTCGAAACAGGTCTGTGCATATTGCAGCACTCCCGCGCACTCACTTATGGTAACATTGGCGTCTGTCGTCATCGCGCCGTCATCCCACGCTCCGCCTTTATAATTTGACACATATCGCTCTGATGTCACATGATAATTAAATCCAATTGAAGACCAGTCCATGTCATTTTTTCCCATGATTACCTCCATTCTGCGCGCTCCTTTGTACACATAACGCAAATTGGGGCGTGCTCTTTTTACTATAACTCATCATACTCTATCGGCAGAACACTGTCAAGCAGACGAGGTCTTCCCATGCCAATTTTTGTCAATTCTTATTCTGGATGACCATTGTGGTCTGCCAAATACTCAAAGTCGCTTCGCGCATGACGGAAACTCTCGAGCAGCTTCGGTGAAAATGTTCCGCAATCGCCATTTATAATCATCTCATATGCCTCGTCTTTTGAGCGGGCCGCTTTATACACACGCTCGCTGACGAGCGCATCGTACACATCAGCAATCGAGACAATTTGTGCCGATACTGGTATCTCTTCGCCTTTTAAGTGGTCGGGATATCCCCTGCCATCGTATCTCTCATGATGGTGGCGGCAAATTTCATAACTGGCTTTCTTGTAATCATCTTCCCAAATCCCATGAATATTGTTGAGAATATCACAGCCCTGTGTCGTGTGCGTTTTCATCAATTCAAACTCTTCGTCAGTCAGACGCCCCGGCTTTAACAGCACATTGTCTGGAATACAAATCTTACCTACATCATGCAGGGCGCTCGCCTCCGCAATCATGGCTACGCTTTCTTCTGTCAGGCCATATTCTGGATAATCTTTCATCAACTGCATTCCTAAAATGCGGGTAAACTCCTTGACGCGCTTGACATGTTCGCCGCTTTCCAGATTACGGGACTCTACCACGTTACCTAAAACATCAATAATCTTAATATTGTTTTCCTTTAATTTCTCGGTCTGCTTTTGCAGTATTTGATTCTGTTCGCGCAAAGTTTCCGTCTGCATTCTGACTTTATCTTCCAGTTCATTCTGATAAGCAAACAGATGAACGACATTTTTTATTCTTTTTTTCACTATTTTTTCATTAAATGGTTTCTGGATAAAATCCGCCACGCCATAATCAAAACAGTGCGCTTCCTCCAAAGTCTCTCCACTGATTATCATAACCGGAACTTTCGTAATGAGCTGACTCTTCTGCATCTCCTTTAACACGGCGAAACCGTCCATCTCCGGCATCACCAAATCCAGAAGGACTACGGATAACCGCTCTAAATATTCCTGTATCAGTTCGATTGCCCGCTTTCCATTTTCTGCGAGGATAACTTCATATTCATCTTTTAACATTTCCTCTAACAGCTCACGATTCAACTCCATATCGTCAACTACTAATACAATGTTTTCCATCTGATACAAACCTCCGTCTGATTTACTGCAATGCTTGTTCCAAAGCCTTGATCGTTACCGAAAAATCTTCCCGAACAGCTTCTAAATACGGCGTAATATCTTCCGCCGGCTCGCCGTTGCGCACCATCTCACAAAGTTCGCTGCTCGAATCAGCCAGTTTAATAATACCAAGATTCTGGCATACGCCTTTCAGGTTATGCGCCGCACGGAAAGCATCCTCGTAATTTTTTGCCGCCAGAGACGTCTCAAGCGGCTCCAGCATAGAATCATTTTTAAACTTTCCTAAGAAATGCGCCACTCTGTCTTCCTTTAATAAACGGGCCATAACCCCTTTATAATCTCCACCCATTACTTCATAACATTCTTGTATTGTCATCTTTTCCCTTCCTTTCCAAAGCTGATTCCCTCTTTTCCACACAGGAACTGTTTCTCTTTTCTGATACCTTAATTGATTCTAATAATAACAAATCCTGAAGCAATCAGCAAGTCTTTCATGCAACGAATATTAAATAAAACTTATAGACTTTTTTCCCCCGCTCCCGTATAATCATTTTATAAATATATATATAAATGGAGATTATTATGAAACACCTGTTATGCTTTGGCGATTCCAATACGCACGGATATATCCCCGGAGGCGGGCGGTACGATGACAATACCCGCTGGCCCCGCCTACTCGCCCACAATCTGGGAGAGGACTTTCTCGTTTATGAGGAAGGCTTAAACGGCCGCACTTCTTCCATGGAAGACCCTTTTAAACCGTATAAAAATGCCATGGACTATATTGTTCCGTGCCTGATGACACATGAGCCGCTTGATCTAACCATCCTCATGCTGGGGAGCAATGACATGAAACAGTACTTTTCCCCCTCCATCAGAAAAATCACCGACAGCCTCCGCTCTCTGACAAAGATTATTCTCGACGTCAGCGAGGCCCCGGTTCTTCTTGTCAGTCCGATTCATCTTGGTGATAAGATGGCTCAATCACCGTTTGCCGACTCCTTTCCGGCGTCTTCCGTCTCCCTTTCCCACCAACTGGGCGCTGCGCTTTCAACCGTAGCGGAGCAATTGGGAGCATACTTCTTAGACGCTTCCGCCGTCGCGGAACCGTCGCCGGAGGACAGTCTGCACCTTTCGGCAGAGGGTCATCACCGGCTGGCGGACGCTATCACAAAAAAAGTTTGGCAAATACTATTTTAATACACATTTACAAAGGAGGAAGACAATGAAAACAGTAGGAATTATCAGCGAATACAATCCTTTCCACGACGGACATGCCTATCATATCCAACAGGCCAAAGCAGAAACCGGCGCCGACTGCGCCGTTGTCATTATGAATGGCGACTTTGTCCAGCGCGGAGAACCGGCTATCTTCAATAAATATATACGCACTGAACAGGCGCTTGACGGCGGCGCCGATATTGTTTTCGAACTCCCCGTGCGCTTCGGTCTGTCCAGCGCCGGCGATTTTGCTTTCGGCGGAATCATGGCTTTAGAGTCGTTAGGTTTCATTGACAGCGTCTGCTTTGGAAGTGAAGCCGGCTGTCTCACTCCTTTTTTGGAAGCTGCTGACATTTTAGTCAGAGAGCCGGACGCATTTGGCACAAATCTTCGCAGTTTCCTCCGTCGCGGCATGTCCTTCCCGGCAGCGCGAACGCACGCCCTTTCCGAAACCAGCGGCATGTCAGTCGAATTTATGCAGACTCCGAACAATATATTGGCCGTGGAATACTGTGTTGCCTTACAACGTCTGACCTCCTCCATACAACCGTTTACCATCCGCCGTATCGGGCAGGACTATCACGGTGAGAACAACGATCCCGGTTTCCCATCTGCCAGTACGCTGCGCCGTAACATTACCAAAAGCAGAAAACCACACCTCACTCTTGAAGATTTTTCTTCTGTCATCGGCTATGCACTTCTCTCGAATCCGGATTTAACATGCTGCAAAGATATCTCTTCCGATTTGTCCGAGCGAATCGCCAAATTTCTTCCGAATTACCAATCCGTTACGGCATTGATACGCCAATGCAGCAATCCGTCCATTACAAGGGGACGAATCCGCAGGGCGCTGTTACAATGCCTGCTCCACATCGAAAAGACAAATAAAACGATGCCCTATCTTCGTCTTCTCGGCATGAAAAAAGAAGCATCCTCCCTGCTCTCACAAAGAGAAGATACTTCCTGTCAGATACTAACACGGCTGGCCGTCGATTGTCGGCAGCTAAATCCGCAAGCCTTCGCCCTACTTGAGCAGGATTTGTTTGCTTCTGACCTCTATCGGCAAATCTACTGCCAGAAATACGGACAGAGACTGCCCAATGAATACCAGCATTCTCCCCTTATCCACTGATATCAGGGGTCGTGGCCGCCTTGCCCGTGACCTGTCATTCGCTAGTCGAAAGTCGCCCGTATAACCGTGTCATGGCATAAATTTTCTCACACAGAGAATCACTCCATGCTTTCTTGCTCATACGCCACTGCCAGTTGCACCCAAGCGTTGACGGTATATTTATCCGCGCCTTATTCGGCAGGCAGAGGTAGTCTTGCATGGGAACGATACAGAGCGCCGATACGCTTGCCATCGCCAGACAAATCATATCCCATGTCAGCGTCTTTTTCGGCGTACGTTTGCTGCGGTTCATATATCGCAAGGCAACTTCCTTGTCTTCCGGCGTCAGTTCACCCCACCATCCGTATGTCGTCGCATTATCGTGTGTTCCCGTGTATACTACCGAATTTTCCACATAACGGTACGGGAGATAATCGCTGTCCTCGCGGGAATCAAAGGCAAATTGCAGTACTTTCATCCCCGGAAAACCGCAATCCTGCAATAACTGTCTTACACTGTCTGTCAAAAATCCCAAATCCTCTGCAATAATCGGCATCTCGCCGAGTTCGCGCTTCAGCGTCTCAAACAGTTCCACACCAGGGCCCGGTTCCCATTTGCCGTTCTCCGCCGTTGAATCCCCGTATGGGATGGCATAATACTCATCAAAACCACGAAAATGGTCAATCCGCACCATGTCATACCACTCACAGCAATTGCGAAGCCTTGCCAGCCACCAGCTATATCCATTCTCTTTGTGTGCACTCCAACGATAAAGCGGATTACCCCAGAGCTGCCCCGTCTCCGAAAAGGCGTCCGGCGGACAACCTGCCACGCCAATCGGTTCCCCTTTGTCGTCAAACTGGAACAATTCTGGATGCGACCATGTATCCGCACTATCTAAAGCCACATAAATCGGTATATCTCCAATAATGAAAATCCCTTTTTCATTTGCATATTTTTTCAAAGCCTGCCACTGTCTGGCAAACTCAAACTGTAAGAACTGATAAAAATGAACCTCGTCAATTAATTGGTTTTTATAGTATACCATTGCCTTACTGCGGCGCAAACGGATATCTTCTTCCCACTCCATATAACTCTTTCCGCCTTTGCTATCCTTAATCGCCATAAACAGGGCGTAATCCGGCAGCCAATCCTGATTCTTCTGCACAAATTCATTGTATTCTGGATTGCTCTCAATACCGCTGGCGGTAAAAGCTTTGCGCAATACAGCATAACGCTGCTTGTAAAGAACGTCATACCGAATATATTTGTCGTCGGTGCCGACTGCTGCTTTCTGACATTCCGCTTCGGTTATATAGCCCTTTTTTACTAATTCCGTCAACGAAATGAAATACGGATTTCCCGCAAACGTCGAAAACGCCTGATAGGGGGAATCCCCGTATCCGGTAGGCCCCATCGGCAAAATCTGCCAATACGACTGCCCCGCTTTTGCCAGACAGTCCACAAAATGATAGGCGCTCTCATCAAAACAGCCAATCCCGTACTTCGACGGTAAACTGGCAACCGGCAACAAGATTCCACTGCTTCTTTCCATTGTTACTCCAATCCCGCTACTTGTTTTCCGCAAGCAGCGCTTTACTTACTTTTACTTCAAATTTATCAGACCAGCTCCCATATGCTTTTTGGAATGCCTGTGTCTGTTTTTCCAAAATAACCTGATTGCGGTACTCTTCTTCGATTGCTTTCGAAGATGGTTGTACGCAATAGGCGATATAAAATCCGTCCTTTTCCCCAATGACATTGGAAATATCTCCCTTTTTCATCCCCGTCACAGCCTTTGCCAAAGCCGGCCGTGTATCGCTGCTCCCAATCAGCGTTTCGATTTCTGCCGCTTCTGTATTATTCTTTGCTACCGAGTAAAAGTTATTCTTCGAACTCACAAGACTCTGACGAATCTGCTCCGCCTTTTTCTTGACCTGCGCCCGATTTTTTTCATCCGCTTTCCAGTATATCAGTTGTACGCGGGCGGCCCGAATCTGCTCCGGCGCCAGATTTGCATTGACTTTCCCGATTTCAATATGATACATCTTCTGCGCCAGTTTATTCTCCTCAAAGATACGGGTCATTGTCCGCAGTTCTATGCCGTACTCTTTCTTCACCGTATCTGGCAAGCTGTCGAAAACGGACTTTGCATTGTGCGCCGCCTGTTCTTTTTCATCCGTACCCAGAGCGACATTTTGCATTGCCGCTTCTTTGCAGATTACTTTTACCTGTATAATGAGGCGCAGCACCGCTTCAATGGCCTCCTGCCCGAGCGTCTTCCCGTTGCCGCCCGCCTTGCTGTAATTCCAAACCTCATTCCCCAAAAGACCTTTATACGGGTTTTCCATCAAATAATAATAGGTGCGGTATTCACCTGTATTGACAGTCGTCTTTCCGACGGAAATGACAACCGAATCCGGTTCCAGCTTCTGATTCGATACCGCAACCGCCTTCTCGGCCGAAGTAGTCTCCTCCGGTTTCTCTCCCTCCCCGCATGCCGTCAATCCAAAACACATGGCCGCGCAAATCAGCATCGCTAATAATCGGTATCTCATATCCTTCCTCCTTATTGTTTATTGTCGCACAATTTCAAAATTTCATTCACAATCATTTCCGCCTGCTCCAGCAAATCGCCCTCCGGTTTATAATAAAAATATGGTTTCGGCTCTGTCACAAAACGCAGGCGCCGTCCCATCCGCTCAATCATCGGCGGGATTTTTAACGCATCAATCTTCGCCTGAGGAAACATTGTAAAACACAACCCGCCCTTTTTACTCGCAATTTCCACAATATACGCCTGATGAGCCTTTGCTTTCAACAGCGCAATCGAGAGCAGATTCATAACGCTTTTCGGCGGTTCCCCAAAACGGTCGACAAGCTCGTCTATCATATCGCTCTTCTCCTCTTCCGTTTCCAGTTCCGCAATCCTCTTATAGATATCTAATTTTTGAAATTCATTCCTAATATAACTGACGGGAATGAATGCGTCAACCTTAATTTCCACGCTCGTCTCAAAATCCGACTGTTCCGTCTTCTCTCCCCGTAACCTTTTGACCGCCTCATTGAGCATCTTACAGTATAAATCATACCCCACGGCTTCCATGTGTCCATGTTGTCTGGCTCCCAGCAGATTGCCCGCACCCCGTATTTCCAAATCTCGCATAGAAATGCGGAAGCCGGAGCCCAAATCCGTAAATTCTTTAATTGCCGCCAAGCGCTTTTCCGCTACTTCTTTGAGCAGTTTATCTCTCTTATACATAAGAAAGGCGTATGCCGTACGGTTGCTCCTGCCTACCCGCCCCCGCAGCTGATACAACTGGGACAATCCCAGACGGTCGGCATCTTCTATAATAATCGTATTGACATTAGGAATATCCAGTCCGGTTTCCACAATCGTGGTAGAAACCAATACGTCGATATCGCCCTCGACAAATTGAAACATCGTGCGCTCTAACTCCCGCTCATTCATCTGTCCGTTGGCAAATGACACGACCGCTTCAGGAACCAGCTTAGCGATTTCATTTGCCACGATATCCATATTCCCTACTCGGTTGTACACATAATAAACTTGTCCGCCGCGTCCGATTTCCCGCAAAATTGCTTCTCTTACAACTTCCGCATTCTTTTCCATAACAAATGTTTGAATTGGCATACGGTCTATCGGCGGCTCTTCCAAAATACTCATGTCACGAATTCCGACTAAACTCATATGAAGTGTCCGCGGTATCGGTGTGGCTGTCAGCGTCAATACATCAATGTCATTTTTTATCTGCTTCAGCTTCTCCTTATGGGTCACACCAAAACGCTGCTCCTCGTCGACAATCAAAAGACCTAAATTCTTATAAGAAATATCTTTCCCAAGTAAACGGTGCGTTCCCACAACAATATCAACACTGCCTTTCCGAAGTCCCTCTTTTGTCTTTTTCTGCTCCGATGCTGTGCGCAGACGACACATCAACTCCACATTAATTCCGAAATTGCGCATGCGCTGGGCAAACGTATTATAATGCTGCGCGGCGAGAATGGTTGTGGGAACCAGAAAGGCAACCTGACAACCGTCCATTACGGCCTTGAACGCCGCTCGTATGGCAATCTCCGTCTTCCCATATCCGACATCGCCGCAAACCAGACGGTCCATAATCTTACTGCTTTCCATATCGCTTTTGGTCGCCTCAATCGCTTTCGTCTGGTCGTCGGTCTCCTCATAAGGAAACAGCTCTTCAAATTCTTTCTGCCATACCGTATCCTTTTCAAACATATGCCCTTTCTTCGCCTGACGCTTCGCATATAAGTCCACTAATTCCTGTGCAATCTCCTCGACAGCTCCCTTTACCCGGGACTTTGTCTTCTTCCACTCCGGAGAATTCAGACGGTTGAGCTTCGGTGCTTTGGCGTCGCTTCCCGCATACTTTTGCAACACTTCAAGTGACGTCGCCGGTACATAGAGATTGCTCCCCGCCGCATAGGAAACTTTCAGATAATCTTTTGTGACATGCTCCACTTCTATCTTTTCGATTCCCTGATAAATGCCAAGGCCGTGATTTTCATGTACGACATAATCTCCCACTTTTAAGTCATTAAAACTGTGGATTACCGCCCCGCTGTACTGTTTCACCTTTCTCTTCTTTTTCTTGTGGCGTCCACCGAAAATATCACTCTCCGTTACGACAACAAATCGCAACGCCGGATACTCAAATCCCCGCCGCAATCCGGCTCTCGTAACCATAACCTCGCCGGGTTGCAATTCGTGTTCCATCTCTCCCTCATAAAAGGCATGGATGTCGTATTCCCGCAAATCATCACATAATCTGCGCCCTCTTGTCTCGGAAGCCGATACAAGCAAAATCCGGTATTGCTGTTTTTGCAGTCTGGCGATATCTTTTGCCATCATCGCAAAATTATTATTGTACGACGGTGAGGACTGCACCTGAAAGAAAAATTTTCTCTCAATGGCAATGTCTTTCACCGCCACATCCAACGTTGTCATCAGCACGAGTGGATACTGCTGAAGTTTATGCATCACCTGTGGAAGCGAGTACAGAATATCCATCTGATTCGGCAGAATATACCCTTTCTCAAGACGGGTCGTCATACTGTCGCGAAACTCATATTCCACAGCCTCCGCCTTTTCCGCACAGCGGTTTGAATCATCGAGAAAAACGATGGTATTCCGGTTTTTAAAGTAATCAAAAAAGGATACGACTTCCTTTTCAAAATATAAAATATAGCTTTCAAGATTTACCATGCCATGATACGCCTCAAACGCTTCCTGAAAATTTTCCACATTCTGCCGGAGCCTTGCCGCTTCCTCTTTCTTTCCGGCCTGCTTTAGCTGCTCCACGTGTTTCTCCATATCCAGACGGATTTGACGCATCGCTTTTAAGGCACGTTCTTCTCCTACAAACACTTCGGATGCCGGAAAAATACAAATCTGTGATAACGGCTCGATTGAGCGCTGGCTCTCTACGTCAATACTTCGTATCGTATCGACTTCCTCATCCCACAAATCAATACGGCACGGGCTCTCTTCTGTCAGCGGAAATACATCAAGAATGCTCCCCCGCACTGAAAATTCGCCCTCCCGCTCTACCTGTGGCACATGCTCATACCCCAATCCAGACAACTGCCGTTTTATGTCCTCCAAATCCAGTATATCGCCCTCGCGAATCACAATGGCCCTCTCCGCATATCTGCTGTAAGGCACGCAGGTGTCCATACCGGCGTCTATCGTCGTCACAATCGTAAGCGGACTGTCGCCTGTAAGCGCCTGTATTACTTTAAGACGCTCTTTCACTAACGCCTGTCCGTGGACGTCGGCGCTGTAGAAAATCAAATCCTTAGCCGGATAATACATGACATTGCGGTCATATAACTGATAATCCTCCACGATTTCCTTGGCGCGGATTTCATTGTAGGTGACGATGAGCCGGACATCACAAATATCTTCCATCCCATAGATGAAATGGCTTTTCTGCGCATCAATTCCACCGATGGCACTAACCGGCGTATGTCCTTTTCCCAACGCTGTCTTCAATTGTAAATACTCTTCCATCTCCCGTAACGGATCTAACCATGTCTTCACGTTCTTACTCTCCTGCCTTTTTACCATTAACCCGATTCATTGCACTTGCCACGTCTCTCGTCAAAATCTCACGCAATCCTTCTTCCGCCAGCGCAAATACATCCCGCAGCACACCGTCCTCTTCTCTCGAAAAACGCCCCAGCACATGCTTCACCAAATCTCCACCCGCCGGTTTGCCACCGACGCCAATTCTTATTCTTGTAAAATCCTGTGTGCCGATATGCTGAATAATACTTTTGATTCCATTGTGCCCGCCGGCGCTTCCTTTCGGACGAATACGAACCTGTCCGACGCTCAGATTTATGTCGTCACAGATGACAATTAAATCTTCCTCTTCTAATTTATAAAAATCCATCAGTGCGCGCACGCTCTCACCGCTGAGATTCATGTAGGTCTGCGGCTGCGCCAGAATTACTTTCTGCCCCTCGATAAATCCTTTCCCCACAACAGCCCGTCCTTCTTTACTGCGAAGTGCGATATCATAACGGTCGCCGAGGTATGTGAGCATATCAAATCCAACATTATGTCTGGTCGCCGCATATTCCATACCCGGATTACCGAGCCCCACAATCAGAATCATATTCATCCTCCTTTTTTTCTCCAATTATTGTTATCATACCACACAAAAGCCACCAGCGAAAGAATTTTCTCCTCTCGCTCGTGGCTTATTAGTTTACAGTACATCTCAATTGTCATTTCCCACGGGGTCTTAGTCCTGTTCTTCCGGCAATTCCAACAATAATTGCTGGAACCGTTCCAAGATTGCTTCCTGCAGCATCGCTCTCATGTCGCCATGAATTGGATGTGCGATATCTCGATACTCTCCGTCCGGTGTTTTTTTGCTCGGCATCGCAATGAACAAGCCTTTTTCTCCCTCGATTACTTTTATATCATGTACTACAAATGCATCATCAAAAGTAACCGAAACAACTGCTTTCATTTTCGATTCCTTACTCACCACGCGAACACGGATATCCGTGATCTGCATCATAGTCCCCCTTTCTAATTTTGTTACAGTACATACCGCTCATTCTTTTCCTGAATTATCTTGATATTATCTTTCTCACCAACATAATTTGAATTCGCGCGAATCGTGCCGTGACTTTCTACGATGCAGTTTTCGATGTAAGTATTATCCCCAATGTAGATGTCATTTAAAATTATCGAATTGCGAATTGTACAATTGTTTCCAATATAGACTTCCTTAAACAGGACAGAGTCTTTTACCTCCCCGTTAATAATACAGCCGCTGGAAACCAAGCTGTTTTTAACATTAGAACCAACATTGTATTTCGCTGGTGGCAAATCCTCAATCTTAGATGAAATCTGCGGGTATTCGTTAAAGAAATAATCCCTTGTTTCACGATTAAGAAAATCCATATTCGTTTTAAAATAAGAATCTACGGTCGTTATGTTACTCCAATATGAGTCAATGGAATAAGCATAGATTTTTTTAATTCCCTTGTAGCGGATGAAAATGTCTTTTACCAAATCAAATCCATCCTCCTCACCGGCCCGTTCTACCATTTCAATCAACTGACGTCGGCGTATAACATAGATTCCTGCGGATACAAGCGTCTTTGATGTAACAATCGGTTTTTCTTCAAACTCTGTCACCATACCGTCAGAGTCTACCGTTACGACACCAAATCTGCTCGGATCATCCACTCTCCCCAAGTCCTTTGTGACAATTGTAATATCTGCGTTTTTCTCGATATGATATTCCAATAACTTATTCATATCCATCTTGTAAACACAGTCTCCTGATGCAATAATAACATATGGTTCATGGCTTGTCTTCAAAAAATCAATATTTTGAGCAATCGCATCTGCCGTACCACGATACCAATAGCTATTATCATGCGTCTGCGTTGGCGTAAAGACAAACAAACCGCCCTGCTTACGTCCGAAATCCCACCATTTGGAAGAACTCAGATGCTGTGTCAGAGATTTGGAATTATACTGCGTAATAACGCCAACCTTATTAATGCGCGAGCTTGACATACTGCTCAATGCAAAATCAATACTGCGATATCCACCGGCAATTGGCAACGCTGCTGTCGCGCGGTTCATTGTCATTTCTTTCATACGGCTGCTGGAGCCGCCCGCCAAAATAAGTCCTATCGCTCTCATAAAACGTCACCTGCCTTTATCAAAGTTGCACCACCCTCTAAGGTGTCGTTTGGATAATCTGCTTTTGTTGTCTTCCCTGATATGGCAGTGTTCTTACCGATAGTAACGCCATCCGGAATTACTGTCTTGTCACCAACAGTAACCAAGTTAAAAGCATACACATCTGGTTTCACGTGATTGACAACATTATCCTCTCCTGCACCGAGGACACAATTATCCCCAATCACACTGTCTTCCGCAACAATTGTGCGGTCTAAAATGGTATTTTTGCCTATCCGTGCCGAGTTCATAATAATAGAATCCCGCACGACAGCGCCCTCTTCTATTGTAACATCAGAGCCTATAACCGAATTGTGCACTTCTCCGTAAATCTCGCAGCCGTCCCCTATAATTGCCTTGTCAATCACGGCATCCCCTGAAATATACTGTGGACGCAGCCATTCATTACGAGTGTAAATTTTCCAGAATTCTTCATATAAATTGAATACCGGAATAAGATCAATCAGCTCCATATTTGACTCCCAATAAGAGCCCAGCGTACCTACATCCTTCCAGTAGCCATTGTATTCATAGGCGAAGATGCGATCTCCGCGTTCATGGCAGTATGGCAGAATGTGCTTTCCAAAATCGCAACCTTTCTGGTCTTTTAATTTAATCAGCGCCTCTCGCAGCACCGTCCATGAGAAAATGTAAATGCCCATGGAAGCAAGGTTGCTTCTCGGATGTTCTGGCTTTTCTTCAAATTCCAATATCCGATGTCTGTCATCTGTAATACAAACCCCAAAACGACTTGCTTCCTCAATCGGCACTGGAATTGTGGCCATTGTAATATCTGCGTTATTGGCCTTATGAAAATCCAGCATGACCTGATAGTCCATCTTGTATATATGGTCGCCGCCTAAAATCAACACATACTCCGGATTATAATATTCCATATAGTTGAGATTTTGGAATATTGCATTGGCCGTTCCTGTGTACCACTCACTGCTCGTACTCTTCTCATATGGCGGTAGGACGGACACGCCCCCAATATTACGGTCCAAATCCCAAGGAATGCCAATTCCGATATGCGTGTTGAGCTTCAATGGCTGATACTGCGTGAGCACACCAACTGTATCCACCCCTGAGTTAATACAGTTACTTAATGGAAAATCAATAATTCGATACTTTCCCCCAAAAGCAACAGCAGGTTTGGCTATATTGGCGGTCAAAACACCCAGTCTTGACCCTTGCCCTCCAGCAAGCAACATGGCTATCATTTCTTTTTTTATCATGTTATCACCCCTGTTGTTTAATTTATGTAACAAAGTATATCACATATTTTGGTAATTGTGAATATTTTTCACAAAAGTTTTTCTCTCTTTTTTATTTTTTTGTACAAAATACACAAAATTATTGCTATATAATTAAGCACATTCACCTTTTTCTTCCAATCGCTCTTGTATTTTGCACCCCTCCTATATATAATAACAATAATAATAGTATTTGAATTATAAATTGCGTGATAGAAAGAAAGGGGTACTTCGATGTATAAAATTGATTTTAAACATCCGTGCAGCGTACATTTTATCGGAATCGGCGGTATCAGCATGAGCGGATTTGCAGAACTATTGCACTCGTTTGGATTTACCGTAACCGGTTCCGACCGAAACGAAAGCAGCATTACTGAACATCTGAAAAAGCTTGGCATACATGTAGTATATGGACAAAAAGCTGAAAATATTACAGAAAATATAGATTTTGTTGTGTACACCGCCGCAATTCAACCGTCCAATCCGGAATATCAGGAAGCTGAACGCCTCCAAATTCCCCTTATGAACAGAGCCGATATGGTTGGACAGATTATGAAAAATTATACTTCTTCTATCGCCATTGCGGGTACACACGGAAAAACTACTACGACATCCATTGCTTCACAAATCTTTCTGGAAGCCGGTTTCGACCCTACAATATCCGTTGGCGGTATTTACAAATCCATCGGCAGCAACATACGGATTGGCAGTTCCGAATATTTTATTACGGAAGCATGCGAATACACAAATAGCTTTTTGCATTTTTATCCTACCATCGGTATTATTCTCAATATCGAAGAAGACCACTTGGACTTTTTCAAAGATATTGACGATATCCGCCACTCCTTCCGGCGCTTTGCAGAACTGATTCCCCCTCACGGTGCATTGATTATCAATGCCGATATTCCAAATTATGAAGAGATAACGAACGGTCTGTCCTGCCGTGTCCTGACGTTTGCGTTAGAGCATGACGCAGATTTTACAGCCGATAATATACGCTACGACGATATGGGATGCCCGATTTTTAATTTGTGCGTTCAGGCAAAGAAAGCGGGAGAATACCACTTATCTGTTCCTGGACTCCACAATGTAGGAAATTCGCTGGCCTGTCTGGCGTTGGCTTCACTCTACGACATGGAACATGACGTGCTGCAGCGCGCCTTTTCCGCCTGCCACGGTCCCGACCGCCGTTTTCAGCACAAAGGATTATGCAATGGCATTACAATTATTGACGACTATGCGCATCATCCACAGGAAATTCAGGCAACTTTAAACACCGCCAAACATTTCCCTCACCGCAATATATGGTGCGTATTTCAACCCCACACGTATACAAGAACAAGAAATTTCCTGCACGAATTTGCGGAAGCGCTGCTGACAGCGGACAACATTATTCTTACCGATATCTATGCGGCAAGAGAA
This sequence comes from uncultured Eubacterium sp., assembly GCA_910577295.1. GTDB lineage: Bacteria > Bacillota > Clostridia > Lachnospirales > Lachnospiraceae > Eubacterium_F. The sequence goes on from CAJTLS010000005.1 coordinate 91,748, forward strand.
CAGGATCCGGGAGATATTTCTTCGCAGAACCTCGCTGACGAGATTGCCGAATTAGGGAAAAAAGTTTACTATTTTCACACCTTTGAAGAAATCAAATCATTTATTTTAAAAAATTTAGTAGACGGCGACCTGTTGATAACTATGGGGGCCGGAAACGTTGGAGATATCGGAGATGACTTAATAAACCTCTGATTTATGAACATTATCCACAACCTTATCAACATTGAGTCGTATCAATCGGTTGTGGATATCTTTTTGTCGAAAAAAATTGTGGATTTTTTTTATTTTTTACTTGACAAAAGAAAAGAACGATTTCCCCTATAATTCAGAGATTTGTTCTACATAAATAGTCTGACTGCACTTATGTTACAAACATTATCAACAATATAAACATTGGTTTTCTACAGCATATGTATGCCTTTTTGAAATTTGCAACTCCTTTTTCTTTATGTTATACTTGTCCTGCAAATATGCAAAATAAAGGAAATGAGGTAGCATAATGGGATTTACAATCGCTGCTGAAGATGCGTTGGCAGTTACGCAGGTACCGAACTGGTTTATCTGCAACTACATGCCGACAGCAGAAGGTCATTTTGTGAAAATATATTTATATCTGTTAATGCTCTGCCAACACCCGCTTCGTGCGGCAGAACAATCTGTCAGTTCTCTCGCCGACTGCATGGAATGTACGGAAAACGATGTTTTTCGTGCTCTCCGCTTTTGGAAGAAAGAAAATCTATTAGATTTCGAAGAAAAAGATGGCGAGATTTCCTCGATTGTTCTAACGGCACAGCCAGACACTTCAAAAGCCGATAATGCGGCAGCCGATTCGTCAGCCGCCATAATAAAACCGGAAGTGACTGCTATTTTCCGGCAGCCGCCAAAAACAAATAAAACCGTCCTGCCAAACAAGCAGACGTATACGCCACTGCAGGCAGAGGCATTAAAAAATGATATTGAGATTGAACAGGCAATTTCTTCCGTCGAACAGCTTCTCGGTTCCACGGTTTCCATTCAACATCTGCAATTGATTTTATACTTCATGTGCGATATCGGCTTTTCGAAAGAGCTGATTCTGGCAATGTACCAGATTGCTTTAAAAAAAGGAAAAGATTCGCCAAGTTATATTGAAGCCATTGGTATTAGCTGGGCCAAACAGGGGATTCGCACGGTTTCCGAGGCAAAAGAAGAGGCTTCCGCTTTCAGCGGCCGCTATTCTCTCGTCTCAAAGGCTCTCGGCATACAGCGCAGCCTGACCCCTTTTGAGCGCGCGATTATCGACGAATGGGATAAGTATTCCTTTTCCGATGCCATTATTACAGAAGCCTGCAAACGCTCGGTACTGAAAACGGGAGCAATCAATTTCTCTTACATTTCCGGCATTTTAGAAAACTGGGCGAAACATAACGTAATCTCCCTTTCCGATATCGAGCAGTGCGACGAAGATTTTAAACGCCAAAAAAAGGCGAATAAGGCAAAACGCTCCACACATACAACAGCGAAAAACCAGTTTCAGAATTTCCCGCAGCGTACATACTCAAACGAAGAGTTTGACAATCTGGAAAAACAACTGCTGCGAAGCGTCCATATGGAAAAGGGCTGATGAAAACACACCGCCCCTTTCCTAAATGAATCAATAAGGAGAACTATCATGCTTACGAATAGCCAGTATCAGCAACTGATGTCAAAGTACTATGAACGCCAGTTAAAAACAAAGGACCTTATGGAACAACGTTATCAGGAAGTGACAACTGCGATTCCGGAACTGCCGGAATTAGATAAGGAAATCCGTGTGCTGGCATTGGCTCATGCAAAAGCACGATTATCCCGACAGGACGACGCTGCTGATTTATCTTCTGGCATTACCGCCATCAGCCGGAAAAAGGAGCAGCTTCTTATCTCCCACGGCTTTTCTTCTGACTATCTGAAACCCGTGTATACCTGTCCGGATTGTCAGGACACCGGATATATAGATGGGAAAAAGTGTTCTTGTCTGGAAAAGGAAATCGTAAACTTTTTATATTCCCAATCCAATTTGAAAGATATTCTGGATTATGAGAATTTTTCTCACTTTAATCTGGAATACTATCCGGACGACTATACCGAAGAGGCAACCGGCCTCACTCCCCGCGATAATATCCGCAATGTTTTATCCGCCGTACGGGCATTTATTAAAAACTTTTCCACGGAATCCGGAAATCTTCTGCTTTACGGCAATACCGGCGTCGGCAAAACGTTCCTGACAAATTGTATCGCCAAGGAACTTTTGGATAAATCTTATACGGTTGTATACTTGACTTCCGTTAAACTATTTGATATTTTAGAAACGAACAAATTTGACAGGGAGATATCCCGTACAGAGAAAGACGCATCCCTTTCCTATATATTGGCAAGCGATTTACTTATTATCGACGATTTGGGAACGGAATTAAATAACAGTTTTACTTCCTCGCAGCTCTATCACTGTATTGATACCCGCCTGACCCGTCACTGTTCCACGATTATCTCGACAAATCTTTCTTTTGACGATTTGAGAGAGCATTATAGCGAAAGAATTTTTTCCCGCATAACAAGTAACTACACTCTCTTAAAAATCACGGGCGATGACATCCGGTTAAGAAAGGCAATCCAAGGCAGCAGTTGAGGTCAAAATGCTGTTTGCCCAACATCATATAAACAAAACATTTCACATGGAGGAATCATAATGAGTCAGAAAGATTTAGAACAAACCATTCCCTACGGAGACCTTGGTATTATTCCATTGGAAAGCAGTAAACCGCTTGGCAGTAAAGTAGACGAATACATTGTAGGCTGGCGCACAAAAGCAGCCGTGGATTCATCTGTTCACCATTTTACCAACTACAAAAAGGACTCTTATATTATCGATGCCGTTTGTCCGCGTTTTGGCTCCGGAGAAGCAAAAGGTATTTTGAACGAATCAGTCCGCGGTAAAGACATCTATCTGTTAGTGGATGTGTGCAACCACAGTCTTTCCTATACGGTCTGCGGACAGATTAATCATATGTCTCCCGACGACCACTTTCAGGATTTAAAACGTATCATTGCCGCCATCAGCGGTAAAGCGAGACGCATTACTGTGATTATGCCTTTCCTCTATGAGAGCCGCCAGCACAAACGTAGCTCGCGTGAATCCCTTGACTGCGCCATTGCATTACAGGAACTCACTCACATGGGTGTGGAAAATATCATTACTTTTGACGCTCACGACCCCCGCGTACAAAACGCCATTCCGCTTGTCAGCTTTGAGACGGTACAGCCAACATACCAATTTATTAAAGCGCTATTGCAATACGTTCCAGACATTAAAATGGATGCTGAAAACATGATGATTATCAGCCCTGACGAGGGCGCCATGGGACGCGCCATTTACTTTGGAAATGTGGCCGGCGTAGATGTTGGCACTTTTTATAAGCGCCGCGATTATACGAAAATCGTAGAGGGGCGTAACCCGATTATCGCGCATGAGTTCCTCGGCGCCGATGTGGACGGCAAAGATGTTGTCATTATTGATGATATGATTTCATCCGGCGAAAGCATGATAGACGTAGCGACGGAATTAAAAAGACGCAATGCCAAACATATTATTGTCGCTTCCACGTTCGGACTGTTTACAAACGGTCTGGAAAAATTCGACGAGGCATATAAAAACGGATTAATCTATCGGCTTATGACGACAAACTTAGTTTATCAGCCGGAAGAATTGCTACAGAGAGAATATTATATCAATGTAGATATGAGCAAATATATTGCGTTGCTCATTGACACGCTGAATCACGACGCATCAATTTCCGAATACCTCAATCCGACAGAACGTATTGAACGTATCCTGAACCTATAAAAAAGCGGCGGCTGAGAACCACGCCGCTCTAAGAATCAGCTTCGCTGATTCTTGCTCCGCGCAAGACATTCTTTCCCATAAGATAAAAAGCGGCGGCTGAGATCCGCGCCGCAAAGAACTAAAGTTCTCTAAGAATCAGCTTCGCTGATTCTTGCTCCGCGCAAGACAGTCTTTCCCATAAGATAAAAAGCGGCAAATAATGAAATTTGGTATAAATAAAAAAAGACCGGAGATTTGTTACTCTTGCTATAACAAACCTCCGGTTAATTTTTATCTCTAATTATCGTTAAACAATGGCGTTGACAAATATCTGTCCCCGGAATCAGGAAGTAACGCCACAATCGTCTTCCCCGTATTCTCCGGTCTTTTAGCAAGAAGCGCGGCCGCCTTGAGCGCTGCGCCGGAAGATATGCCCACAAGGATTCCCTCGCTTACGGCAAATGCCTTTCCCTCAGCAAATGCGTCTTCATCCTCAACGGTAATAATTTCATCATACACTTTTGTATCGAGTACTTCTGGAACAAATCCTGCACCGATTCCTTGAAGCTTATGCGCTCCCGCAGTTCCCTTTGACAAAACAGGACTTCCTGCCGGCTCAACTGCCACGATTTTCACATTCGGATTCTTTTCTTTTAAGTATCCGCCGACGCCTGTAATTGTTCCGCCCGTCCCCACGCCGGCGACAAAAATATCAATCTTCCCTTCTGTCTGCTCCCAAATTTCCGGCCCCGTTGTCGCCTTATGCACTGCCGGATTCGCGGGATTTACAAATTGACCTAAAATAACTGCGCCCTCAATTTCTTTTGTAAGTTCTTCTGCTTTGGCAATAGCCCCTTTCATCCCCTTTGCCCCTTCTGTGAGCACCAGTTCCGCACCATATGCCTTTAACAGATTTCTCCTCTCAACACTCATTGTATCCGGCAAAGTAAGAATTGCTCTGTAACCCTTTGCCGCCGCCACGGAAGCAAGACCGATTCCCGTGTTGCCGCTTGTAGGCTCTATAATCGTTGCTCCCTCTTTTAAAAGTCCTTTCTTTTCGGCGTCCTCAATCATTGCCAAGGCAATGCGGTCTTTTACGGAACCTGCTGGATTGAGATATTCCAGTTTGGCAAGAATCGTGGTCTCTGTTATACCTGCTTTCTTTGCATATCCATTCAGTTTTAATATCGGTGTTTTTCCAACTAACTCCAATGCGCTTTCTTTAATCTGACTCATGAGCAACTCCTCCTTTTAGCTTCACGCCTTTTTTTATTCCGGCACCCCCATGTCGTCCACTCCTCCGGGGTTATCATCCGGCGGCTGCTCCTCCGGCTCTTCAGTAGCCGGGGGTTCCGTAATATCTGGTTCTGGTGTCGGTGTCTGCTTTTCCGCATTGTCCGGCGGAGGATTATCGTCCGTATCCTTGTCAACCTTATTATCGTCGTCATCGGAATCCCTGTCTACATCCCTGTTGTCATCCGAATCCTCATCAATTTTATCTTTTCTTTCAGGCACTTTCTTTTCATCTGGATTGTCATAATGCGACGGACTGTTATTATTGTCGGGAATACCTTCCAACGAAAATTCTTTAATTTCCAGATTTTTGTGGAGTTCGCTCATATAATCATGCCAGATACGTCCCGGATATGTCGAGCCATACAAATCATTTACCGTCTTGGGAGAATCATATCCTACCCACACCGCTGTCGTGTAATACGGTGTATAGCCGCAGAACCAACCGTCCTTTTTATCGTTCGTTGTCCCCGTCTTACCTGCGCTCGGCTGTCCGTTATCCAACCCGAGACCGCGCGCCGTCCCCCTTGTGATAACGCCTGTGAGAATATCCGTCATGGAATGCGCCGCATCTTTTTTATAGATTGTCTCCTGTTCCACATGGTCGGAAACAATTTCTTTTCCCTCGCCATCTAATATTTTGACAATACAGGTCGGTTCGCGATACTTCCCGTCGTTTTCCAAAGCAGAATACGCAGAAGCCATTTCCAACGTGGACGTACCATATGTCAGACCACCTAACGAAGCCGATAAATAGTAGTCGGATTTAACAATTTTAGAAAAATTCATATCCAGTAAATACTGTAAGCCTACTTCCGGCTTCAGTTCATCAAATAGCTGCCACGCCACCGTATTCTTGGACTTTTCAACAGCATAGCGCATGGAAATGTAACCAGAATAAGTCCCATCCGAATTAGAAGGGCCATCTTTAAACTTATAATCATGAACCGTCGTGCTCGCTGTCGAGCCACGCTCCAACGTAGGCGTATACACAATAAGAGGTTTGATTGAACTTCCCGGCTGACGGAACGACTGGAATGCACGGTTCAGCGAATACCCCTCTGTTTCCTGACTGCGTCCGCCGACAATTGCCACAACACGCCCATTTTTATTGTCAAGGCAGACGGCAGAGCCTTGCATCTTGTAAGTTCCGTTCGTCTCTTTTTCCTTGAAAGCGGACAAATTCGAATTTACGGCTTGCTGCAGTTTCTTCTGTTTCTTTAAATCAATGGATGTATAAATCTTATATCCGTTATTTTTCAGCATTTGCTGGGCAATGGAATACTCCTCTTCGTATTCCTCCTCGTACTGTTTTCGCTCCTTTTTGGAATCAAAGTCATTTCGAAATTCGAAGCCGTTTGCTTTCATTAACTCGCGAATCGCACAGTAAGATACAAACGTCTGTATATAATCTCGTTTTTTCACTTCCTGCATGTTCAATTTTATCTTTTCGTTATACGCCTCATCGTACTGAACCTGCGTAATCGCTTTATCCTCCAGCATCTGATCCAAAATACGGTTCTTGCGTTTTACGGTATTATCAAAGTTTTTCAACGGGTCATACAGTGTTGGATTATTGGGAATCGCACTCAAAAAGGCGATTTGTGCAAGAGACAACTCATTACAGGATTTATTAAAATAGCCGCGAGACGCCGCTTCCAAACCATAGTATCCGTTCATATAGTAAATGGAATTTAAGTAAAATTCCAAAATTTGTTCTTTCGTATATTTCTTTTCCAACTCCTGTGCAATAAAGATTTCTTTTATCTTTCTCTCATAGGTCTTTTTCGTTGATAAAAAGATGACGCGCGCCAACTGCTGTGTAATCGTCGACGCTCCCTGCTTTTTCTCCCCGTTATTTTTCACTAACGCCCAAAAAGCACGCATAATTCCTTTCATATCGATTCCGTTATGAGAATAAAACTTCTTATCCTCGGTAACGATTACAGCGTCTTTAGCATACTGCGGCAAGTCGCCCGATTCGACATAGTAGGAGTCTTTGTCTCCTTTGAGCTTCGCAATCTCATTTCCCTTGTTATTGTACACAATCGATGTCTCCGATGCACGGAAAGTCTCGGTAGACGAAGCTTTTACCAAAGCCTTTGCTTCATCCTGCATAGCAAAAATATCTTTCCCGTATTTAAAGTAGAAAAATATACCGCCGACAAGAATTGTCAACAAAAACAAAAGAAGCACTACTTTAAAACCAAGCCACAACTTCGGATGTTTTCTTTGCTTTTTCCTTTTCTTTCCAGCCATAACAACCTCCATTTTCCTATACGCTCAATAAGTATATTCTCCATAATACCATATTTAATATATCTTGCAAAGTATTTCTTTGTGCATACATTGTGCCCGATGCGCCCATGTATGCGCTGCTGCCGCCGTATGATAGGCATTCTGCTGCAGCTCTTCCCAGCGGCTGCGATTGGCAAGCAGCGCACGGATTTTATCCGGCAGCACTGACAAATCATCCAATTCATAAAAGATAACGTCTTTTTCGTCTTCCAGAATTTCCGTCATATATTTACTCCAATCCGTAACGCAAACCGCACCGTTGAGCATGGAATTAAATACTCTGTCATGGGCTCCGTCCTTAAACCACGGCATTACATTGAGAGACACCTTTGCCTTGCTAATCTGCTGCAGGCACCCGAGCGATTCCAACACATTGCCATTGACAATATTTTCCGGATGTCTGCACTCCAGACGGTCCCAGCCGGCGCCGAAACAGTGCACTTTCAATCCGGCGTCTACTAACGTCTTCACAACCTCTCCACGGAAATAGTGTCTCACATATAAATCAATCATTATCATATTCGGCATCGCGTCACGCAAACCGCGTTCATCAATATCCTCTACCTCTTCCAATAAATGCCGGATAATCCCCTGATGCATTCCCAAATGAGGGTGCTCGATAAAATCTTGTATAATCTCACGATAGAACTGACTATATTCCTCATTGACACGGTCGAGAACGTGATTAAAATCCGATGGCGGCGTATAATTGCCAGTAAAAACAATGTCGATCGGACGCTCATCCCATGTCGGAAGCGTTTCCTTTGTCCATAACGACGTACCTGCCAATGGCAAAAAAGGCCCCCGCTTGATTTCCGGAAGAAAGCGTTTTAAATATGCTTCATGATCTCTGTCAATAGACATTTGAGTATAATCTTTTGGCAGATAAGGCAGAAACTTATGATAATAAAACGGATGGTCAACTACAATATTAATCATAGGAATTTCTCTTGCCTCAAAAAAATTGATTCCCTGACTGTCTATCAGATAGTCTTCCCCGCTACAGCCATCAAAATTAAAACTGATTGCTGCCGTCACCTTCGGCTCTGCAAACCATAACAGTCGAGACAGGCTGTCGTATTGCGCACATTGGTCAAAATAAAACACATCATAACCAAGCCTTTCGAACGTCTTGCCGATTTGCTCACTAAAATACCAAAGAGTCTCAATTCCGTTTGTAAAAAGTACTAATTTTCGTATCATAAACAACCCTCTCTTATGGTAATTCGATTTGTGAATACTCTTTCGGAGGCAATGCCGTCGTAGAATCATTGACAAATTTCTTCACCGCCTGCGCCGCTTTCGGAATCGCAATATTCGTTCCTACGCCAGCCACACAGCCACCCGGACATCCCATGCCCTCAATCAAACAGCCGTCTTTTTTGCCGGCTTTTGCCAGCAATAATACTTTCTGGCATTCCGCCAGTCCCTCCGCATGTTCAATAAATACCTCTGTTTCTGGATAATACTCATTGATACATTTCTCAATGGCGTTTGCCACGCCTCCTGCCACGGCATAACCGCGTCCCGCTCCAGTCGCATCATGAATCGGCTCTTCCGTATCATAATATTCCATATCAATGCCCTTCGCCGCAAAGATGGCGTTCAGTTCTTCAAATGTAATGACAAAGTCCACATCGCTGCGCACATCCCGACGGGATGCTTCCAGCTTCTTGGCTGCGCATGGCCCGACAAAGACAATTTTCGCTTCCGGATGACGCAGCTTAATCGTACGAGCTGTCGCCACCATAGGCGTCAAGGCATTGGAAACTGTCTCTACCATATCCGGCAATGTCCGCTTGGCAAGCATTGACCATGACGGACAGCATGAAGTCAAAAGAAATGGGAGTTTCCCTGTCTTGACTTCATTGACATAATGTCTCGCCTCGGTAATTGCTCCGATATCAGCGCCTAACGCCACTTCATATACATCAGAAAATCCGATTTCTTTTAATGCCGCTTTAATCTTCCAGAGACGGACATCCTCGCCAAACTGCCCGATGACGGCCGGCGCCAATTCCACAATGACCGGCCCCTGTTTCATCGCCTGAATCAATTGGAAAATCTGCGACTTATCCGCTATGGCGCCAAAAGGACAGCTCGCCATACACTGTCCGCATTTTACACATTTTGAATCATCAATTTTTGCTCTTCCGCGCTCGTCACTCGTAATCGCCTTAGCCCCGCAGGCAGCGGCACACGGACGCACTTTTTTGGCAATCGCCCCGTATGGGCAGATGGCGTTACATTTACCACACTTAATGCATTTTTCTTTATCAATATGCGACTTTCCATTGACAAAGGTAATCGCTCCTCTCGGACATACTTCGACGCAGGGGTGTGCTACGCACCCTCTGCACTGGTTGCTCACCTCGTATACATTGTCTTCACATGCATCACACGCCGACGGTATTACCTGCATAAGCGGCGGCTCATAATATTTCTCCGCCACATTACTGGCATCCATACCGCTCGTAATATGAACCGGAGCGTCGTCGGGCCGCAGCGAAAGCCCCATTGCCAGACGCACACGTTCGGAGCAGACCGCGCGTTCCCGATAGATACTCTCCCGATATAATGGAGTATCTCCGGGCGTCACCTTATAAGGAATCGCTTCAATATCATCGTTTATATTGTCGGATTCAAAAGCTACTTTTGCCACTTCCATAAACACTCTCTTGCGAATTGTTCGGATTGGCGTTTGTATTCCCCGCATTCCCATCTTCTTCTCCTCCTTCGTTCTTAACTTGAACTTGCTACGTTACGTTCACTACCCATGGCAGATTCCATAACAATCTGATCCCGTCCATGTTCTTTCCCATAGTATAACAGCTCGTCTGCCCGTTCAATTGTCTCTTCAAAATCTTCTTCGCGCCCATATTGCGCCACACCGAAAGTCATCGTTATCGTAAACTCTTTTTGCTCATGGCAGAACTTCTTTTGCTGAAGCTTTTTCTGAAAACAGCACAACATTTCCTGCATAAACAAGGCGTCACCATCATACCCAATCAAAAATTCCTCGCCGCCCCATCGGACACAAAACCCGATATCACTTATCATGTTTCTCAATTCTCCCGCAACATAGCAGAGAACTTCATCGCCCATTTCATGTCCGTAAGTATCATTGACACTTTTAAAGAAATCAATATCACCCATGACAATTGTAAAACTCTTCTGTCCTATCCTGTTTTCCAACTGAATACGTCCGGCACGCCGGTTCAGAAGCTTGGTAAGGGGGTCTCTAGATATCATTTCTTCCAGTGAATAGCCGACGGAAAGAGCATATTCCCCCATCTCCCCCAGTTCATCCTTACGCTCCAACACCTGTTCTGGCATTTTATGGCAAAAATTGCCATGAGCTAACTGGGCCAGATAATTTTTAATTCCCTGAATCGTTGCCACCATACGCTGCGCCGATATATTGCACAAAAAACCCGCCAGTACAATAACAAACAGGCAAATTATCAGATTTCCCTGCATCATATAATTTATGGACATATGTATTGATTTTACTGATTTACCGGCAAAACTGATTCCGATGATGCGCCCGTCGTCATTTCGGATTGGCACATAATAGCCAAAATAACTGGCTCCCACGACGTCAATGTTCTGTGAAAAATAATCCTCGCCATCTTCCAGTACAATTTTGCGTACAACATCGTTTACCCTAGTTCTCGTGAGCCTCTTTCCCTCTTTGTTGACAAGCGTCGTCAGGCAGCGGACATCCCCAATAAATATCGTGACGTCCGCACCGGTATCATTTTTTACATCATCCAGCAAACGGTAGTCAGAGGTAAAATCCGTTTCCCCTTTCATCACCCTGCCGTTTTCATACGAAAAGTCGCCGGCATCCATCATATTATACAAACTGATTAAATTGTGTGCGATACCGGATAAATTTTTCTCTACTTCAAATATCATTCCCTCGCGAACGGAACTTTGACTGTACACAGTCAAAATAATGCCTAAAATGGTAATTGGCAAAACAGATAAGCGCAGGATGGAATAAACCAGCCGCTGCTTCCTTTCCTTTTTTATCAAATTCGGCACCCCTTTCACATAAATAACATAAGCATAGCTATTGTTTACATTATTTTTCCTCTTTCGGTAAAACCATCTTCTTTTCTACCATAACCTTTTCATCCAGACAGATAAATATTCCATCGACAACTTTTTTGTCCATTTTCGGCGTCAATAGGCTGACAACCGGTACGACTATCATTCCGGCAATCATTGCAACTGCCCCGGCATTAATCGGAGAGCCCAAATAGTTTATGAACATATTGGACACCGTAATGCCAACTCCGCATATAAATCCGGCCCATACGGCAGCTTTCGTGACACCTTTCCAATAGAGTCCGTATAAGAACGGCGCCAGAAAAGACCCCGCCAATGCCCCCCATGAAATGCCCATGAGCTGCGCGATAAATGTCGGTGGATCCAACGCTATCACGACCGAAATAATAATAAAGAACGCCAATAATATACGCATCCAGATAAGCTGTTTCTTCTCATCCATATTTTTCACAAACAACGGTTTGATAAAATCAAGCGTAAGCGTCGAACTGGATGTCAAAACGAGACTGGATAACGTAGACATGGACGCTGACAACACTAAAACAATTACGATCCCTATGAGCAAATCCGGCAAAACAGAGAGCATCGTAGGAATAATCGTATCGTAGGGAACTTTCCCGTCAGCTCCGGCAGTTATCCCCGTCAATTGGCCAAAACCGCCGAGAAAATAGCAGCCGCCGGATATAACAATGGCAAAGAGTGTGGAAATAATTGTACCCGTTTTGATTGCTTTTTCATCTTTAATCGCATAAAACTTCTGTACCATCTGTGGCAATCCCCATGTACCGAGTGAAGTCAATATGACGACACTTAACAGTCCCATTGGATCGGGGCCAAAGAAAGACGTATATGCTCCCGGCATAACATCGCTTGGAATCTCCGCCAGCTTCCTTATCGCTGCCATAAAACCGCCGTGGCCATTTAATACTGCAGCAATTACTGCCACAATTCCAATCAACATGATAATTCCCTGAATAAAATCGTTGAGCGCAGTCGCCATATAACCGCCAATAATTACATAAATTCCAGTCAACACAGCCATCACAATTACGCAAATTCTAAAGTCAATATGAAATACTTCTTCAAACAAATTAGACAACCCGCTGTACACGGAAGCCGTATAAGGAATCAAAAAGATAAATGCTATCGCAGACGCCGCCACGCACATCGGCTTGCTTCCATAGCGCTTTCCAAAAAAATCCGGCATCGTCACCGAATGCAGATGCTTTGTCATAATGCGGGTTCTTCTTCCTAAAATGGCCCATGCAAGCAGGGAACCAATCATCGCATTTCCGATTCCAATCCATGTTGACGCCAGACCAAAACGATAGCCAAACTGTCCCGCATAGCCAATAAATACAACAGCCGAAAAATAGGAAGTTCCATACGCAAACGCCGTCAGCCACGGCCCAACAGAACGCCCTCCCAACACAAATCCATTGACATCTGTTGCCTTTTTCCGCGAATAGATACCTATTCCAATCATTACTGTAAAAAAGATAATAAGTAAGACAATTTTAACTGCCATTTTTTATGTACTCCTCTCCTGTCTCTTGCACTCCTCAAATGAAGTTTTTATTAAATAAAAATAACCGTATGCATCGGTATGCATACGGTTATATTGTACCATATAGTAGTCTTTACTGTAAAGATTTATCTAATAGCGCCATAGCGGTTGCTATTTATTCTTTGCCACTTCTAACCGAATCAGTGATTTGCGAAGCGCTAATTCTGCACGGGACATGTTAATATTTTCATCTGTGCCCTTCAGCCGACGCTCTGCCCTTGCTTTTGCTTCCTGCGCACGATTTGTATCAATCTCTTCCGGCCACTCGCAAGACTGGGCCAGAACGGTCACCTTATCCTGCGTTATTTCCATAAAACCTTCCAGAACGGCGGCCTGCTTAAGCTGGCTGCCCGCTTCGGTTATCGTCATAACTCCCGGAGCTATGATTGTTGTCAATGGAATATGATCTGCATAAATTCCGATTTCTCCCTCGGTCGTAGTCAATTCCAACATCTCTACCTCGCCGGAATAGAAAATGCGCTCCGGTGAGATGACTTCCAGACGGAATTTTTTTAAATCAGCCATGCTATATCACGCCCTTTCTCACTTACTCTCTTTGTAACGTGCTACAACATCATCAATACTGCCTGCATTGAGGAAGTGACCTTCTGGAATTTCATCATGCTGTCCTTCCAAAATTTCTTTGAAGCCTTGAATGGTATCCGCAAGCTGCACATATTTACCCGGCATACCGGTAAACTGCTCTGCCACGTTAAATGGCTGTGACAAGAATCTCTGCACTTTACGGGCGCGGTTGACAAGCATTTTTTCATCCTCGGACAATTCGTCCATTCCAAGAATCGCAATGATATCCTGTAATTCTTTATAACGCTGTAAAATCTCCTGTACGCCACGGGCAACTTTATAGTGTTCCTCACCGAGGACACGTGGATCCAACATACGCGACGTAGATGCCAACGGGTCTACCGCCGGATAGATACCAAGCTCAGCAATCGAACGCTCCAATACCGTTGTCGCATCTAAGTGAGCAAATGTCGTTGCCGGAGCAGGGTCTGTCAAGTCATCCGCCGGCACATAAACTGCCTGCACCGAAGTAATAGAACCATTTTTTGTTGAGGTAATACGCTCCTGCAACGCACCCATCTCGGTCTGTAAAGTCGGCTGATATCCCACCGCACTCGGCATACGCCCGAGAAGCGCAGATACCTCAGAACCTGCCTGAGTAAAACGGAAAATATTATCAATGAAAAGAAGCACATCCTTTCCACCTTTATCACGAAAATACTCTGCCATCGTAAGTCCGGTCAGTCCGACACGCATACGCGCTCCCGGCGGCTCATTCATTTGGCCAAAAACCATTGTTGTCTTATCAATTACACCGGACTCTATCATTTCATAATACAAATCATTACCCTCACGAGTACGCTCGCCTACTCCGGTAAATACGGAATAACCACCGTGTTCTGTTGCAATGTTTGTAATCAACTCCTGAATGAGTACGGTCTTACCTACACCCGCGCCTCCAAAAAGTCCAATCTTTCCACCTTTTTGATAAGGACACAAAAGGTCAATTACTTTAATACCGGTTTCCAAAATTTCGGATTCGGTAGACTGCTCCTCAAATGCCGGAGCCTTTCTGTGAATCGGATCATACTCTTTTACTGCCGGTGGCTCTTTTTCATCAATAGGTTCACCAAGCACATTAAACATACGACCTAATGTCTCTTCTCCTACCGGCACTTTTATTGAAGAACCGGTTGCTTCTGCTTCCATACCGCGCACAAGACCATCCGTTGGCCCCATGGCAATACAACGAACAGTATCATCACCCAAATGCTGTGCCACTTCGACAACCAATTTACCCCCCGCATTCGTCGCAATATTGATTGCTTCGTTTATTTCCGGAAGATTACCATCACTGAATTTGATATCCAAGACAGCTCCGACAATCTGAGTAATAACGCCGAGACTTGTATTACTATTCTCTGCCATTTTCTACCTCCATTCTAACTGATTGCTGACGCACCAGCCACAATCTCTGTTAATTCTTGGGTAATCGCAGCCTGACGGGCACGATTGTACTGCAGTCCCAAGGTATCTATCATTTCCTCCGCATTACTGGTAGCAGAATCCATCGCCTGCATACGAGCGCCATTTTCACTCGCCACTGCCTCTGTCAGTGCACCAAAAATCAAGCTGTTCATATACAGAGGAATGATATATCCCAGAGTTTCTTCCTCCTCTGGCTCATAATTCATTATAGCCACCGGCCCCTGTGTTTTTTCCTTTTCTTCTTGCATTTCGTATTCATCAGAAGAAAACGGAAGAACTTTTATCAATGTCGGAACCTGTGTCACTGTATTCTTAAATACTGTATATGCCAAGTATACTTCGTCAATCTCGCCGCTTTCCAAGTCCGTCATAATCGTCTTTCCAATCGACACCGCATCGCCGAACATCGGATGATTCATTACCTCAGAATAGTCTCCTTTACAGGTAAAACCCTGACGCTGCAGACTCTCCATACCTTTGCGCCCGATAGGATAAATAATCGAATTGTCTGTGTCAAACTCCCCTTGGGTAATCAGTTTTACAACATTCGAATTATATCCGCCGGCCAGACCACGGTTAGAAGTAATAACAATCACTCCTTTTTTCACAGGCTCCTGACTTCCTTTGTCATTTCGGAAAAAGCTGCCGGATGGAGACGAATGTGCCAACATTCCAGAAACCGTCTCATACATTTTGTTAAAATACGGTTTCGATTCTTCAGCACGCCCTTTTGCTTTTTGCAATTTTACCGTGGAAACAAGTTTCATTGCCTTGGTAATCTGAGAAGTGCTCTGTATACTGGCTTTACGCCTTTTAATATCTCTCATTGAGGCCATATCATCACACCTCTCTATTGCTCACTAACGAATTCTTTTTTAAATTCTTCAATTGCCTGAACCAACTTCTTCTCTGTATCTTCCTTGATTTCCTTATCATCACGGATAGAAGCCGGAATTTCAGGATACTTTTCATCTATAAAAGTAAACAGGCCTTTCTCAAACGCCAAAATATCCTCTACCGGAATATCCAAAAGATACTGTTTTGTCGCCGCATAAATAATTATTACCTGATACCATACCGGCTGTGGAGCGTATTGATCCTGCTTCAGTATTTCGCGGATGCGCTCTCCTTGGTCTAACTGACGTCTCGTATCTGCATCCAAATCGGAGCCAAACTGTGAAAATGCTGCCAGCTCACGATACTGCGCCAATTCAATACGAATTGGTCCGGCAATTTTCTTCATCGCCTTAATCTGTGCCGCACCACCAACACGCGATACGGAAAGTCCCGGATTCACGGCCGGACGGAAGCCCGAATTAAACATCTCGGTTTCCAGATAAATCTGTCCGTCTGTAATGGAAATTACGTTGGTCGGAATATATGCAGAAACGTCTCCTGCCTGTGTTTCAATAATTGGAAGCGCTGTCAGAGAACCGCCTCCCAATTTTTCCGAAAGTCTTGCCGCACGCTCCAGCAAGCGAGAATGCAAATAAAATACATCACCCGGAAAAGCTTCTCGGCCGGGCGGTCTGCGAAGCAGCAATGACAGTGTACGATAAGCTGCCGCATGTTTCGTCAGATCATCATATATAATCAATACATCCTTGCCGCTCTCCATCCATTCCTCACCGATGGCACATCCTGCATATGGCGCAATATATTGAAGCGGCGCTAACTCGCTTGCGGTTGCTGCCACAACAGTAGAGTAATCCATGGCTCCGCTTTCCTCTAATGTTTTTACTATATTGGCAACCGTAGATGCCTTCTGTCCAATTGCTACATAGATACAAAGTACATCCTGATCTTTTTGATTAATAATCGTATCAATTGCAATTGCCGTTTTTCCCGTCTGACGGTCTCCAATAATTAACTCTCGCTGCCCTCTTCCGATTGGCACCATAGAGTCAATCGCCTTAATTCCCGTCTGCAATGGTGTATCTACCGATTTACGGGAAATAACACCGGAAGCCACACGTTCAATCGGACGGATTTTATCTGTTTTAATTGGGCCCTTACCATCAATTGGCTGTCCCAACGCATTTACTACGCGGCCCCGCATTGCGTCGCCAACCGGAACAGTAGCTACCCGCCCCGTAGTTTTTACTATATCGCCTTCGTTGATATTTGCTGCATCACCTAAAAGTACCGCACCGACATTGTCTTCTTCTAAGTTCATGACCATGCCATATACTTCGTGCGGAAATTCCAACAGCTCCCCTTGCATCGCTTTCTCCAAGCCATGAACACGGGCAATACCATCGGCAACCTGAATTACAGTTCCAACATTAGCAACCTCAAATTCGGTACTGTATTTCCTAATCTCATCTTTAATCACTGAGCTGATTTCTTCAGGTCTCAAATTCATGTATTAGCGCACCTTCTTTCTATAGCTTTACCTTATACAATTGTCTTGACAAGATATCCATTTTCGTGCGGATACTGTTATCAAGCACACGGTCTCCAATCCGAATGACAATGCCACCTAACAAACTGCCGTCCAGTTCATAGTGCATCTCCAAACTTTCATAATCGGAAACCTCGAGAAGTTTCTTCTCAATCTGCTCTTTCTGAGCATCTGACAATGGCATCGGTGCCGATACTTTAACAACACCGATTCTCATAAATTCTTTTGCTTTTTCATCGAAATAATCCAAAATGGAAAGAATCTCCCCGATTCGCCCTTTTTGTATCAGTACGTGCAAAAATCCTATACTATCATCCGATAGTCTCTCTTTAAAAATTCTCTCTATGACAGCTACTCTTTTTTCCTGCGTCATTTCTGGATGGCAAAGCAATGATACAAAATCTGGATCTTCTTTTATCGTATCACGGATTATTTTCACTTCATTCCAAATAACATCCAGCTTTTCTTCCTCTGTCGCAAGAGAGAACAAAGCATCTCCATATACTTTTGAAACTAATTTTGCCATGTCTCTTCACCCATTTCTTTCAAGGTCTCATCAATGAGCCCGGCCTGTGTTGCTTCGTCCATTGAATGTGACACAAACTTACCGGCCATAAGAGAAGCTACCTGAACCATCTCCTGCTTCATCTCATCGCGAACCTTATCTTTCTCTAGAGCCACTTCTCTCTCTGCACGGGCAACAATTCGATGTGCCTCATCACCAGCCTCATTCACAATCTCATTGGCGCGAGTCTTCGCTTTCTGTCTGGCTTCTGCCAACAATTCTGCCGACTCATCTTCCACCTTAGCCAAACGGGCATCATACTCTTCTTTCATACCGAGAGCATCTTTCTTTGCCGCCGCTGCCTCATTCAACTGATCCTGAATAAATTTCTTCCTCTTCTCTATCATCTGTCTTGCCGGATTAAAGAGAAGATAGGATAACAGGATGAACAATGCCAACATAGCCACCAAGGTGATACAGGTGTCCAAGATTAGTTGCGGATCTAGCCCAAACAATCTGTCTTGCACTTACAATCCCTCCTTTCTCTTATTTTACGGATGGATTGTACATTAACCAAGTGGTTTTACGAACAATAAAATCATTGCTACGACCAAACCATACAGACCTGTAGTCTCGGCAACCGCCTGACCAAGAAGCATCGTTGACATTACCTCACCACGTGCGCCCGGATTACGTCCAACTGCACTGGCGCCATAACCTGCCGCAATACCCTGTCCTACACCAGGACCGATACCGGCGATAACTGCCAATCCTGCTCCAATTGCTGATGCTGCATGAATTAAATCTGCTCCTGTAATACCATTCATAATATTCCTCACTTTCTGCGCGTTACGCGCGTTGCATTTTTTAGTCTTCTATATCAGCGGCATTCGCAATGAATACCATTGTTAGCATGGCGAACACATACGCCTGCAGCGCTCCGGCAAATACATCCAAATAAGCATGTAATGCTGCCGGCCAGATCCACAAAATAAACTTAGGCAAAAGCCCGTAGATCAATGCCATCATCATAGTTCCTGACAAAATGTTGGCAAAAAGACGTAGCGACAACGATACCGGAGTCGCAAATTCACTTATTACGTTAATCGGAAAGAACAGGAAAAATGGTTCAAATAAACCTTTGAGCCGTCCCCATTTCTGCCATTTGATACCTTGATATTGTATCATCGTAAAGGTAATCAAACCGAGCGGTAACGTAATACCATAATCAGCGGTCGGCGGTCGCAAACCAAAAAGTCCGGATAAGTTACAGACAATCAAAAACATAAATACTACGCCGACATAATTGCGAAATTTAGGTGCCAGCTTTTTGCCCATATTACTCACAACCAAGTTATCCAAGGTTTCCACCATAAGTTCAATAACATTGAGAAACCCGGTCGGTGCTTTCGTCGGATCAGCCTTTGCTATTATGCGATTAGCGACAATGGCAAAAGCAATTAGTACGACCATAACAATAGCCAGACATACATGAGTTGTCGTAATATATACTTCGACGCCGCCAATGTGAATCGGCCAATACCCATGCACATAAAAATCTACTCCTTCCACGCCCTCACTCTCCTTTCCTTTAAAATTTATAACAACCAGTCTCACCTGTTTATAGACGGTGAGTCTGTTTTATTACCTCGGGTTCTTATCTTCTCCATCCACGGCACCATGAGCGCTGCAATCTTGCGTGCCAGCAAACCTGCCAGTACAGTATACGGAGAAATCCACTCTGCAAAAAAGAAAGCAGCGAACAAAACAACAATTTCAACTACACTTCGAACCATCCCCATTACCCGGGAATGATTGACTGCCTGTTTCTCCTGAAGATCAAGCTCGACATCAATACTATGATACAGATGGAGCATCATCGCACTTGCCGTCAGACTTCCGACCAGTTCCCCCAGCACATACGCCAATGGATTCGAAACTACAAATACGCCGGATAATATAACAATGATGGCAAGCAGCCAAATACCAATCAGTACTTCTACTAAACTAATCCGGGCTATCTTCATTTGCGCTCTCCTTCTTTTTCTTCTCTCCCGGATGATATACTCCGGTTAGAACAAGCATACTGCGAAGAGAAGCAAGGATTCCTACAAACATCATAATTACCATCCAGTAACTGGTATGGAAAAGCTTATCTATATAGTATCCTATTCCGATACTGACTGCCATACATATCATCATCGCCAGACCAATCTGAAGAATCATGGAAAAGGCATGTACTACCTCTCTGCGGTTTTTCTCTTCATCCCTCTTTTTCATAGACCGGTCGCTCCTCACATTTCTTTTGCCCTTTTTACACAAGCCCTCTGCCCTTCTATCACGGCGCTGCGAAGACCTTTCTCTTCCAACACCCGGACAGCTTCTATCGTCGTGCCTCCCGGTGAACAGACCATGTCTTTTAATTCACCCGGATGCTTCCCTGTTTCCAATATCATTTTAGCGCTTCCCAACACGCTCTGAGCAGCTAACTGATAAGCCTGCGCCCGTGGCATTCCGTCCGCAACTGCTGCATCTGCCATCGCTTCAATAAACATAAACACATAGGCAGGTGAACTTCCACTTACTCCGGTTACGGTTTCCATCATACTTTCCTGTACGACCGCCACAACACCGAAACTTTCAAAGAGTGCGACTGCCTGCTCTCTATCACTCTTTTCTATCTGTTGATTCAAACATATCCCCGTAGCTCCTTCCAATACAAGAGCCGGTGTATTCGGCATAGCTCTTACTAAGCGAATAGTTTTTCCAAACATTCCCTCAATATTCTCAATGCTCTGTCCGGCTGCAATAGAGATAATTAATGCATCCTTTTTAATATCTCCCGATATCTCCGCTATTACTTCTTCCATCTGGAACGGCTTAACAGCCAGTATTAATATATCCGATTCGGCAGCTACTTTTTTATTATCCGTTGATATCTGAACGCCAAATTCGCATTGAATTTGCTGCAATGCCGCCTCGTTTCTCCGGGACACCAAAATATCTTTTCTGTCGTATATGCCCTTTGTCAAAATGCCTTTCAACATCGCCTGAGCCATATTTCCACAACCGATAAATCCTAACATAGCAATCTCCGTCTTCTTGTTAATCCTCTTCTATCAAACCGACCCGGCGCACATGTCTGTCTACACCGGAAAATTCCGTATCTAAAAAAGTATCTACGATTTTCTCCGCCAGTCCGGCGCCGACCACTCTGGCGCCAAGTGCTAAAATATTGGCATCGTTATGTAAACGTGTTGCTTCCGCACTAAAACAATCACCGCAAACTGCCGCACGAATCCCTTTTACTTTATTTGCCGCAATAGAGATTCCAATTCCCGTTCCGCAAATAAGTATTCCTTTATCACATTCACCATCTACAATAGCATGGGCAACCTTTTTCCCATAAATCGGATAATCTACTGGTTCGGTACTATTGGAACAACCATAATCCCTATACTGCAAGCCACGATTCTCCAAATGCTTCTTAATCAGTTCTTTCAGCTCATAACCCGCTGTATCGCTTCCTAATGCTATCATTTCCGCATACCTCCTACATCGTTAACTCCACTGTAATTTTTTCTTCACTTTATACAATAAATCCTTAATCTCATTATAACTTTCTTCATAAGCCTCTTCGTCGCCGCTGTACGGATCCCGCACATCCGGCTCCAAAGCTTCTCCTTCTTCTTCCTCTTCCGCAAACTCTTTGAGCGTGTACACATGGGAAGATACTCCGTAATCTTCTATCAGTTTAACTTTCTCCGTAAAATTCATCGTCAAAATAAGCGTCTGTTCATCTGCCAGATTGGCGGTAAACTCCTCCGATACCTGCTCTTCACAGGGAATCGCGTGGTTCATTAATAAATCTGTCACCTTCATATTACGCGGTTCTGGGAACAGTACTACCAATCCTCTGGAACAAATTTCTTTTGACTTATCCATCAAAATACTCTTCATTATCCACTCTGCCATCGGACTAAGTATAACATTTTCCTTGCACACAAATATGATTTTACTATATTCCGTCATGCAATCTCCTCCAATCATTCCCGCGAAAGATATATGATATGCTGCCCGGCCGCTTTCATAAGCCGATTCATAATCGCCTCTCCCTTATCTTCCTGCGAGAAACTCTCCGAAAGGATTACTTCCACTCCCTTGTGGTCAAACAACCGGAGCGCACTATACAACCCCTGCTCCACTGTTCCGGCATTTCGTGAACCGGCAGACACAACTTGTCCATGCGTATAACTGCCTACAGTCTCCTCGGAAGCCAATATGCCAACCTGCGCGGCAGGGTATTCTCTTGCCCTATCATTTATTTGCTTTACTACAATATCCAAATCTCCATCAAACACTGTCATTTTCGCCCTCGGCGCATAGTGGCGGTATTTCATACCGGGAGCCTTTGGTTTCCTATCTGAAGCCGTCTCAGACAATCCCGGATCCAGCCTTACCTCACCGGCCACTTTCTGAAGCATATCCTTTGTAATGTGCCCCGGCCGAAGTATCGTGGGAATGGCTTCCGTTAAATCAACGATGGTAGATTCCACTCCTATGTTGACGGCGCCTCCATCAATTATCATCTCAATCCGGCCATCTAAATCTTCTCTAACATGTGCCGCTGTCGTCGGACTCGGTCTTCCAGATATATTAGCGCTCGGTGCAGCGATTGGAGCACCGGCCGCCTCAATCAACATGCGAGCCGCCTTATGGCTTGGCATCCGCACCGCCACCGTCTCAAGCCCTCCCGTAATTTCATAGGGAACACTTTTACTTTTGTAAAAAATCAAAGTCATCGGCCCCGGCCAAAAAGCCTCCATCAACGGATATGCTATGTCGGGAATCCGGTCTGCAATTGCCGGCAATTCCTCCCTTTTACTAATGTGTAAAATCAAGGGATTGTCACTTGGGCGTCCTTTGGCTTCATATATCCTCTTTGCCGCTTCTGGACAAAGTCCGCTGCCTCCTAAACCATAGACAGTTTCTGTTGGAAAAGCAACCAGCCCATGCTGTTTCAAAATCATCGCCGCACGCTGTAAATCCTCCGGCTGATATCCTTTTTCACAATCCCAGCAAATGTATTCTGTCACCATGGCAAAATTCCCTCTATGCATTTTTATATTACGAAAGTATCATACCATATATTGGTTATTTGTACAAGAAATTTTCTATCCCTTCGCATATTCCGTGAGCCATTTTCTTTTGATAGGATGAATCAAGCAATAGAGCCTCTTCCTGGGGATTTGATAAAAAGCCGCATTCAACGATGACTAACGGGCACTGCACCTTTCGGAGCATGTAGTAACTGTCGTTTGCTTTCTCCACCCGACGGTTCCCGTCTCCAACCGCTTCCCGTACCGATTGTTGAATTATCGATGCCAGTGTTTTCCCCTCTTTCGATTCCGAGTAATAAAATACCTGTGCCCCCTTTGTTCCGGCAGAAAAACTATTCTGGTGAATGCTCACGGACAGGCGGGGGGATTTTTCTTCGATAAATGCCACCCGATTTTTCATATCCGTCAGCTTTTTTGATTTCTCACTGCCCTGACAGAGCGCTACATCCTCTTCCCGCGTCATATATACCGTATAGCCCGATGCTTCCAATTCCGTCTTCACCAGCTTGGCAATGGCAAGATTGATATCCTTTTCGAGAGAATTGGCAACGCCGACTTTACCGGGATCAAAACCTCCATGCCCGGGGTCTATGACTATCGTCTCCTTGCTCCCCGTCTTTGTCATGTGCAGCGTCTCCATCCGCTGCTGCTTCTGGGCGCAAAAATAAAAGATAGCAGCAAGCGTACATACTACGCCGAGCGCTGCCATCTTATATGGATTTTTCCGCAAAACACCACTTCCCTCACGGTCTATTCTCTATTATTTTATGTGAATGCCGGAGATTGTAGTACAACAAATGTGAAGTCTCTCTTTGCTGCTATTTTGTCTTCGACAGCGGAAATTGTTCCTGAATCATGCTCCACGTAACCGCCCTCTCAAAACCCAATTTCCAAAAAGCTACGCCCGCACAATGGTTCTTCTTCACCACCTGCAATTTCTTTTTCAAAGATGTTTCCTCTTCCATCCATATTTTGCAAGTAACGCCTCCCGATTTGAACTGCGCATAATACTGTCCGGTCGCCTCATCCCACTTCGGAGAGGCATTGTTCGCACGGACGACGTTTTCAGCTCCGCTCATGCTATACGGTTCCGACTTCGGTTTCCGTCCTTTCACTTCTTTCCACAGACGTGTGTAAAACGGCAAAGCGGTTATCATTCTCTCCGCCGGAACTTTGGCAAGTACATTTTTTACGCCCCTTTCCACAAACGGCAGCGAAGAAACAGAGCCGCTCTCGTCATCTCCTGAATAATGCTCATCATACGCCATCAGTATAACATAATCTACAATACGCCCCTGTTCCTGCAAATCGTAAAATGCATTATAGTTTTCCGGCGAATAATTATCGACCGAGACAAGCAAATCGTTAGCGTGGCACTTTAAGGTGAGCTCTCTCAAAAATTGCAGATAAGCCGCCGCATTGTCTTTGGTGACCTTTTCAAAGTCAACGTTAATACCATCCAAATCATGCTGAATTGCCGATGCCACCAGATTATTAATAAGCTTCGTGCGAATCGATGTCACACCGAGCACTTTGCTCAGTTTTAACCCCTGTTTAAAATCATTGATAAGTCCCCACACACGAAGACCTTTCGCGTGCGCCTGCGACACATAAGAGGCATTGGCAAGAGAGGTAAAATTACCGGAATTGTCACTGAGCGCATACCATGTCGGACTGAGAACATTGAGGCCTTTTGTCTGTTCAATGGAATTAGGCAGAATAGCGCTGCTCGTACTGTTCATCACCTGATGCCATCCCAGACAGACGGTTTCCCCTGCAGAGAGCTGCTCAAAACTCTCCGGCGTTTTTTCGAATTTCCAAGGCTCTTCCGTTCTTTTCTCCACACTGTCTAACGGTATATATCCCGTTACGCCGTCTTCCGTGCGAACCGACATATATTCATTTTCCTGTTTCACTTTCTTTTCCACAAAGACGCGGCCACCCTCCGGCACTTCCGTCAAATATGCGTATTTCTTTCCCGGGCCGGTTCTCACGCGCGTATCGCTGTTGAGAACGGCAAATGTATATTTTGCCTCGCGGTCTGACATGATTACAAGGCGGGAAGGATTTTTGTATTCTTTATAATAGCAGGAGGCATGCTCTTTTATAAAGGAAAATGAAATATAGAACTGCTGCGAATCAACTTTTAATACCGGCTGGCTGACCGAATGGGACTGCCTGCCAATCGTATACTCTTTCGCATCCGCTTTTGCAACAATTACGTTGTCACTCGTTGCATAACACAATTTCTTTTCCACAGTGTCAACATAAAGGCGCTTATCCATGTAAGCGGCGGCAATATTAGCGGGAATATAAATCCCATTATCTATCTTTTTGGCACGTTCCTCCAGCAATTTGTCGTCTATAACTAACGCTACTTCTTCTTTTTTCAACTTAAAAAGGGAATTTAAGTCCTTTTGTTCACTGCTCGGAGCAAAATATTTGTATATTAAAATCACTCCCAATAAAACAATAGTAAAAATAACTGCCGCAGCCCCCACAATAACTACAGTGCTTTTGGTTCTATTTTTCATCGTTTGTCCCCTCCTTGCATCTACCGCTTGACTGTATTTTTTGTATCAATATCCCGTGCATCAGGTCAATAGCTGAACCTGCTATTGTTATTATAGTATAGAACATATTCTGTTTCAAGTGAAACTGTTTTGTTTGCCCGATTTCCCCGAGTATGTTATGATGGAATCAAATAAAACTACACTTCGAAAGGAGAAACGAATGAAATCATTAGAAGATTATATAAGGACAATACCGGATTTTCCCGAAGAGGGAATCCTCTTTCGTGATATTACCACGCTTCTTCAAGATGCAGACGGGTTAAAACTTGCCATTGACAAAATGATTGAAGTATTAAAGGACGTTGACTTTGATATTGTCGTCGGCACGGAATCCCGCGGGTTTATCTTTGGCGTTCCGATTGCGTATGCGCTAAATAAAGGATTTGTTCCGTGTCGTAAAAAAGGCAAACTTCCGTATGAAACTATTTGCACCAGCTATGAATTGGAATATGGAAGTGCGGAAATCGAACTTCACCGGGATTCTATCCTGCCCGGACAGCGTGTCGTTTTAATCGATGACCTGATTGCTACCGGCGGTACGATGGAAGCCTGCGCTAAACTGGTAGAAGAACTCGGCGGAGAAGTAGTTAACATTGTATTTCTTTTGGAATTAGCCGGACTAAAAGGAAGAGAGCGCCTGAACCAGTATCCCGTGACCGCACTTCTCAGCTATGACGACAAATAATAATATTGCTTAAAAAACAGACAATATGGCCATACTTCAAAGAGGAACATTGTTTCATTACATTATCCGGAAGGAATGGTCTTATGTTAGAAAAAATATTTAGTTTAAACTCAAATAATACATCTTTCAGGACAGAGGTTGTCGGCGGCCTGACTACCTTTATGGCTATGGCTTACATTCTCGCTATCAATCCCGCTATCTTAAGCGCTGCCGGCATGGATTCGGACGCTGTACTTCTGGCAACCGCTCTGTCCGCTTTTATCGGATGTACCGCTATGGCGCTGCTCGCCAACTACCCGTTTGCTCTGGCTCCCGGCATGGGATTAAACGCCTATATGGCATACACCGTCTGCGGCTCCATGGGATATTCGTGGCAAATTGCTCTGTTGGCAGTTTTTGTAGAGGGTATTATCTTTCTCCTCCTCTCTCTGACAAATGTCCGCGAGGCGATATTCAACGCAATTCCCATGGAACTAAAAAAAGGCGTGAGCGCCGGTATCGGTCTGTTCATCGCCTTTATTGGTCTGCAGGGAGCCCATTTAGTCGTCAGTGATGAGACAACGCTTATCACCTATGTTAAATTCGCAAAGGATTTCCACACCA
Source organism: uncultured Eubacterium sp. (assembly GCA_910577295.1). Taxonomy (GTDB): domain Bacteria; phylum Bacillota; class Clostridia; order Lachnospirales; family Lachnospiraceae; genus Eubacterium_F. Next base: position 118,724 of record CAJTLS010000005.1, read on the forward strand.
TCGGCATAAGCGCCATACTCTGTCTGATTGGTCTGTTTTTCACGATAATTCTTTATAGTAAACATATCAAAGGAGCCATTCTGGTCGGCATCTTTGCCACTTGGATTCTCGGCATGCTGTGTGAAGCAGCAGGCTTGTACCAACCGGACGGAGCAAGCTTTCCCTCTCTGTATCCCGACTTTCACATGACCAGCTTATCTGCCTTAGGCAGTACGCTTGGCAAATGCTTTACGACTGACTTTCAATCGGTAAGAATCCTTGACTTCATTGTCGTCGTCTTTGCCTTTCTGTTCGTAGATATCTTTGATACGCTCGGCACGCTAATCGGTGTAGCAACAAAATCGGATATGCTTGACGAAAATGGCAGGCTGCCGCGTATCAAACCGGTCCTGCTGGCCGATTCTTTCGCCACAACTGCCGGAGCCGTCCTCGGCACATCGACAACTACAACATTCGTCGAATCAGCCGCCGGGGTCGCTGCTGGAGCTAAAACAGGCCTTGCCTCCGTGACAACCGGCCTGCTGTTCCTGTTTGCCATCCTTTTTTCTCCCATCTTCACAGCCATCCCAAACTTTGCCACAGCGCCGGCTCTCATTTTCGTAGGCTTCCTGATGATTTCTTCGCTTATCAACATCGATTTTGATAACATAACCGAAGCTGTACCCGCCTATCTTGCGATGATTGCCATGCCGCTCACGTATAGCATTTCCGAAGGGATTGCTCTGGGTGTTATCTCCTATGTCGTCATTAACGTCTGCTGCGGTTACACCAAAAAGATAAATGTTTTCATGTATATACTCGCTATACTGTTCATCGGTAAATACGCTTTTCTGACGGTTTAAAGACCGTCTTTTTTACTCTGCCCGATTTCACGGCAGACAATATCCGTATCCGCATATTCTTCATCAATCAAAATATAGTTCGCCTTGTATTCCCGACATCTTTGCAACCGTTTTGCATTATCTTCGAGTACGGATTCGAATGTACAGTCCTCATCCTCCCCTCTGTCCTCGATTACGCCTGCAAATTTTTTGATATCTGCAAAATGAAGCTTAATGTACTTTTCACTCATCACGAGACAATAATAGCGGATATGACGCGAATATTCCTCATCAAAATAGTTCGTCCAGTCGTCTGGAATATAGCACCCCTCAACGATAAGATTTTGTTCGTTCTCAATCGCCGTCTTTATCATCTCGCAGACAATCGGCCACAGATATTCTGTCAACGCCTCCTCTTCACTCACAGGCGTAAGCGATGTGTTTCCACTGCGAATTAAGCCCATCTTTAAATGGTCGATAGACAGATAGGGATATTTATATTGTTCCAATAATTTTTGTGAGAGAGCCGTCTTTCCCGTATGGGATGCTCCTGTAATTAAAACAATCATTTCTTTTCCTCCTAAAAAAGCGGCGTTTGCAATACACGCCGCTCCCAAAAACACTTGGTGTTTTTCGCTCTGCACAGAACGCTTTACAAACCGATAATGTTCTCAAAATTACCGTGAAAGATCTGCTCTTTTTCCTGTTCCGTCAAATCTGTATTCTCTAGCCACTCAATCGCTTCTTTTTGACCGCTCCACGGACTGTCCGTTCCGAAAAGTATTCGCTCGGCGCCCAGCGTGCGCACGAGACCGACAAACCTCTCCGGCGTCAGCATGCCCTGAACGCCCTGTATAAAATCTTCCGAAAACGCTGTGTCAAAATATACTGGCAACGCTGACAACTGCTCGTGAACCTCATCCCACAGACGCCATCCGCCCATGTGCGCCAGAATTATTTTATCCGACTGCGTATCCTCTACAACTTCAATTACATGCTCCGGCCGACAGTGAATCGGGTCGGGAAGTCCGATATCCTCTCCCGCATGCACCATTAAAAACAATCCCAATTCTGTGGCCTCTGCAACAATTCGCTTATATCGGATATCATCAAAAAATGTTTCCTGATAATCAGGATGAAGTTTCACCCCTTTTAACCCCGATTCTTTCACACGGCGCAGCACTTCTTTATAATTGTCCGTGTCCGGATGAATGCCGCCAAACGACAAAAGTCCTGTCTCCTTTGCCGTGGCATTCGTGCGGGCAGCCTCTTCGTTGATGGTATCTACCTGTTTTGCCGAAGTCGCTACCGGAAGCAGAAGCGAATAATCTACTCCCGATTCTTTCATCGAAGCAATCAATCCGTCCCGCGCGCCGTTCGTCTTTGCCGGGATCCCCGAGCATGCCTCTAACTTCGCCACTGCTTTCGCCGCAATTTTATCCGGGTAAATATGGGTATGAACATCAATAATCATCAAATGTCCGCCCCCTTACTTTTCGTATCCGGTAAGAAATCCTTTTTGATTCAATTCCACCGTCTTCGGCGGTACGGTAGCCGCGATTACTTCCAACCACTGCTCTTTGTCAAAGTCCATGCTTTTGGCCGCCACACCGAGAATAATTGTATTAAAGACTCTGGCATTTCCCAGTTTTTTTGCCTCCGCCATCGCATCAATCGATACGACACGATACTTTTCTTTCAATGTATCCAGTATATTTTCTGGATATTCCGCCATTCCCGTCACTACTGTCATCGGGTCCATACGTTGGTCATTCACAATCATTACGCCATCTTCTTTGAGAAAATGGGCGTAACGCATAGCTTCTAATTTTTCAAAGGCAATGAGAACATCTGCCTGCCCTTCTTCGACGATTGGCTCATATACTTTATCGCCATAGCGTACAAACGTTACCACGCTGCCCCCGCGCTGTGCCATCCCGTGAACTTCGCTTAACTTTACATCATATCCGGCTGCCTGAATGATTCCGCCAAGCACCCGACTCGTCAGAAGCGTTCCCTGTCCACCGACACCAACAATCATTATATTTTTCGTTTCCATATATCTCTACCTCGCTTTTTGCACCTTACTAACGCGCCACACAATCAATGGCATCAAATTTACATAACTGTTTGCAAAGACCGCAGCCATTACACATTGTCTCATCAATGGAAATCGTTCCATCGTCATTTTTTGTAAGAGCCGGACAACCCGGTTTTAAACACATCCCGCACTTCTTACATTTGTCGCTGTCTGGCACGCACTTGTTCGGGAATGATACCCCTTTTAACAGCGCGCACGGTGCGCATGCGATGATAACGGACACTTCATCTTCGGCAATCTCTTCCTTTATTGTCTTTTCTAATGTTTCAATATCAAAAACATCAACTTCTACTACATTCTTTACACCAATGGACTTACATATGTGGTAAATACTCATCGCCGGAACTTCCTGCCCCATCAGTGTTTTTCCTGTGGCAGCATGGTCTTGATGTCCGGTCATACCAGTCGTGGAATTATCCATAATGATTACTGTTCCCGTACCCTGATTATATACCATATTCATCAATGAATTAATTCCGGTGTGCATAAACGTGGAGTCCCCAATCACCGCAACCCAATTCTTAATATATTCGCTGCCATGTGCTTTTTCCATTCCGTGCAAAGTTGAAATACTGGCTCCCATACATACCGTTGTATCTATAACATTCAGCGGCGGCACAGCTCCGAGTGTATAACAGCCGATATCCCCTGCTGCATGAATTTTTAATTTATTTAACACAGAGAAAGTTGACCTGTGCGGACAGCCCGGACACAAAATCGGCGGACGGGCCGGAAGTCCTTCATAAGCATCGGTTTCTACTTTCTCTGAAAGAATCTTCTCACGTAGAAGGTTGGCGCTATACTCACCCTGTCGAGTAAATAGCTCTTTGCCAATACATGAAATCCCCCAAGCTTTTACCTGTTCTTCGATAACCGGTTCCAGTTCTTCAAAAATGTATAATGTATCAACTTTCGACGCAAATTCTTCTATAAGCTTTTTTGGTAATGGATGTACCATACCAAGTTTCAGTACAGAAGCATTCGGAAATACTTCCTTGACATACTGATACGGAATCCCGCTTGTGATAAAACCGATTGAGGTATCGTTATATTCCGCCCGATTTATGGCAAAGTCACAGCCATCCTCCATCAGACGATTCATGCGGTCCTCAACATGAAGATGACGCTTAATCGCGTTGGCAGGCATCATAACATTTTTGCCCGCATTTCTCTCATACGGCTTATCCTCCGGTACAACGCGCTCTTCCAGCGTTACCGGCCCCTGAGAATGCGCCAGTCTCGTCGTTGTGCGCAAAATGACAGGTGTATCGTACTCTTCACTGATGCGGTACGCTTCTTTCACAAAATCCTTTGCTTCCTGACTGTCGGATGGCTCTAACACAGGCACAAGGGCTGCCCGTGCAACACAACGAGTATCTTGCTCATTTTGCGAGCTGTACAGGCCGGGGTCGTCTGCCACGACAATCATCAGTCCGCCATGCGCTCCTATGTAAGACACCGTATATAACGGGTCGCTTGCTACATTCAGGCCGACATGCTTCATCGAAGCCATGGCGCGGACACCGCTCATAGACGCCCCGATTGCTACCTCTGTTGCCACTTTTTCATTTGGCGACCACTCGCAGTAAATCTCGTCATAAGTTACAATATTTTCACTTATCTCCGTACTCGGCGTACCCGGATAAGCAGCAGAAACCTTTACGCCGGCTTCGTAAGCTCCCCGGGCGATGGCTTCATTTCCAAGCATAATCTTTGTTTCTGACATCTCTTTCCCTCATTTCTATTTTGTATCCATTCAGGGCGGCATCCTGCGCCCCACATCATATTATCACAGAAAAGAAATTCGCGCAAATGCAACATTTTTTTCTGTTTCCTGCATTTTAACGACGCATATATACATTCTTCTGGTTTTTGCCGACATCTTCTACCTGAAGCTCCCGAATACTTTGTACCAACTTTTGGAACGTGGCATAACCAAGCTTCTTTACTTTAAAATTCGGATAATGATCATGTACCTTCTGTGCCAGTTGACCGATATCAATGCCGGTAACGCCCGCTTTTTCCACCGTTTTTATCATCAGTTCCTCAATCTCTTTGGCGTCGCTTTTGAGGATGACATTGACGCTTGTATGATTACGCCGCAATTCAAAATTGTCCAAATCCTCTATAAAGCGGGAAAGCGAACTGTAACCGTAATTGCGCACGTCGAAGTCCGAATATTTTTTCACTAATGCGCTTCCAATCTCTCCCAAACCTGTTTCTTTTCCATTATTTTCATTAGTAGTAATAATTTCTAATATGGCGTCTGATAATTTCTTTTTGGATACTACATTTTTCTTTTCTTTCTTTTCTTCTCCCCTGTCTGTGTCTCCCTCAATAAGAAGTTCAATATTAGTAAAGACAGAGCAGGCGCCCCGAAACGATTTTGGCGTCTTACTTTCCCCCATTCCGATAACTTCCATACCTGATTCGCGCAGCCGGCTTGCCAGCCGCGTAAAATCCCCGTCCGAGGATACGATACAAAATCCCTCTACATTTGCAGTATAGAGAATATCCATGGCATCAATAATCAGCGCCGAATCGGTTGCGTTTTTCCCCGTCGTATTCCGAAACTGCTGTATCGGCGTAATGGAACGCTCCGCCAGTTCACTCTTCCACTTATTCATATGGTGGTCCGTAAAATCCCCATAAATCCGGCGGTAAGTAGCCACGCCATGACGTGTCATCTCATCTAAAATACAGTCAATATACTTTGCTGATATATTGTCTGAGTCAATTAATAAAGCAAAACGTTTGTCACTCATTCTCATAAACCTCCATTATAAACAAAAGCCTGTCAGGCTAACACCATTTTATTATATCACAAGTCAGTGATATATCCAATGGAAACGCAATTATACACTATCTTCGGTTCGCACTGGAATTTCTGCCGGAATCTCACGCCCGTCTACAGCAAAACTCACATAAATCAGCCTATCCATCTGCTCTTTATTCAAACTGAACCCCCATCGGGTTTCCATAAACCGAAAGAGTTTCTTACTGCGCGCGTAAATGTCTTCTGCTGTCCATTCACTATTCCCAGCTACTTCAATTTCAGAATGACAACCATTTTCATAACCACGTCTTCCGGCTTTGGTTATTTTTTTATCATGGAAACTATCATTCTGCAAACTGGAGTTTACGCTCTGTGACAATGGCAACAAGTTGCCCAACGCACCTGCCAGCATTTCTTTTTCTTCATCTGTAAATTGGCGGTATTGATTCTGCCAGTAATACTTTGACGGTGTCTGAGGAAGAATATGTTCAATGGAAACCTTGTCCTTTTCTGTTTTCGTAAACATCTCCCAACTGCCAATACGGTCTATATTATTCTTTTGCGCAAGACTGGTTTCATATTCATATAGGAAATATCGAATAGGATTCCAGTAGTAAAAACCTCCTCCTTGCGAAAAACACTTTTCAATTTTTGTAACAAAATTCGGAAGCGCATATTCAATATTGATATCTGTCGTTTCAATAATATCTGACACCAAATCTTCCAGCTCCATTTCTTTCAAATACAGACAACGTGACGCGCGATAATATTCACTACTACAGTATGAAGCATTAAAGTTGCCAAGTCTGAAACAAATAAAGATAAAACGCTCTATTGCTTTGAATGCCTCAACACGCTCTTTAGCTTTAAAATCACGTCTGCTGATGATAACTGTTACTAATGGACGAAAATACCCTATACCGATACGATTCAACTTATCTACCCATATCTGCTCGGCCTTGGTAAGGTTTTCACTCTGATTTGGAAAAAAAGTATCATACCAGTATTTAGCCATATTTTTAAGGCTTTTTACATAGTCCGCAATCTCGGTAGATGCAAGCTTAGAAACTTCTATTGTTTCCTGCCCTCTTTCACAGGAAACATCATCCTCTTCGTAATCTTCGTCTATTATATAATCTTCAGGCATTTCACTCATCAAAGCTGTTTTCTTCTTAAATATATTTTGGGCAGAGAACTTATCCAGCAGGAAACGAATATAATCGTTACCTTTCTTTCTGGAGTAGGTAAAATATATCGTCCAATGTGCTCTTAAAAATTCATCATCCGAAAGAGAAATATTCTTATTTTTGCCAAGTTGAAAATATACTTCTTTCCATGCATCATTTATCTGTTTTCTCAAATGAGCCTTTTCCATCTCATCAAACTCCTCATCCGTATATAAGGTGGTCAAATAAATAAGCCTGTTTTTGAGCAATTCCAAATTTGTCAATTTCTTTCCTCGGTTATTCATTGTTTCAAATGCCATGAACACGTCATAATCATCATCAATTTCATGTATATTGAACATCAGATCTCGTGTTAGTTTCAAATAGATATTGCTAATTCCATCCATGCCCTCTGTCTCATAAAGAGCAGTTAGATTTTTTCTGAAAAATTTTTTTGCAAATTTTAAATTTTTAGTGTAATAGGTCTCATTTACAGAGCCGGAATAAGGCTCACCAAAAATCTTATATCTTAAATAATTTGCACTCGGGTTATCCACCTCATAACCGAACAGATATGTAGTAATCTGATACACAGGCGGTCTGCTTTGGTAGATGTACTTTGCTACAACATCTTTCAAAGTATCATAACCCAACACAATTTCATCATCCTTTTTTCCTCTGTTTTCATCCAGTTCTCGTACAAAACAAATAATTTCATTCAATAAAATCACAAACGTGGTCAAACGCTGCTGGCCATCTACAATATGACAAGCCTTAAAGCCTTTATCCACCATCCAAAGGTCTGAACCCCAGTCTTTTGTCTCTTTTGTTCCGAGAGGCTTCAACGACAAGAGACCTATATAATGATATCTGCCCTGCTGTAAATTAATCAGGTCGTCCCAAAAATCTACAAGCTGAGGCTGTAACCATGCATAGCCTCTCTGATAATCTGGTATTCTAAACAATCTATTCTGAAATAACAGCGATAACGGTTGTAGTTCATTTGCCATATTCAGTACCTCCTTTGTCTAATCTCCACTCCTCCCCTAACTGGGGAAAATAGGTATCTCCTTCTACTTCTTCTTTTAAAACCGTGAGATAAATCTCTCCCGCCAAAGTCATTCCCTCGTTATAGATTCGCTCTCCGCCGCATAAAAATATTTTCTTTTGCGGATAGGTCTCTCTCGCCTGTGCAATCGCGTCCGTCAATGATTTTGCTGTGCGGCAATTCTTTTCCTCACCTTTCCATCTCGACGATATGACGCAGGTGATTCGCCCTGGCAACGGCCGTCCGATTTCCTCATATGTACGTCGCCCCATAATGATAACATGCCCCATTGTTAGTTTCTTAAAATGCTCCCTGTCTTCCGGCAAATCCCACGGTATCTTTCCCTCTCTGCCTATGACGCGGTTTTTTGCCATCGCGGCAATCATGGCGATATTGTTCCCGCCCTGTCCATTTTTAATATATTTTCTCATTTCATATTCTATCATCGGATACCTCCGCTTGTAAAAGATACAAAACCGCATAACATTTTAATGTTCTTTCTTTATAACATGAAGCAATAAAAAAGGCAAGAACAAAAACGGCATAACCCGCAAGCTATGCCGCCCCACAAACAATTTAAAACTGCCTTATGTGTAGCCTAATTTGACAAAATATCTCGCCACTCTTACTTAGCCGTCTGCCTGTTTACAGCAATACGTCTACATGTTCAACAGATATCTTTTCTGTCTCCTGAACCTCGTTCACTGTTTCATCCAAGGCTTTGTCATTCGTTACCTTTTCTTCTTTTGTTTCCTCCGCTTTCTTCTCCTTTGCTTTCTCTTCCTGTTTCTTTTCTGCTTTCTTTGCCTCTTCTTTTGCTTCCTGCCGATTGATTTCCGCTGCCTGCTCTACTGACTTTTTCACTTCCGACAGGGATGAAAATTGAGTACTTTCGACTGCGTCAGCCTGCTTTTCCATTTCTTCCAGCGCTTTCTCTTTCTTTTCCACACTTGCGCCGCGGCCCGCGTCCTGCTTAATCTCCGAGCGCAGGATATTGGCATTGGCACGCACATTATTGGCTGCGCGCCCCTGCATGGAAGCTTGCTCCATTCTGGCGCCGGCTGTCAAAAGCGCATTCATACTTCCGCCGCTAATTCCCATCATAGTGGTATCCTCCTTTCTACTTTGATATTAAAAGATATCAGATTCAAAAGATGCTATGGATAATTATTGGCACTTAAAGCAGCACGACCTTCTGCACCTGTTATCCTTTCTCTGTATATCGGATAACAAACGTAAATCATTAACACGTGTTATTTCTTTATATAAAAAGAATGATACATAAATCGTATCATTCAAAAAATCACAAAAATTTAATATTCGTTACACTAACTCAGATTCTTCCAGACAGCAGCACCGTTTTGGCCTACAAAAATCGTAACTTTCCCATCCTGTACATAACTGCTAAACGCCGCCATACTATAACCATTCTGCCACGTACTCATCATGCAGTACATCTGCTCGCCGTCCTGCATTCCCAGACGCCACGCATCGACCTCTATATTACGTGATTCGCCGCCAACCTGTACGGCAACGATAACTTTATCTTTTCCGTCAAATCGTCCATACACAATCAAAGATTTCTCACTATTAAGATAAATGAGACTTCCTGTTTTAAACACTTCATAATCTTTGTGTATTCGTATCATTTCTTTGTGAAAAAGAAACATTTCCCTATCTTGATTTTCCCACGGATATGTTCTGCGGCTGTCGGGATCCGTCCATCCGCATACACCTGCCTCGTCTCCATAATAAACGGTCGGCGCGCCAACCCATGTCATCTGCATCACAACAGCCTGACGCATAACCGCCGGATTAATTCCAACCTGAGCAGCCATCGGACCGGAAAAAGCGATTCGGCCAACCACACGATTCGTACGTGTAAGAAAACGGGAATGGTCATGATTGGATAACTCATTCATTGCCACCTGTGCCGTCGGCGCCGTAAATCGAGCGCTAAAGTCCGTCATCGCAGTAAAAAAGGCGTCTCCATTTCCAACCAAATCTCCCCGATACACGTCGCTGTGCTTTTCCATTCCGGTCAGAAACCAGCCGACCGGCTCCATAAAGGCATCATAGTTCATGACCGTATCCCACTGGCTGCCATCCAGCCACGGCGACGGATTCCCGTAATGTTCCGCCAAAATAATTGCCTCCGGATTGACAGACTTTACAGCCTTGCGAAACTCTCTCCAAAACTTGTGATTATACTCCTCTGTCTTTCCTAAGTCGGCAGCTACGTCCAGACGCCATCCGTCTATATTATATGGCTCCGATAACCATTTTTTTGCAATCTTTCGTATATAATCTGCCAGATGCTCCGAATCTTCATAGTTGAGTTTTGGCAGAGTGTCATTCCCCCACCAAGCGTCATAATGCGTATTGTCCGGCCAACTGCCATCTGGATAAAAATGGAAAAAATCATGGTACAAACTATCTTTCTGCAGAAATGCACCTTTATTGTAAGATTCGTCTTTATCATATATTTTTTCCCTGTCCATCCACTTATTAAATGAACCACAGTGATTGAATACGCCGTCAAGAATAATCTTCATTCCTCTGCGGTGCACCTCTCTGACAAAATCCGCAAAAAATTCGTTACTTGCCTCGAGATTTTTCATATTCACCACACGCTTAATATATTTACTGGCATGTGCATTTTCCATATCGCCCTCCGCCAGCACTTCGCCGCCATCCTCTACAATAACGCCATAATGCGGGTCAATATAGTCGTAATCCTGCGTATCGTATTTATGATTGGAAGGCGACACAAAAATAGGATTCAAATACAGTACCTCTACACCTAAATCCTGCAAATAATCAAGTTTCTGCCAAATCCCTTTTAAATCCCCACCATAAAAATTGCGGATATCCATCGAAGAGGGCAATTTGTTCCAATCCGTTATCCGTACAACATGTTCCCCGATATAAGTATATTCATTATCTACTACATCATTGCTCCTGTCGCCATTGCAAAAACGGTCGACAAAAATTTGATACATCACTGCTCCCTTAGCCCATGATGGTGTGGAAAAACCGGGAATAATACAAAAGTTAAAATAGGGATCAACCTGTTCAACAACTCCCTGACGGTTACATATTACACTCTCCTGCCCTTTTGTAATTTTAAAATGATATCCAATCTGCTTTTCCTGCAGGGAAAGAGAGACTTCATATATATCGAAATGCTCGGTTGAAGCACTCTTCACCATTGGAAATGGTTTCTCCTCTACAATCGCTGTGACAGAATCAACATCATCTTTGCCAACACGACAACGTATAGTAACTCTTTCATACGCCTTTGGCTCAGGTGGACATACAAAATTGGCTGTTCCGTCACTAAAGATAGCTTTCCTATTCATTACACTTTCAGTCATATCGATCTCCTTTATCTCTAAAAACAGTCAAAAGGACAGCTTACGATGCTGCCCTTTTGGGAGAAGGTATTTTTGTTACTTATGGGGTGTAGCAAAAACTATATAATGTATTGGGGTTTACAGTTATTACTATACCACCATAAGGCAAAACAGTGTGCACAAAGTTCTATTTTTTTTATTCTTTCTTTTGTTAGTTTTGCCCAATGTTTTTCTCCCGTTTTATCTTTTGCACAAAGGATTATTCATTTTCATTTAATGTATCGTCATTTTGCTCAAACAACGTTAGAAACTCATCTTGGTTAATCCGCTCTTTCTCAATGAGAAGCTCAGCCAGACGATGCAGAATGTCCATATTCTCTTTCAAAAGCTGCATTGCTTTTTTATGACAGTTATCAATTATTTGCTTCACCTCTTGGTCGATTAACTCGGCCGTTCCCTCGCTAAAGTTCTTGGAATGTCCAATATCCCTGCCGATAAATACCTCGTCGCCGGAAGTGCTGTAATTAATCATTCCCAATTTATCAGAAAAGCCGTATTTCATCACCATATCCCTTGCCCGCTCTGTTGCCTGACGTATATCCTGACTCGCCCCTGTTGTCACATCTTCAAAGACAAGGCTTTCAGCGATGCGCCCACCGAGACATACAATAATATCCTGCAGCATCTTTCCCTTTGTCAGGTACATCTCGTCTTTTTCCGGCAGCGGCATGGTATAACCACCCGCACCCTGACCGGTCGGAATAACAGAAACGGTATACACCGGCCCCACATCCGGAAGTAGATGAAATAAAATCGCATGCCCCGCTTCGTGATAAGCGGTAATTTTTTTGTCCTTTTCGGAAATAATTCTGCTCTTCTTCTCCGAGCCGATTCCCACCTTGATAAACGATTTCCGGATGTCCTCATCCACGACAAACGCTCGGTTATCGCGCGCCGCTGAAATCGCCGCTTCGTTCAGCAGATTTTCCAAATCGGCACCTGCAAATCCGGCAGTCGTTCGCGCCACATCTTCCAAATTTACATCTTCCGCCATCGGTTTATTTTTGGCATGCACATTCAAAATGTCTTCGCGACCGCGCACATCTGGCAATCCCACATGAATCCTCCGGTCAAAACGACCCGGACGCAATATTGCAGGATCAAGTATATCCACGCGGTTCGTTGCCGCCATGACAATAATCCCCTCGTTAACCCCAAAGCCATCCATCTCGACAAGCATTTGATTCAATGTCTGTTCGCGCTCGTCATGTCCGCCTCCAAGACCGCTGCCGCGCCGTCTTGCTACTGCGTCAATTTCATCAATAAACACAATACAAGGCGCATTTTTCTTGGCCTCTTCGAAGAGGTCGCGCACACGGGAAGCTCCCACACCGACGAACATCTCCACAAAATCCGAACCAGAAATACTAAAGAATGGCACGCCCGCTTCGCCGGCTACTGCTTTGGCCAGCAGCGTCTTACCAGTACCGGGAGGGCCTACCATAATGACGCCTTTGGGAATGCGTGCTCCCAGGTTTGTATATTTTTGCGGGTCTGCCAAAAAATCTACAATCTCTCCTAACTGCTCTTTCTCTTCCACGAGTCCCGCCACATCTTCAAACGTCTTTACTTTCTCATCGGGAGTCGTTACTTTGGCACGGCTCTTACCAAAATTCATCATTTTGGCATTGGCGCCGCCTCCGCCCTGCGTATGACCGGTCATCATGCTAAATAAAAGGAAAATAAGCACAAAACCGATGATATATGGCAGGATTGTCAAAAACCACGGCGTTGTCGCCACATCGCTTACTTTTACATCCGTAAAGCTGACGGAATCCAAATAATCAATAACCGTATTGACATCCGGTGTAAAAAATGATTTCTGGATATCGTCTTTCGTCTTAACCGTCACTTCCCCGGTCGGCACTTCCTGATTTTGCTCCACGATTACCGCCGTTATCTGATGGTCTTCAATCTCCTTTTTAAATTGTGTATAGGAATAGGTGTTGCGGTTCATTCCTGAAAAGAAATCACCGGACAAGGCAGCCATCAATATAATTACTGCCATCACAACAAAAAAACCATAACCTTTTAACCCTTTCATCGGATTAATCCTCCTTTATTTTCAATTCACCGATATAAGGCAAATTTCGATATTTCTGTGAATAGTCAAGACCAAATCCCACAACGAACAAATCCTCAATCTCAAATCCGGTATATGCGACATCTATTTTTGATATGCGGCACTGAGGCTTATCAAGCATTGTACAAATCCGCAGACTGGCCGGTTCTCTCTTTTCTAACATATGAGCCAGATAAGCCAGCGTCCGCCCGCTGTCAACAATATCTTCAATAATCAAAACTTCCCTACCCTGTAATCCCATATTCAAATCCTGATTAATGGTTATACTTCCACTGCTCGTCATCGCGTCGCCATAACTCGAGACACTCATAAAATCAATCGTTACTGGCACAGTAATATATTTTGCCAGTTCGCAGGCAAAAAATACACTTCCTTTCAAAACACAAACCAAATGAAGCTGCTTCCCCTCATAGTCCTGATTAATCTGCACTGCCAGTTCCTTTACTCTGGCTATTAAATCCTCTTCTTTAATCAATACCCTGATTTCTTCTTTCATGATGTATCCTTTCCCTGGTTACCACCAAAATATGTTTTGTACTTTCTGTAACTTTGCAGTCTTCGCTCATACGGCCCGGTATCGCCCAGAGAACTTTGTTCCCCTCGGCCAGAACCAACTGACGCTCCCGCTCCTGCAGTGGAATTTTTCGGTCTATATAATAGCGGTTCAGTTTCTTTCGATGCCCCGCCTTGTCCATAATAAAATAGTCCCCCTCTTTCGGGGTTCGTAAAACAAGACCATTCAATATTTTATCATAATCAAACCATTTCGTATAGTCTTTTTGAGGAATTTGTTGCGGCAAATCATCCCGTTCCTTTACGGTAAGCGTAAAAGAACTGCTGCCTCCATCCATTTCCACTATATTCACGGACGGCACGGCACATACCAAAGAGAACTCCGTCCGTTCCCCGCCGTCGTCCCGATACAGGTAAAGCTCGTTATATCGGCGCTCTATTACAACTCCGTCCGGTAAGTGCAGCCGCTTTCCCGTATCTTTGGAAAACAACTCTCGTATCTGCCGGTAATGCGTCCGCGTAATATCTTTAGCTCCCCGTATTTTCTGCCGCAAAAAAATACGGATTATCTCATCCTGTATAACCGCTTCCTGCTGCAAAAGTTCATGTAAATTCAAAACAAGCCGACCGCTTTTTCCCTGCCTGATAATTCTTCCGGCAACCGGCGCCGCCTGCCTTTCCACATAGTCACGCCACTGTCTGGCGTCGCCTGCCATCTCTGCCAGATGGCGCACCGCCTGACGGTTCAGGCGCTGCTCTAACAACGGGAACAACTCTTTCCGAATATAATTCCGCGTATACGCCGTATCCTCGTTCGTACTGTCGTTGCGGTACAAAATATGTTCACGCTGCAAATATGATTCGATTTCCGTCCTTGTCATGTCCAGTAACGGACGCAGCACATATCCGGTTTTCGGCGCCATGCCCGCCAGTCCTCTCATGCCGCTTCCGCGGAGCGCCTGAAACAAAACCGTTTCCGCTTGGTCTTCCTGATGATGGGCAACTGCAATCCAGTCCGCATGCTGCTGGTTGCGTATATTCTCCAACTCCCGATAACGGAGCTCACGCCCTGCTTCCTCTTCGGTCTGTCCATGCTCTTTCGCCAGCGCGGGAACATCTCTCTCGATTAGATAAAAGGGAAGTTCCCACCGCTCTGCCAGCTCTCTCACATAGCAGGCGTCCGCCTCCGCCTCCCGACTGCGTATTCCGTGATTAATATGAACAACCGAGAGCGTCAGTTGCCACTCTCCCCTTATCTCATGCAAAAGCTTTAGGAGACAAACAGAATCAGCCCCGCCGGACACACCAACAACAAGGTGTTCTCCCGGGGCAAACAAATCGTGCTCTGTTATATATTGGATGAACTTTTGTTTCACTGGCACTCTCCTTTTGTATTAATCCCCATTTCTAAACGGTTTATCGCAAAGACAACCGAATCTTCTTATATTGTAACGATTTTACCTCCATTCGTCAATTTTTATTCCAAATTCCGGCAACAAGTACGCTCATATCATCCGTTGCCTCTCTCGTGCTGCGCGCCAGTGCATTCATGAGAATCTGGTTGGCAACGTCGTTTGGGTTTTGACACGCCAGTTCTTCAATGAATGTGCTCATATCATCCTGACTCCCATCCATCATATTTCTCTCATAAAAACCGTCCAAAACGCCATCCGATACCATAATAACCATGTCGCCGTCTTCCAAATCTACCGTTGTCACATCCGGCTCCGCCTCCATATCCACGCCGACAGGAAGCGCGCTCGATACAATCGTCTCTACTCTGTCGCGGTGTTTTACGAACGTCGTCGCCGCCCCGTTTTTCATAATTTCACACTGTCCGGTATGCAGATTAATGGCCGTCATATCCAGCGTTGCAAAAGACTCCCCCTCGTAGTTAATGACAAAAAGGGTATTCAGGAGACGAAATGCTGATTTTTTTTCAAATCCCGCTTCCATTAAGTATTCCAACGATTCAATGAGGTTTCCGCTGTCCCGATAGGCGATTTCTCCACTTCCCATCCCATCCGTCAATACCATTAAAAGCTCCCCCTGACCCTGCAATTCCAGAAAGGAGTAATTATCTCCGGAAACCTGCTCGCCACTCTTCGCGATTCGCGCCAATCCGGTAATCGCTTTCAGGCGTGTATCTTCCCGAAAAAACATCGTATCCTGCTCATGCGAAAGTACATTCCTCGTCTCCCTTGCCGGCGACATCATCACGCCCGTACCGCGGTACAGCGCCCGTGCGATATCGGTTTTTGTCAGACACTGGTTTCCCTTGCAGGCGCCCGTCAACGTCACTTCCAAATGCCCCCGCCTTTTTTTCACCGCCAGCTTCTGCAGTTTGACACCCTCTCTTTTCAATTCGTCCGCAATCCGTCTCTTACATTCTTTTGACTGCTCTTCCACATCATTGAGGTCTACGGTAAAAGAACGTAAGGCAGCGGCGATTTCCTGCATTTGTTCTGCCATCACCCGCCGGTTTTCGTTCATGCGGTTATACCACCCGAGACGTACTTTCTCCTGTGCAATCCGATCCTCCACTCTCATTACATACTCGTCCAATTTCATGCAGCGCCGATGAAAATCCGCATTAATAATTTCAAGTGAAGCCGCCCCCTCCTGTCCAATCTGCCATAAAATTTTGCGCAGACTGCTATCTGTCTGCTCGTAGTGGCGGTTCCAGCAGTATTTACAATTTATACAATCCTGACAAACGGCACGGGACAACTCTTCAAACATACTTTCTAATTCCTGTTCCGTCAGTTCCCTCTCGCTCGTCTCCCCCTGAAAACTTTTAGACAGACGCCGAAATGCTTCTGAAAAATCTTCAATCCGGTGATTGGCTAATTCCCTCACATCTTCTTTTGCGAAATCACCCTCCGGCTCTCCCTCTAAATCATCCTCCCACCGATGTGCAATTTTAGCAGGCAGGGCCAGAAATATAATGACGGCCGACAGAATTGCGCGCAGTTCGACGATACCGTAGATTTCCCGCAAGGTAAATATCGTCATTATAGCGCCCAGAAGAAGAAATGCTGCACTGCTGCAAATTCTCCCCAGCTTGCGGAATGCTCCTACCGACACCCCAAGCAGACAGGCGATGCCGATTGATACGAGACTTTCTCCCGTCAGGGAAAAGAGCATGCCGACGGCGGCTCCCGCAATGGCGCCTGTCGACGCACCAAAACGATAGCCGGCAAACAGGACGAACAGATACCCCAATGTCCCGGAAATCGAAAAAATCATATCCGCCTGATGAGGTATTCCATACAGAGCCGTAATCAAAATGGCTAACAGACTGATTAACTCCTCGTTGTCCGGAACCTTTTTCCAGTCCTCATATAATAGAAAATGGACGCCCCACTGATTGATATTGGCAAATGCAAATACAACGATACTTTCCAACACGCTAAGCCAGAAAACTTCCCATCTGTTTACCGACACAATACTTAGCACAACACCTGACGCAATGTTGACAAGAGCCACCAAAACTGCCATATAGGCGGCCATAAAATGACGGCTTGTCCACCGCTTTTGCAAATTTTTCGTTACCAGCACAACACTGAATAAAAGAAGATACTTCACAAGCGAAAGTCCGTCCATACTCGTAAACATACCGAGCATTACACAAACTGCCACTCCCTGATATCCCTTTTTTACATCTGCGGTAGCTGCAACTAGAGAAAGCCCGAAAGGATTTATGCTCATCAGCCAGGCTCGCCCCATAAAAAAACCGATTATCCAAAGTAATATCATCCGTCCATTGCACCATACTATTTTTCGCTCTTCTCTCACTCTTCAAGCCCCCAGTCTCATCTTTTTTATACACTTTCGAGCATGTCATCTGCATGACGCTGCCACTGCGCATACAATTCGCGACTGCGACAATAGTATAATGGTATTCAAATGAATTTTTTGTCAAAACAGGGAGGCAAAAAATTTTTTTCTTTTCAGCGCACAAAAAAACGTCTGTCTGCAACAAACGTTTCTCTTTTCCTTATTTCGCTTTAAAAACAACTTCATTGTCATATACCAAACCAAATTTCTTACGTGCCACATCTTCGATATATTCATCCGTATTCCGATATGCAGATTGTTCCTTTATCTCTTTTTGTTCCCGCTCTAATTCTTTTTTCTTTTCTTTTAAATGAGACTGTTCGGTTTCCAGTCTTTGGCAGTTTGCCCTCAGTGTATATCCATGTATCGCCAGTGTACCGACGAACAATACAGCTACTAACATAACCAAATACAAACCGGCACGCCTGCGTCTGCGTGTCCTTCTACTCATAAGCTTCTCCCTTCAAATCTTTCTACAAGAATAGTACCGTACTTGTATTATATAGAGATATCCCTATGATTTCAAGGGTTTTTACCGTTTTTTTGCTATTTTTTTCTTAATCCAAACGTACGGTCGACAAAAAAAGTCAATAATCGCCCTGATTCCCCTCTGCACGACATTTTTAACCAATTTCCGATATCCGACCATCCCAAGCAAAAAGGCTATAATAAAGAAGCTACGCAAAATTCCGTTATTGAGAGCAAATATCATTTGAAAGACAAAGATTGCCGCAATTCCCCAAAAAATCCAGTCCTCAATCAGCAGCCTGACTTTCCCGATTTTTTTCGTGCCCCGATGTACGACAATAAAATCATAGAGAAACATGAGAAAAATTCCCCACAGAAAGGATGCCAGAACATACCGGAATTGTCCTATAATAAGTTCCATTACCGAAACAGGCGGCTGATAATCCCTCCCGCCGTCCTACCTTTCTGGGATTCATGGTAAATGATTTCACGCACTCTTCCCTCTAATTCCAGTTCTCCGCGCTCTAACGTAAGCCGTTTAACATTCAAATCATTTCCGGTAAAGCGCACGGCTCCCTCCGTCGTCTCCAACTCTACTACCTGATTATCAAACGATACGACTTCCGTCACCCCCGTAAGCTCAACCTGACCACGATTATTCATCGTCAGCTTGTGGTTTTGCGTCGCACGCTCCTGCTCCTGAAGCATAAAAATATCCCCCTCTGCCTTGATACCATAACTATATGCAGAAAGGGATTGTTTCATTACAAATACTTGTACAGTTCTTTTGCTTCTTCTTTTTTATAAGTCTCCTCAATACTCAGTACTTCTACTTTTGTATTTTTATTGCCAAACCGGATTTCAATGACATCTCCGACTTTGACATTCAGGGAGGCCTTTGCCACTTTGTCATTTACTAATATACGTCCGGCGTCGCATGCTTCATTTGCCACCGGCCGCCGTTTAATCAAACGGGAAACTTTCAGATATTTATCCAGTCTCACTCCCCCGCCTCCTTCCATATTATAAGAAAAACACCCCAGAGCAGCACTCCAGAGTGTTCCTGACTTTCATTATTGATTCTAAAACAATTATTTGTTCACAGTCTCTTTCAATGCTTTTCCAGCCTTGAATTTAGGTGCTTTAGATGCAGGAATGCTCATTGGTTCTTTCGTCAATGGATTAATACCTTCTCTTGCCGCTCTCTTTGTAACCTCAAAAGTACCAAAACCAACTAACTGCACTTTTCGGTCATTCTTTAATTCATCTGTAACAACATCAATAAACGCTTTCAATGCCGCTTCCGAATCTTTCTTAGACAATTCAGCTTTCTCAGCAATCGCTGCAACTAATTCCGTCTTATTCATGGATTCTATCCTCCTCAAAAAAATTTGCTAGATTTAATAAACCTATACATCTATATATAACCTTTTTATACCAGTTTGTCAAGGTTTTTTAAGCCTTTTTACGCCTTTTTAGGCAATATTTTCCTATTTTAATCTACTGTTCCATCTGTTTCCCCAGAAAGTTAGCCCCGCATACCGCCATTTTCTCCTCCAGTTCCGTAAACTCCCGTTCCGGATCTTTCGTGAGAAGAATTACCGCTCCAATCGCATCTCCCTCAGCAACAATGGTACTGATTGCTTCTGAATACACTTCATTTCCATCTTCCGTAATCCTGCAAAAATTGCGCTCTCCGTTGATTGCTATCTGCTGTCCGCGCTCTTCCATAAAACGGATTAAATCCGCATGAATATTCTGACCGTGAAATTCCCGTTTCGCCGGCCCTGCCACTGCTACAATCATGTCGCGGTCTGCCACGCACACGGTACACTTCGACACCTGCGCCACCGCCTCCACGTATTCCGCCGCTAATTCTCCCAATTCCCCAATAGGTGAATATTTCTTTAATATAATCCCGCCTTCCCGATTCGTAAAAATTTCCAACGGGTCTCCTTCACGTATTCTTAATGTACGCCGGATTTCCTTTGGCACTACTACCCGTCCCAAATCGTCAATGCGCCTTACTATACCTGTTGCTTTCACTTTTTTCTACCTCCGTTTCAGACTTTTATCTTTGTTTCAAATATACCTTTGCAAAAAGTAGTATCTGTAAATGTAGGAATTTTATACCGTTCGTTTTGTCTTCTTTTACACTTAAACTTAACATTATATTTTCTTGCATTTCCCCCAAAAATATTTTATAATTTTGTACAAATACTATAGAAATGAGGTTGAATGAATTATGAAAATTCAAAACAAGTGGATTCGTGCTGCGATACCCGCACTACTTCTTCACTGCAGCATTGGTACCGTGTACTGCTGGTCTATTTTCAGTCAGGAAATTGCAGATCACATTGGCTTTTCCAAGGGCGCGACGGAATGGGCGTTCAGTTTTGCCATATTTTTCCTCGGCATGTCAGCCGCCTTTTTAGGAAAAATCGTAGAAAAGGACATTCATAAGTCCTCGCTGATTGCTGCGATTTGCTTTGCTGCCGGAATGGCCGGTACGGGATTCTTTATCTGGTATGGCGGTACTCATCGGGGCAGCCTGCTCGCCCTGCTTGGCATATACATATGTTATGGTTTCATTATGGGAATTGGTCTTGGTACCGGATACCTCTCACCGGTGAAGACTTTGATGTTATGGTTCAGCGACCGCAAAGGTCTGGCTACCGGACTGGCCGTTGCCGGATTTGGCGCCGCAAAAGCGATTGCCAGCCCAATCATGCAAAAGCTGCTTACTTCTCTCGGAGACGGCGGTATTTACAAGATGTTCTGGATTTTAGCAATCGTGTACTTTGTTATGATGTTTGTCGGACATCTTCTTCTTGCCAAACCGGAAGGATGGCACGAACCATCCGGTGACGAGAAATCGCCGAGTGCAATCGAGACAATCAAAACGAAGCCGGCTACTTTTATCGGTATCTGGATTATGTTCTACTTAAACATCACTTGTGGACTTGCTCTTATCTCACAGGAGAAAATGATTATTAAATGTATCGGGCTCGGCTCCATGGTTGGTATCCTTTCTTCTGTCACGGCAATTTTCAACGCCGGCGGCCGACTCGGTTTTTCCGCATGGGCAGATTCGTTTAAAGACCGCAATACCATTTATAAAATAATTTTCTCCCTGTCCATCATTGCAACTGCACTGGTAATTATTACACAGGGAATTACCAATCGAGGCGAAAGCACGCTTCTTATGATTTTAGTTCTCGTTCTCCTGTTTGTTGTTAATGCCGGATATGGCGGCGGTTTCAGTAATGTACCAACATTACTTTCCGACCACTATGGCATGGGTAATATCAGCGCCATTCACGGCATTACTCTTTCCGCATGGGCAATTGCCGGACTTACGGGAAATCAGGTTGCAACACTTATTGTTGACCACGTTGGCAGTCCTATTGATATCGGACATGGAAGTACCATTAACCCGCTTGGCTATCAGACGGTACTCTATCTGACAATCGTACTCTATGTAATATCATTACTGTGCAGCCTGTTCCTCGTCTCAAAGAAAACAAAATAACACAGACAACGGAAAGACCGTCGGGAAATTGTAAATACCTTTTCCCGACGGTCTGTTTTTTTTAACATTCTGTTTCATCTAACTGGCTTCTTATATCCTGCATGCGGATATCCAGCGCTGCACTGATTTCGGCGCATTCTTTTAATTCCCTGCGCAGTTCGCTATTGTTCTGTCCCTTTTTATAATAGATTCGATGTTCCAAACTTGCCCAGAAGTCCATGGCAATCGTCCGCAGTTGAACTTCCACACGCATCGGCCGCTTCTCATCATGCAAAAATATCGGTGTCTGGACAATCAGATGAAGACTGCGGTATCCATTTTCTTTAGGGTGCAAAATGTAATCTTTTTTTGTAATCAATTTAATATCATCCTGCTTCAAAAAACAATCTGCCAGCTCGTAAATATCTTCTGGAAAAGCGCACACCACACGCACTCCGGCGATGTCGGACAATTCCCGCTCAATACAGGAAGCGCTAAACTCCAGCTCCTTGCGGTGCAATTTCTCAATAATACTCTCCGGTGACTTTAAGCGTGATTTTATTGTCTCAATCGGATTGCGGTCATACTTTAATGAAAACTCCGTGTTCAACACGTTGAATTTCGTCTCCACTTCCATAATGGCACATTTATAATATGCCATAAGGGTGCGGAAAGCTTCCCCCTGATTCAAAATCTGTTCGATTGCATCATTTTCCAAAATACTTTCTACAAAGGCCTTGTCCAATTTAGGCCCCGACGACGTGTTCTCTTTCTCTTCATACATCACAACAGCCCCCTATAAGACCATAATATACATATAGTATAGTCTTTTAATGAATGTAACATCCTCATATATTTTGTTCGTAATCCGGTAATACATCTCGCCAAACAGACGCAGTTCTTCCTCGCCAATCGTATCCGGCCCAAACCGCGCATGGTAAACCAACGCTACGAAGATAGCGATATTTTGTTCCGGCATCGCCATTGCTTCCGCTATCTGCGCCGTATATTCTGCCATGCTCTGACCGCGATAGACGACGGAACGCGCCGCAAATACCGGTACAAGATGATGATAGGCCATACGAATACGGCGTTTTGCCTTATAACTCCGCATATTTCGGACGAATAACCGTTTCCTTATCCTCCTCTGCGTCTCCATTACGGCGACAAAGAGTATGAGAACGAACAATACTTTAAGAATCGTCCATAACACTTTATTACTCTTCTTCTCTTCGGCGCCTTTCTCGCTGCCCTCGTCAGAATCCTCTTCGTTTCCGTCAATATCTTCAAATTCCATGCTCTCCTCCGGCGTCTCCGTGACGGACGGCGTCGGCGTTGCGACTTCCATCTTATCTTCCGGCTCGTCTTCTTCCGGTTCGGACGACTCGGACGGTTCCGGTGTCTCGGTTTGCGGATGCGACTGGCTATACACCAAATCATCCTCTCCCTGTCCCGGAGTAACTTCTACCGGAACGAAACCATAGTTTTCATCATAAACTTCTATCCATGCATGGGCGTCTTCATCCGGTACTTCGATTTCTTTTCCAGTTTTCGAGCCTTTCTCTAATTGCCCTTTCGTAATATACATTCCCTCTACATAACGTGTCGGTATACCGACGCTACGCAGAAGAACTGCTGCGGTTGTCGCATAGTAAGTACAGTAGCCCTTTTTCCCTTCATTCAAAAAATAGGTAACGGTATCCTGTCCCGCCGGCGTCTTTCCCGGAGCAAGACTATATGTTGTGTCTTTCGTAATATAATCTTTAACTGCCTGAATCAGCTGGCTCTCATCCGCCTTACCGCCCCTGTATTTAGACAACAGTGAATCCCTCTTCTGTAAATACTGTTCAAACTTCTGACATTCCTGTCTGAGGTTTTCCGGCACCTGCAAAAAATGTTTCATGGCAAATTCCTTTAATCGCTGTCTTTCCAGCTTATTGCTCTCCCAAAACATCTCATTTGCCAGACGGTAATTATGACGCAGAATGTCCTGCCGCACGAACGACGGGTACGATAAATAATATTCCATTGCATAATCAATACCGGGTTCGTCCACTACCTGACGCCCGTTTTCCTTACATTTGAATGCCGACGTCGGCAGATATGGGACTAAGTAATTGCCATAGCCAAACGCCAGATTGCGAATTCGCAGCTCGCCGGTTTTCCAAATATCCTTTTGCCCGCTGCTCTCATTGTCACCCAGCTCGTTTCTCAACTGTGTATGCCAGTTATCTATTGTGACACCGGTTTCGTCGAGTTTTGCCAGTTCTTTCTTGTACTCCTCTTCCGAGGCGAGCGAAGTCCAACGGTTATTCTCATAATGGTCTCCCACATACCCTTTCAAATATAATCCGTGCTTCGAATTGATGTCTCCGGATATTTTCAGCATCGTCTCTCCGGTATAAGATATCTCTTTCTTTGTTCCAACCTGCCCATAAGAAATAGCGTCATCATTAAAGTTCGCTTTCAGCCATGTAAAGACATCTTCCGTCGTCCATGACGTCAACGCCACCAGACTGTTTCTTGCCTGTGTCAGTTTTACTAAATTATTATCGTATTTCTTCGGTGGTATAAACGCATAAGAAATTCCACCGCAAACCAAACCGATAATGATAAGTATGAGAGACAGTTTCTGACGCATTCTCCTGTCAGTAGCGTCCGTTCGCAAATGTCTCGTACCAACTATTGTCATGGCGATAATTAAATACAAGAATAAATCGGAGAAGTTACCGACTTTCCCGACCATTAACGGAAGAATGACGAACGGGCCGGTGACAATCAGAAATACTTTCGAGTGACGGCGGCGGTAAAAGAACGCACTGATAATCGCAATCAAATATACTCCTACCAGAATCAAAAGCAGATTCGTACAAAACTTAACGCTCGACCCCTCCGTGTCGGTGTAGGACATAAGAGAAATCGTCGTTCCAGTATAATTCATAAACTCTTTGAGGAAACTGTTTACAACGGTAACAATTGCCTTTTGCATAGCAGCCATAAAACGTAAGCCTATGAGTGCAAAGAAAAGTGTAATCGCTAAAATACCGTACAATTTTCCTTTCCGAAATGTCTCCAAAACGGTAAACAGTCCGTAAAAAACAACCGACGCCATAAGCATAATGGCCATCAGTAAGATTCTGTCATAAGTAAGCTGTAAACTGTTTGCCGTGCATAAAATGGCAGAAAAAACACCGAAAAAGACCAGTAACAACTGGCTAAATTCCAATATAAACTTTATTACTCTGTTATTTCTGGTCTTCAAGTTCTTCACCTCGTAAGTCCATTACTTCCAAACGGTCCCTTATCAAATTTCTTTCATCCAAATCATCATGGTCGGCAACGGTAAGATACAACGCTGCTTCCAACAGTTTTCCCTTGCCCCAATCCATATAGGCCTGCAGTAATTCATTGGGATTTTTCGTGATTCTACACTTAAATAATTCCTGAAACATCCAGTATAATTCTTCTTCGTGTTCTACGGAATATTCCTGTATCATTTCATTTTTTCTGTCATGCCATATAAAAATCTGCGGTATGCCATGTTCAATCATAAACATGGAAATGGAATAGACTCCCTGTATAAGCAGATTTACATTTCTTCCCCGCTCTTCCTTTATAGCCGTAACACATAGATCAATAAAAATATGAATGGCTTTCGTAAGTGGAAGGCTTCCTTCCTTTACCATCAGATTTCCTGTCTTACTACTCAGCTTCCAATGGATGCGCTGAATCTTATCTCCATCCATAAAATCCCGAATATTAAAAATCTCAGATGGGTCGTCTCCCTTTTTATATAAGGAAAATCGGTCGCTGTCTTCATTTGTTTCATTGTACCAGCGGTCTTTCCCCAAATACATCTCTTTCATCGGCGGCAGCACAAGTATGTCCTGCTTCTCAAAATTCTTGCCAATCGTCCATGCAAAAAGGTTCAGATAATCATAAATACGAACTTTTTCCACTGTAATTGTCACATTGCCGCAGTTATACATAACTACCGGAATCCGGCGGTCACGCTTTTTCCCTGCATCCACGGAAAAACGTATTTTCATCTTCCCTTTATCCCCGGAAAACTTATTTTCATAACGAACTTTTGCAATCCCTTTCGTGAGCGGCAAAAACCGGTTGCGATTCTCAATGGATAACGTAATCACTGCACGAGCCGGACGGTCGATGTCGTCTTTTTCCGCCATGGGATTCTTGGCGTCCACCGTGACGCTGATTCGTTTCCTCATAATAAGAAGAATGAGGAACATAAAAACCGGCACGGTCACAAGCAGGCCCATCAGCGCTACCGTTCCGTATTCCAAAAATAAAACGGAAATGGCACACCCCGCAACAAAAAGGAATATGTAGAGGACAGTTCCAACAGTCATATAAACCTCCATTCCAAAGCATAGCGGAAACATTTCGCTCCCCACTATCTTTGTTCCTCTCTGATTATAACTTCGGCACCTGTATTTTACTTACAATCTCTTCAATTACATCCTCTTCTGTGGCATGGCTCATTCGCGCCTTTCCATTCAACAACAGGCGATGTGCCAGAACAGCGCCTGCCACTTCTTTAATATCTTCTGGCAAAACAAACTCCCTGCCCTGAACAAACGCACGCGCCTTTGCCATATCCATCAGCGCCAGCGTACCGCGGGGGCTGACTCCCAGAGTAATCATCGAATGCTTTCTTGTTCCGTCTACGATTTTAGACAGATAGCCAAGCACCCTGTCGTCCACATAAATCTGTTTTACCTGCTCCTGCATGACAACCAGTTCTTTTTTTGATATAATTTCCTGAATGAAATCCAACGGATTGATGTCTTGTCTCTCCTTAATCAGGCGTATCTCCTCTTCCATCGTTGGATATCCCATGGAAATACGAATCATAAAACGGTCTAACTGTGATTCCGGCAGCATCTGTGTTCCCGCCGAACCAACCGGATTCTGCGTCGCAATTACAATAAACGGATTTGGCAGTTGTCGCGTCACACCGTCAACTGTAACCTGCCCTTCTTCCATGACTTCTAGAAGGGCCGACTGCGTCTTCGTCGAGGTACGGTTAATCTCATCGGCTAACAGCAGATTACAGAGAATCGCCCCCGGTTTATACTGGAACTCACCGTCCGCCCCAATCATATTAAAACCAACAACGTCACTCGGCAATACGTCCGGTGTAAACTGCAAACGGCGCTCTGTCAATTCCATGGCGCGGGAAAATGCTACTGCCAGTGTAGTCTTCCCTACTCCCGGTACATCCTCGACCAGAATATGGCCTTTGGCTAAAATTGCTGTCATAACCAGTTCAATCGCCTGATTTTTTCCCTTAATTACTTTCCCCACCTCATTTAAAATGACCTCTACTTTCTCGTTCACTCGTATGTCTCCTTTCCTCACTTACACAAAAACGCCTCGTTACCTCGGCGTTCTTACTCCTATGTCTATTTTTTTTTACATGGCTTTCATTTTAAATTTCTGAATCGCACGTTCATCTTCCGAATCTACTTCCTCCATACAACCACCCAATCCACAGATTTTCTCTACGAAATTTTCATAGCCGCGCTCAATATACTGGATTTCTTTTACATAAGTAATCCCGTCGGCAGCTAAACCCGCCATGACGAGAGCAGCGCCTGCACGCAAATCCGGTGCGCTGACTTGAGCACACGTAAAGCCTTCCACACCGGTAATAAAAGCAGCGTTTCCCTCTACTGTTATATTGGCCCCCATCCGGCGCAATTCGCTGATGTATTTGAAACGCGTCTCAAAAATGGTCTCTGTCACAATACTCGTTCCCTGCGAAAGGGCGAGCAGCGTCGTCATCTGAGGCTGCATATCCGTAGGGAAACCCGGATACGGCATCGTCTTTACGTTGGCGTAGTACAAACGTTTGTCTGCTGACACATGTATACAATCGTCAAACTCTTCTACTTCGGCGCCAATCTCAACGAGTTTGGCCGTAATCGCCTCCAAATGCTTGGGAATGACATTTTTAATATAGGCATCGCCCCCGGTGGCCGCAACTGTAAGCATATAAGTTCCTGCTTCAATCTGGTCCGGAATAATCGAATATTCTGCACCATGTAACGCCTCCACACCGCGAATGCGAATCGCATCCGTACCGGCACCTTTGATGTTGGCTCCCATGCTGTTTAAGAAGTTTGCCACATCTACAATATGAGGCTCCTTAGCTGGATTCTCGATAATCGTTTTCCCCTCTGCCATACAGGCAGCCATCATAATATTAATCGTAGCTCCCACGCTCGGACAATCTAAATAAATATGCGTACCCCGCAGACTTTCCGCCTGTGCATCAATTTTACCATGATGAATCGTTACTCTTGCCCCTAATTGCTCAAAGCCTTTGATATGCTGGTCAATCGGACGGCTGCCTATCTGACATCCCCCCGGCAGGGCAATTAACGCTCTTTTATACTTGCCTAATAAAGCTCCTACTAAATAGTACGAGCCACGAATTTTACGAATAGCTTCTTCATCCACGCTGACATCATGAATCAGCGCTCCATTAATACGCACTGTATGCGCGTCTTCGCGCTCCACGATGGCGCCAATTCCCTCAATCGCCTCTAATAAAACGCGAACATCATCCACATCCGGTAGGTTTTCCACCCGAACAGGCTCATTTGCCATAATAGCCGCCACAATAATGCCAAGAGCCGCATTTTTCGCCCCGCCAATGGTAACTTCGCCTCTCAGTGGTATTCCACCCTTTATAAGATACTGTTTCATCATAACCTCCATCGGTAGAAACATATATACATACCGCTGTAATAGTATAACACATTTTTGACATTTGTAAAATAGTAAATGTAACACATTTCACAATATTTCGAGTCTACTCAATTGAAAATTTAATTTCTACCCCTGAGTCCTCTCCCTGTAGAACTTATCC
>CAJTLS010000006.1:0-60055 GCA_910577295.1 uncultured Eubacterium sp.
TTCTAACATATACGAAACCTGCTTTTATTCTATTAAAAAACCAGTCCGAATAATAATTGGGGATGTCTGTTCTGCGGCTTACGCTTAATATCATTTTTTATCTGTCCCTTCCGGCGGTTTATCTGTAACCTTGATACAAAGAAACCCCTTGAAAGCACTGAACTTTCAAGGGATTTACTAATCTGTTTGATTGTACTGCAATTATCTCTTCGAGAACTGTGGTGCACGACGAGCCTTTTTCAAACCATACTTCTTACGCTCTTTCATTCTCGAATCACGGGTCAGATAACCCGCTTTCTTAAGAATTGGTCTGAAATCAGCGTCTGCCTCATTCAGCGCACGTGCGATACCATGACGGATAGCGCCTGCCTGACCGGTAAATCCGCCGCCTTTTACTGTAATTTTAGCGTCGTATTTATCTGCGGTATTGGTCGCTTCCAATGGTTGACGTGCAATGATCTTCAGCGTATCAAGACCGAAGTATTCATCTATGTCTTTTTTATTTACTGTAATTTTACCGGTACCTGGTGTAAGGTATACACGAGCGATACTGGATTTTCTTCTTCCTGTTCCATAAAATGTTGAACTAGCCAATGTTATCTCTCCTTTCTACACCTCATTAAATATCTAATGCTTCCGGTTTCTGCGCTGCATGTTTGTGCTCAGGACCTGCATATACATGCAGTTTTGTAAGCATCTGACGTCCCAAAGGCCCCTTTGGAAGCATGCCCTTTACTGCGTGAGTAATAACAAATTCCGGTTTTTTATTCATCATCTCTTTTAATGTAGTCTCTTTCATACCGCCTACATATTCTGAATGGTGATAATAAATCTTCTGGTCTAATTTTTTACCTGTCACTTTAATTTTCTCAGCATTAACAACGATTACATAATCACCTGTATCAATATGAGGTGTGTAGATAGGTTTGTTCTTTCCTCTTAAAACATTTGCAACCTCAGATGCAAGACGCCCCAAAGTTTTTCCTTCAGCGTCTACTACATACCATTTTCTTTCCACTGTGGATGGGCTTGCCATAAAACTTTTCATCCTTGGAATCCTCCTTATTTCGTTCTGCTGCTATTCTCCCTGTCCGTAGGAGTTAAAATCAGCATTTGTTTCCTTTTAATATGTTAAAATACCGTTACCGGGGCAATGGATCCAGTATTTTCACGTCATACTAAAATAGTATATAATATTCGTTCCCCACTGTCAAGAAATTTCTTTCAATCCCTCTTCCGTGAAACAGGAACTTACTTAAACGCATGTTTCATAAAAGCGTACAGCGCACGGTCCCAACATCTGTCATCATGACCCGTACTCTTTACTTCGAAGAACATACTGTTCATACCAAGCGAATCGCAATTATTAACAAATCTTCTTCCGCTATCATCCATCATATGGTCGTACTGACCGGTAATAAAGAAACAAAGCTTAATCTCTTTGTTAATTCGTTCTGCATCCTCTTTCGTTGTCACAATCGTCTGTTTAGTAGAAGCGAAAGGCCCTGCTGAGAAAAAGCCCATATGATGGAACAAATCCGGATGCTTCAAACCAATCTCTATCGCTTCTCCACATCCCATGGACAAGCCGCATACACCGGTATGGTCAGCTCCCTTTTCAATCGGATAATTGTTTTGCATATAAGGTAATAAATCATAAATCACTTCATACTCAAATAAGTAACAATCACTCCACGAATTTTGTATAATTGGGTCTGGCACCGTATTCGGGTACTCTTTGTTCTTATCATATTTAATATTGCCATTCGGGAATACGACAATCGCATCTGACAATTCCTTCTCGGCATACAGGGTATCGAAAATATACTGTGCGTGACATCCGCCCTGACCCAATGGTCTTCCTAACGTCCAGAAACTTTCATCCTGTCCGCCGCCATGTAAGCAGAACAATAAGTTGTATTTCTTATTTTCCGGGTCATAATTTGGTGGGAAATAAATTTTAGCATGTCCCTGTCCGCTCTCGCGATATTGTGACGGATAATTGAACTCTTTCACTTCACCGTGAGCGATGTCCTCGTTGTATTCATTGAACCCATCTCGTGGAACAAAATTATCCGTTACGCATAATTTGTAAGACTCTTTCTTCGTTTCATCTGCCTTTGACGTCAGTACAAGCAAACATTTACCGATATGATTTGATTTAATTACACCATTTGCATCTACCGATGCCACATAATCATTTGTCGTAGAAATGTTATAATCCTCAATTTTGCCTTCTGCCGGCGTCACTTTTGTCTTAGCATCTAATTTTTCACCAAGATCAATCTCAAAATCTGCTTTGTACTCAATCTTCACCGGTGGCGGCGTTGGCGTAGATGGCTTTCTCGTCGGACGCGGCGTTTTTGTCGGCTCCGGTGTAGCAGTTGGGTCATTCGTTGGCGGCGGAGTCGGGGACTGCTTTGTAGTGTTATCCGGCGTTGCATTCGGAGTTTTCTTTTCTTTACCTTTCACCGTCACTTTACAAGTTGCCTTTTTCTTTATGCCTTTGTATTTTGCCGTTACTGTAATAGTTGCCTTTCCAACTTTTTTTGCCTTGATTTTTCCCTTGCTATTCACTGATACGATTTTTGGCTTAGACGATTTCCACGTAAGTTTTGCCTTTGCCGGTGTCTTTTTCGCTTTCAGTTTATAAGTCTTCCCTTTCTTCAATGTAAGCTTCTTTTTCAATGTCACCTTAACTTTTTTGGCTGCTAATGATTGCTGGACATCGTTCTGCGCATGACTTCCCAACACACCTATGGAAAGAACTACCAAAAGCAGCTTCGCTACAATTCTCCTGATTTTGTTATTCATCTTAATCCTCCATTCCGGAACGTATGCGACGAGGCGAGGAGAAATTCGCAAAAGCGTATTTCTCCTCTGCCATCAAGGCTTATTTGTGACGCCCCGGCACAAATAGCCATAGCGAATAAGTTCGCTTTGTAAAAAATAAGCTATCAGGCTTATTTTTTACACTATTCCCTTTCATTATAATTCGGTGTCATAAATGACTTTTATAACACGGTTATTTTTATTTTAGCCATATTTGTTTCATATGTCAACATTCGTTAGAAATCGTTGTCTTTTTCTATGTTTTTCTCACAATCGCAATGCCGGATTTCTGCCAACATCAACCCCTGCGGCGGCGCCGTCGGCCCCGCCTGCTGTCGTTCTCCGGTGGCAAGCGCCTCCTGTACACTCTCTACTGTCCGCCGCCCCATTCCTATCTCCAATAATGTGCCGACGATAATACGCACCATATTATACAAAAAACCGTTGCCGCGCACGCGGAAGCGCAACACATGGCCGGTGCAAAAAGACAGCGGCGTTTCCTGTATAGATATTTCATATACCGTTCGCACCTTACTTTTCACCTGACTGCCGGCAGAGCAAAAAGCAGAAAAATCATGCTCCCCTTCTAATAGTTCCGCCGCCGCTTTCATACTCTCAATATTCAGAGGCCGGTAAACATGATACGAGTACAACCTCCATGCGGGCAGCGCAATCTCGCAGTTCAAAACCGTATATTCATATGTTTTCACCGTCTTTTCATATCGGGGATGATAGTCAGACGTTACTTCATCCGAATATCGGACACGGATGTCTTCCGGCAAATAGTGATTCAGGGCAATGGCGAATTTGTCTTCTGGAATTTTACTGTCCGTATCAAAAACTGCGATATTCCCCATCGCATGTACGCCTGCGTCCGTACGGCTTGCGCCGATTAAGGGAACTTCTTCTCCCAGAAGATTGTGCAGTGCCCCCACCAGTTCACTCTCTATAGTTGTTGCGTTCTTTTGCATTTGCCAGCCGGAATAATTGGTTCCGTCGTATGCCACAACAAGACGTATTCTTCTCATCGCCCCTCCTCCTATATTGGTACAAAACGATTGACGGCAATAATCGCCAACAGATACAGAACAAGAATACCATAAGCGGAAATATCAATTGCATGGTAACGAAGAGGCTTCATTTTCGTTCGCCCCTCGCCTCCCCGATAACATCTTGCCTCCATGGCATTCGCCAATTCATACGCACGGCGCAGCGCGGAAACTAACAAGGGTACCAGAATGGATATCATTGCACGCATTCGCTGCCAGATTTTCCCCTCTTCAAAATCTGCTCCTCGCGCGCTTTGCGCGTTAATTATACGATTGGCCTCCTCCAGAAGAATGGGAATAAAACGCAGCGCCAACGACATCATCATGGCAAATTCATGCACCGGCACTTTTATCCTGTTTAACGGCTTCATTAAATTCTCAAGGGCATCTGTCAACTGATTCGGAGTCGTCGTATAAGTCAACATAGACGAACCGATAACAAGATAAATAAGCCGCATTGACATGAACAGAGTCTTTTGTATACCCTGCCATGTAATACTGATAAATTTCCACTGGAAAGCAATATCGCCGTGCGTTCCAAATAAATTAAACAACGCCGTAAAAACTAATAGAAACAAAATCGGTTTCATGCCTCGAAGCACATATTTCAACGGCACTTTGGAGAGAAAAATAATGGTTGTAAGAAAGATCGTCACAACTGCATATCCGCAAAACTTTTGAAAAATAAAAAGGGAAATAAGGTAGAGAAAAACCCCTACCACCTTTACCCTTGAATCCAACCGATGTATCGGGGATTCTACCGGATAAAATTGTCCTATTGTCATATCTCGCAGCATAGTAATCTCCATTCCGAAGCGCAACGGAGGAAAGACGAGCAAAAAATAAGCTATCGAGCCTATTTTTCGCACTATCTCCTCTGTTTAACGCCTTCTTAACGTCATAATGGTTTCCACCGCATCGGCAACGGTAATGGCATAATGCGGTAAATCAATGCCCCGATTCGCCAGTCCCTCCATCACATATGTTATTTGCGGCGCGGAAAGCCCGATTTTTTCTAACTCTCTGTAATGGGAAAACACTTCCTCCGGTGTTCCGTCATGCCGTACGCTTCCCTCATGCATCACAATAAGACGCTTTACATATTCAGCCACGTCTTCCATACTATGCGACACAAGCAGAATCGTGATGTTACGCTCTCTGTGAAGCCTGTCAAGCAGGTTCAGTATCTCATCACGCCCCCGTGGATCTAAACCCGCAGTCGGCTCATCTAATATCAATACCTCTGGTTTCATTGCCAAAACGCCCGCTATCGCTACACGCCGCTTTTGTCCGCCGGATAGTTCCCATGGGGAGCAATCCAATAAATCCTCCGGGATACCAACCTGTTTCAACGCCTCAAAGGCGTGCAAATCGACATCCAACGGAGCCAGCCCCATATTTTTCGGTCCAAATTTTACATCTTCTATCACTGTACTCTCAAACAACTGCTGTTCTGGATATTGAAAAACCAACCCGACTTTACTCCTTAACTTCTTCAATGAGTAATCGCGGTCATAAATATCTTCACCATGAAAATAAATACTCCCCGACGTCGGTTTCAATAAACCATTCAAATGCTGAATTAACGTTGATTTACCGGAACCAGTATGTCCAATGAGACCAATGAACTCCCCCTGTTCTATTTTCAGGTTAATGTCATGCAGCGCCTTTTTTTCATAGGCGGTACCTTCGCTGTAAGTGTAACTTAACTGATGAATGATAATAGCCAATGTCCTGCCTCCTATTTTCCTAACGCATACGCAACTGCATCAACCAATTCTTCTACTGTTATTATGTCCTCAGGGATTGGCAGCCCCCGTTTCCTTAACTCATGTGCGAGCAGCGTAACCTGCGGCACGTCAAGACGATATTGCTGTAACAGCTCCACTTGGGAAAATATCTGTTTCGGCGTACCCTCTAACACAATTTCCCCTTTGTTCATAACGATAACAGAATCTGCCTCTACTACCTCGTCCATATAATGTGTAACCCATATAACGGTAATCTTTTCCTTTTCGTTTAATTCCCTGACCGCCTGCAGCACATCCCTGCGGCCTGTCGGGTCGAGCATGGCGGTAGCTTCGTCAAGCACAATACACTTCGGATGCATTGCCAGTATTCCCGCAATCGCTACCCTCTGTTTCTGACCGCCGGACAGATTATTCGGTGATTCCTTTCTCGCAATGAGCATCCCCACTTTTTCCAGAGCATCCTCGACACGCTCCCAAATTTCCTTTGTCGGAACGCCGATATTTTCAGGGCCAAACCCTACATCCTCTTCTACCACATTGTGTACAATCTGATTATCTGGATTTTGAAATACCATTCCCACCCGTTGACGAATCTTCCACTTCATATCTTCCTCAGACGTGTCCATATGTTCGACATAGACGGTTCCCTCTTCCGGCACCAATAAAGCGTTGATATGTTTTGCCAGAGTGGATTTACCAGAACCGTTATGTCCGAGGATGGCGACAAAATCTCCTGCTTTTACCTCGAAAGAAACATCTTTCAATGCTGTTTCCAGCGCAATCACTTCTTTTTTTTCATCCCGCCGTATATAATCAAATCGGATATGCCTTGCCTCAATCATAAATTACTCCATTCTGAACCCGTCCAAACACTGTCTTTTTATCTCTCCGAATGCAAAAAGGGACTGCCAGACTGACAATCCCCTTGAACACAATTCTTTATACCAACTCAATAACAACTTCCATCGCTGCATCGCCTTTGCGCGGCCCAATCTTAATGATGCGGGTATATCCGCCATTGCGGTCTGCATACTTTGGAGCAATCTCATCAAAGAGGAGATTGGTAATATCAACTTCTTTTGTTCCTTTTTTTCTACCTGCTGTCTCTGCAGGAACTTCTTTTACCGTGTAGAGCATTTTCTTCATCTGACGTCTCGCATGAAGACGGGATGGATTATCCTTTTTGATTTCCTTATCTACCGTATCATAAACGGTAACCCGTTTTCCATCGACAACTTCTTTTACTCTCTTACCATCTTTATCTTTCTGCGCTACTTTTGCCTGAACCGTAACCGTCTCATAATTATCCTTTTCCTTAACGGCCAAAGCAATCATATGCTCAGCAATCTTACGAATTTCTTTTGCTTTCGCTTCTGTTGTAACAATCTTACCATGATACAACAAGCTGGTTACCTGATTTCTCAGCAAAGCTTTTCTCTGGCTGGAAGTTCTTCCAAGTTTTCTATAGCCTGCCATGATATTTCCTCCTTGTTATTACAATTATTCCGTTTCACCATTGCTAAGAGACAATCCCAGTTCTTTTAATTTAGCGTGTACTTCCTCAAGGGACTTACGACCCAAATTACGAACTTTCATCATCTCCTCTTCGGTTTTGTTTGTCAACTCTTCTACTGTATTAATGCCGGCTCTCTTCAAACAGTTATAGGAACGAACCGACAACTCTAATTCATCAATGTTCATATCCATAACTTTCTGGGAATCATCCTCTTCTTTCTCGACAATAACTTCCGCCATTCTTGCTTTCTCTGAAAGGTCAATAAAAGAATTCAGATGTTCACTCAATACTTTAGCAGCCAAACTGATTGCCTCATCCGGCTCCAATGTACCGTTCGTAAATACATCCAGTGTCAATTTATCAAAGTCAGTAATCTGACCAACTCGAGTATTCTCAACTTTAATATTTACTCTCTCAATTGGTGTATAAATGGAATCAATAGCAATTACGTCAATTGCCATATCGTCTCTCTTATTACGGTCCGAGCTCACATAACCACGGCCATTACTTACTGTCATCTCAATGTAAAGTTTACAGTCAGCGCCACCATTCAGTGTAGCTATCACCTGCTCCGTATTGATAATCTCCAAATCCGAATCACATTTGATATCCGCTGCTGTCACTACGCCCTCTCCTGTTGCGTCAATGTACATCATTTTCAGAGCGCTCAAATCCTCGCACGTATTCTTAATCGCAAGATTTTTAATGTTCATAACAATTTCCGTTACGTCTTCTTTTACTCCTGGGATTGAGCTGAACTCGTGTACAACTCCGTCAATCTTAATCTGGCTAACTGCCGAGCCTGGTAAGGATGAAAGCATAATCCTTCTCAAAGAATTACCCAAAGTAGTTCCGTATCCTCTTTCAAGTGGTTCTACTACAAAACGTCCATATTTCTTATCTTCCGAAATTTCAGCAATTTCAATTCTTGGTTTTTCAAATTCAAACACTACTGGACCCTCCTTTTGGGTTTACTTAATTACTTAGAGTACAACTCGACAATAAGCACATCATTCACTGGCACATCAATCTCTGCTCTGGTAGGAATAGCCGTTACCGTTCCGGAAAGATTTTCATGGTCTGCCTCTAACCAAGCAGGAACCAATCTTGCTCCAGTTACTTCAAGGATATCTTTATATCTCTGAGCTCCTTTAAATTTCTCTTTTATTTCAATCACATCTCCAGCTTTCACCTGATAAGACGGGATGTTTACGCATTTACCATTTACAAGTACATGCTTGTGGTCAACAATCTGACGAGCTTCTTTTCTTGTTCTGCCATAACCAAGGCGGAACATAACATTGTCCAGTCTCAACTCAAGAAGAATCATCAAATTATCACCGGTTGTACCATATTTTAACTTCTGTGCTTTAGCAAAATAATTGCGGAAAGGCTTCTCCAACACACCATAGATAAATTTAGCCTTCTGCTTTTCTCTCAACTGACTTCCATATTCACTCAATTTCTTTCCCGTTCTGGCATTTCTTTTAGACTTCTTGTCAATCCCC
Organism: uncultured Eubacterium sp.; assembly: GCA_910577295.1. Classification (GTDB taxonomy): domain Bacteria; phylum Bacillota; class Clostridia; order Lachnospirales; family Lachnospiraceae; genus Eubacterium_F. Next base: position 8,657 of record CAJTLS010000006.1, read on the forward strand.
AAATATACCGGGTCCAAATCAAGAGACCTACATCTTTTCAAAACAGGTGTCATATCTCTAGCCATTTCATAATCCTCCTTAAACTATACTCTTCTACGTTTTGGTGGTCTGCAGCCATTGTGTGGAACCGGTGTAACATCCTGAATACTTGTTACTTCGATACCGCACGCCTGAATTGCACGAATTGCAGCTTCACGACCTGACCCCGGACCTTTTACCATTACTTCTACCGTTTTCAAACCATGAGGCAAAGCAGCCTTTGCTGCTGTCTCCGCTGCCATCTGTGCTGCATAAGGTGTGGATTTTTTAGAACCTCTAAATCCAAGTCCGCCTGCGCTTGCCCAGGAAATAGCATTACCCTGCATATCTGTCAATGTTACGATTGTATTATTAAAAGATGACTGAATATGTGCCTGTCCACGGTCAATATTCTTCTTGACACGCTTTTTTGCCGCCTTTTTTGCAACTTGCTTAGCCATACGTCTTAACCTCCTATATTATTTCTTCTTATTTGCTACCGTACGCTTAGGCCCTTTACGGGTTCTTGCGTTCGTCTTCGTCTTCTGGCCACGAACCGGAAGTCCCTTTCTATGACGGATACCGCGATAGCAACCAATTTCCTGTAATTTCTTAATATTCAACGCAACCTCTCTGCGAAGGTCACCCTCTACAACCTGTGTGCGGTCGATTACATCACGGATTTTGGAAACATCTTCGTCAGACAAATCCTTACAACGGATATCCGGATTAACATTTGCCTCCGCCAGAATTCTTCTGGAACTAGACACGCCGATACCATAAATATAGGTAAGACCTATTTCTACACGTTTTTCTCTTGGTAAATCTACACCACTGATACGAGCCATGTGTGCATTGCACCTCCATTTATTGTTTTTGTTTTTCTCTGAGTTTTCATAAAACTCTTGTACTTGGTGAAGAACGACTTTTTCGTCCTTCGAAGTGTTTGATACGCAAACACTTTGCAGCCGCTTTAAATCACAACAACCGTACGATGCAAGAACCGACGCGTCTCCCGACTTCAAACCAAAAGCCTTTTATATAGTAGAAACTCAATCGGAGAACACCGCACTGCTTACCGTTGCAATATCACAACACCTAAGACGAATGACAGCCAATCATTCTGTGACGGACGATGTTGTAACACAGAAAGCAAGAACTTGAATTTATAAACGCGAAATAACCTAAAGAATTTATTCTTTAGGTTTTCGATATATTCATTAGCCCTGTCTTTGTTTGTGTTTTGGATTCTCACAGATTACTCTGATACGACCCTTTCTTTTAATGACTTTGCATTTTTCGCAAATCGGTTTTACTGATGATCTTACTTTCACAGTAATACCCTCCTTTCAAAAAAGTCCGAGTAAAAGTATAACATAGCGTTTTACAAAATGCAAGTACTTTTTTCCCGCACTTTAGCCACTCTTACTTATCTCTCCAAACAATTCTTCCCTTTGTCAAATCATAGGGAGATAACTCCAATGTAACTTTGTCACCCGGCAAGATGCGGATGTAATTCATACGCAGCTTTCCGCTAATATGTGCCAGTACCTTGTGACCATTTTCCAACTCTACCTGAAACATTGCATTGGGCAGTTTCTCAACAACTGTTCCCTCAATTTCAATAACATCTGCTTTTGACATGTTTACCTCCTAATTCAATGATAAAATTTCCGGCTCCCCTTCCGTAATCAGAATGGTGTTCTCGTAATGTGCGGAATTTGCACCGTCCTGTGTAACAACCGTCCAATCATCTTCCAGTATCCATACATCATATGCGCCGGCGTTTACCATTGGCTCAATTGCCAATGTCATTCCTGCACGAAGCCGAATCCCCCTGCCTTTAAAAGGTTTAAAATTCGGAACTTCCGGTTCTTCATGCAAAGCCGAACCAATACCGTGTCCAACTAAATCCCGAACGACAGAAAAGCCGTTTTCCTCCACATATTTTTGAATGGCTGCCGAGATATCATACAGGCGATTTCCCTCCACAGCTTTCTTTATCCCCTGAAAAAAACTCTCTCTTGTCACATCAATCAGACGCTGGTTTTCGGCGTCAATATTCCCCACCCCGTGAGTGCGCGCTGCGTCCGACTGATAGCCTTGATAAATCACTCCGGCGTCCAGACTGACAATGTCACCCTCAAAGAGATGGTGTTCCTTACTCGGAATGCCGTGGACAACTTCATCATTTATCGAAACACAGATAGAGGCCGGATACCCTTCATAGTTTTTAAAGGATGGAATACACCCCGCCTGACGGATCCATTCCTCTCCCTTACAATCAATCTCCCATGTAGAAATGCCCGGAGCAATAATTTCACCAAGACGCTCATGCACTTCCGCCAAAATTTTCCCAGCTTCGCGCATAAGCGCAATCTCCTGCGGCGACTTAATTGTCACAGCCATATTCCAGCCTCCTCTGCTCACCTATCGGTTATTGTAAAATATCTACGATTGCCTTGAATACATCTTCCAAATCAACCGTTCCATCTACCGTCTTCAAAATGCCCTCTTTCGTATAGTAATCAATGAGCGGCTGTGTCTGCTCATGATATACACTCAAACGCTGTTGAACGGTCTCCGGCTTATCGTCGTCACGAAGTATCAACTCACCACCGCATGCATCACATACTCCCTCCGTCTTTGTCGGATTATACTTGATGTGATACGTGCCTCCACAACTTACACAAGCACGGCGGCCAGACATACGGCGGACAATATTCTCATCCGGCACATCTACATCAATGGCAAAATCAAGCTTTTCATTAATCTTTGCCAGCGCCTCGGTCAATGCCTCTGCCTGTGGAATCGTTCTCGGGAAACCATCCAGAACATAACCTTTCTTTGCATCATCCTGTGCCAGACGGTCTACAACAAGGTCTACCACTAATTCATCCGGTACAAGAAGCCCCTTATCCATATATTCTTTGGCTTTCTGTCCAAGTTCCGTATTTTCTTTTATATTGGCGCGGAAAATGTCGCCCGTTGAAATATGCGGAATGCCGTACTTTTCAGAAATCATCTTTGCCTGCGTACCTTTACCGGCGCCCGGAGCGCCTAACATAACAATCTTCATATCCTCTACACTCCTTTCGTTAAAGCGTAAGAGACCTCCCGCCGTAAATTACCGGCAGGGGGCCACCTATATTAATTCTTTTTTAGTTTCCTAAGAAACCTCTGTAATGGCGTACCAATACTAATGATTCAATCTGTTTGATTGTCTCGATGACAACACCAACAACGATTATCAGCGAAGTACCGCCGAATGAAACATCTGCACCAAATGCCCCCGAGAAAAAGATTGGAACCGTACAAACGATAACCATTCCAAGAGCCCCGAGGAAAATGATACTGTTCAATACAGAAGTCAGATATTCCGTAGTCGGTCTGCCCGGACGAATACCCGGAATAAATCCACCCTGCTTCTTCATGTTATTGGAAATCTCCAATGGATTAAACGTAACCGAAGTATAAAAATAAGCAAAGAAGATTACTAACACAATATAGATTAATAATCCCAATGTGTATTTAAATTCTCCCCAGCTTCCGATTTTGCACCAATCACTCTGGTTGCAAAGCGTCAGGAACTTCTGGAACATAGTAGCATCCGGTCCCGTCTGCGGCTGAATGCCGGCAAAGCTGGCAATGATTACAGGAAGGGACATCATAGAGCTGGCAAAAATAACCGGTATAACTCCGGCCGTATTTACTTTTAACGGAATGTGGGTAGACTGACCTCCCGTAACTTTGTGTCCCTGAACTTTTTTCGCATACTGTACCGGAATCCGTCTCTCGCCATCCTGCAGGAAGATAATAAATACAAACATGGCAATGATAATTGCTAAAATAATGAATGCGGCAATTATCTTGCTTGTAATATCCGTAGGAGTAGCAATATATGTCTTATACAAGTTAGACAAATCATTCGGAATACGCGCTACAATATTGATTAACAGGATCATGGAAATACCATTTCCGACACCTTTTTCCGTAATTTGCTCTCCTAACCACATAAGGAAAGCAGCACCGGCTGTTAAGGCGGATACCGCTACAATCATCCCTGTATAACCGCTGTCGCCGTTAAACAGATTTTGATTGCGGAAACCAATGACAATGGCAGCGCCCTCAATGACCGCCAACACAATCGAGAGATAACGGGTATACTCATTGATCTTCTTGCGTCCATCCTCACCGTCTTTCTGCATCTCTTCCAGTCGTGGAATCGCAATGGTAAGAAGCTGCAAAATAATGGAGGCGGTAATATATGGTGTAATGTTCAATGCAAAGATAGACATTCTGGAGAATGATCCACCTGTCATAACATCAAGAAATCCTAACGATTGATTTTTGTTAAACACATCCTGCATTACGCTTGCGTCTGTGCCGGGAATCGGAATATTACATCCGATTCTGACAATAACCAAAGCAATCAGTACATAAAGCAGTTTCATACGGATTTCTTTTGTTTTCAACGCATTTTGAATGGTAGTTAACATTAGATCACCTCTGCTTTTCCACCAGCAGCCTGAATTTTCTCTGCAGCAGATGCACTATAGGCATTTACTTTCACATCAAGCTTTTTGGTTAATTCTCCGTTTCCAAGGATTTTAACTCCATCTTTTGGATTCTTTACAATTCCTTTTTCCATAAGCGCTGCAACAGTTACTTCAGCGCCATCATCGAAAGCATTTAAACAACTCACGCTGATATTAACAATATCTTTGCTGTTGATGTTTGTAAATCCTCTCTTTGGCAATCTTCTATATAATGGCAACTGACCGCCCTCAAAGCCCGGTCTTGGTGCTCCAGAACGAGCTTTCTGACCCTTATGGCCTTTACCAGCTGTCTTACCATTTCCTGAACCGTGTCCGCGTCCGCGTCGGAACTGATTGTCCTGCTTGGAACCGGCGGCCGGTTTCAACTCTGATAAATTCATATCGTGTACCTCCCTGATTAGATTTCTTCAACCTTTATAAGATGTCTAATCTGCTGAATCTGACCACGTGTAGCAGCGTTGTCAGGCATCTCTACGGTTTTATTCAACTTTCTAAGGCCAAGAGCTTCTACCGTCTTTTTGTGCTTTGGAATTGCACCGATGGTAGACTTAACCAAAGTAATTCTCAACTTATCTGCCATTTTTCTGCACCTCCTAGCCCAAAACTTCATCTACGGAAATTCCGCGAAGTTTTGCTACTTCCTCAGGAGTCTTCAGGCTCTTAAGACCCTCTATCGTAGCGAGTACGACATTCTTCTTATTACGGGAACCTAACGACTTCGTACGGATATTTTTAAATCCGGCAAGCTCGAGTACTGCACGCGCCGGACCACCGGCGATGATACCGGTACCCTCTTGAGACCTTTTCATCAATACGGATGCACTACCAAATTTACCAATGAAATCATGCGGAATACTCTTATTTTCATCAAGCGGCACTTCTACGAGACCTTTGATTGCAGCCTCTTTGCCCTTGCGAATCGCTTCCGGTATTTCCGTTGCCTTGCCTAAACCTGCACCAACGTGTCCATTGCCGTCTCCTACAACGACCAGCGCCGTAAATCTCATGTTACGACCACCTTTAACAACCTTGGTTACACGTTTGATTGATACTACTTTATCTTCTAATTCTAACTGACTAGCATCAATAATCTCACGTTTCATGTTGTTTCCTCCTTGCTTAGAATTCCAGACCAGCTTCTCTTGCTGCTTCTGCCAATGCTTTTACTTTACCCTGATAAATATAACCGCCACGGTCAAATACAACAGTTTTAATACCGTTATCCAAAGCTCTTTTAGCTATCACTTCACCAAGCTTTGATGCTGCTTCAATATTGTTCGTCTTTGCAAGACCGTCTTTTACATCTTTCTGAACTGTAGATGCAGATACGATTGTATTTCCAGCGACATCATCAATAATCTGTGCATACATATGATTATTGCTACGGAACACAGCCAAACGTGGTTGCTCAGGAGTACCGGACAAACGGCTACGAATTCTTCTATGCTTGTTTGCGCGAACTTCGCTTCTATTTTTCTTGTTAACCATTGCTATTTACTCCTTTCTTATTTCTTACCAGTCTTACCAACTTTGCGTCTGATTACTTCATCCGCATATTTGATACCTTTGCCCTTATATGGCTCCGGTGCTCTCTTCTCACGGATTTCAGCTGCATACTGGCCAACTTTTTCTTTATCGATACCTTTAACGATGATGATGTTCTGTCCCTCAACAGTTACCTCGATACCCTCCGGGTCTTCCATCTCAACCGGATGGGAATATCCAAGGGAGAGCGTAAGTTTTTTACCCTGCTTTGCCGCACGGTAACCAACTCCGTTTACTTCTAACTTTTTCTCGTAACCTTCCGTTACGCCAATTATCATATTATTAATCAACGTTCTGGTCAAACCATGAAGCGATTTCATCTTTTTCAAATCATTCGGACGAGTTACTTTAATCTCCTCACCCTCTTTTGTAATACTCATCTCGGCCGGAAGAACTCTCTCGAGCGTTCCTTTCGGGCCTTTTACCGTCACCTGATTATTTTCTGCAATATCTACAGTTACGCCTGCAGGTATCGCGATAGGCATTCTTCCAATTCGTGACATGCCGTTACCTCCTATATTTTTTTCGGATTTAATTAGTTACCATACAAAAGCGAGAACTTCTCCTCCTACATTCTCTTTGCGTGCTTCCTTATCCGTCAACACACCCTTGTTTGTAGAAATAATGGCAATTCCCAAGCCGCCAAGAACTTTCGGGAGCTCTCCTGCACCGGCATAAACGCGAAGACCCGGTTTGGAAATTCTCTTTAATCCAGAGATAATTTTCTCATTCTTGTCTTTTCCATATTTCATCGTAACATGAATGGACTTAAAACCATCCGCTTCTGTTATTTCAAAATTCTTGATATAACCTTCCTTCAAAAGGATCTCAGCAATCGAAATCTTCATTTTGGAAGCAGGAATATCAACTGTATCATGTTTCGCAGTGTTTGCATTACGAATTCTAGTAAGCATATCTGCAATTGGATCACTCATTGTCATTTCGTTTTCCTCCTTACCAACTTGCTTTACGCACACCCGGGATTTGTCCCTTGTATGCCAACTCACGGAAGCAAATTCTGCAGATTCCGTATTTTCTCAGATATCCATGTGGACGACCACAAATCTTGCAACGACTGTATTCTCTTGTTGAGAACTTTGCTTTGCGCTGCTGTTTAACCTTCATAGACTTCTTAGCCATGAAATTACCTCCTAACTATTTCTTAAACGGCATACCAAACTGTGCCAAGAGTTCACGTGCTTCTTCATCTGTCTCAGCGGTAGTAACGAAGATAATATCCATTCCCCGAATCTTGTCTACCTTATCATATTCGATTTCTGGGAAAATCAACTGCTCCTTAATACCAAGTGCATAATTTCCGCGTCCATCAAATGCATTCGGGTTTACACCACGGAAGTCACGTACTCGTGGCAATGCAAGATTGATTAAACGGTCCGCAAACTCATACATCTTCTCCCCACGGAGCGTTACTTTACATCCAATTGGCTGTCCCTCACGAAGTTTGAAGTTCGCAACGGATTTCTTCGCTCTTGTTACAACAGCTTTCTGACCTGTAATAGTCTCAAGGTCGCTAATCGCTGTATCCAAAACTTTTGAATTATCTTTTGCTTCACCAACGCCCATATTGATTACAATCTTTTCGAGCTTTGGTACCTGCATAACATTTTTATACTCAAACTTTTTCATCATAGCATCAACGATTTCGTTCAAGTATGTCTCTTTCAATCTAGCCATTTTAACAGTACCTCCTCTCTTTATTAATCAATAATAGCTCCTGTTTTTTTGGCATAACGAACTTTGTCCTTACCGTCCTCTGTCTTGAAACCAATACGGGTAACCTGGCCATCTACGACATACATTACATTCGATACGTCGAAGAAAGCTTCCTGTTCCACAATACCGCCTTTTGCATTGGACTGGTTCGGCTTAATATGCATCTTTACTTTGTTGATACCCTCAACTTTTACTTTTCCATTTTTTAACTCTAAAACTTTTCCTTCTTTACCTTTATCTACACCGGCAATAACGCGAACGGTATCACCTTTTTTAATCTTTGATGTTGCCACTTAGGGACACCTCCTTATAATACTTCTGGTGCTAAGGAAACAATCTTCATGAATTGTTTATCTCTTAACTCTCTAGCTACCGGTCCAAAAATACGGGTTCCTCTTGGAGTCTTATCGTCTTTGATGATTACTGCTGCGTTCTCATCAAAACGGATATAAGAACCATCCGGACGACGAATCTCTTTTACCGTTCTAACTACAACTGCTTTTACAACATCACCCTTTTTCACAACTCCTCCCGGTGTTGCATCTTTGACCGTAGCTACAATGATATCGCCTACAGCCGCATATCTTCTTACAGAACCGCCGAGAACACGGATGCACAACAATTCTTTTGCGCCAGTGTTGTCAGCAACCTTAAGTCTGGTTTCCTGCTGTACCATAATAAATACTCCTTTCTGGCTACGAATTATCTAGCTTTTTCAACAATCTCAACAAGTCTCCATCTCTTGTCTTTAGACAAAGGTCTTGTCTCCATAACTTTAACTCTATCACCAATGTTGCACTCGTTGTTCTCATCATGCGCCTTTAATTTATAAGTTCTCTTCACGATTTTACCATAGAGCGGATGCTTTACATTATCGATTACGGCAACAACGATGGTTTTGTCCATTTTATTACTTACTACTTTACCAGTACGGGTTTTTCTAAGATTTCTATCCACAACAAAATCCTCCTTTCCTCAGCTTAGTTTGCTGCTTTCTTCTCTTTGGACATTGCTGTCTGAATACGTGCAATGTTCCGTCTAACTTCTTTAATTCTGCTTGTATTGTCAAGTTGGTTTGTTGCATTTTGGAATCTCAGATTAAAAAGCTCTTTCTTTGCAGCTACTAACTCGTCATTCAGCTCAGCCAGTGACATATCTGCAATTCCATTCATGAATTCTTTACTCTTCATTGCCCGCACCTCCCTCTAAATCTGCACGAGAAACGATTTTACATTTGACAGGAAGTTTATGCATAGCCAAACGAAGCGCTTCTCTCGCCGTTTCTTCCGGTACGCCGGCGATTTCAAACATAACACGTCCCGGCTTAACAACTGCTACCCAGTACTCCAGAGCACCTTTACCTTTACCCATTCGGGTTTCAGCAGGCGTCTTTGTTACCGGCTTGTCAGGAAATATCTTAATCCAAACTTTACCACCACGTTTTGTATGACGTGTCATCGCAATACGGGCAGCCTCAATCTGATTCGAACGAATCCAATGCGGCTCTGTTGCTACAAGACCATATTCACCGTAAGTAATCTTGTTTCCGCGTGTTGCCTTACCCCGCATGGAGCCACGGAACTGTTTACGGCGTTTTACTCTCTTAGGCATTAACATTATTTATCGCTCCCTTCCTTTGAACTAGCTTTAGCTGGTTTTCCACCTTTGGTTGGAAGTACTTCACCATGATAGACCCATGTCTTAACACCAATCTTACCATATGTTGTATTTGCTTCTGCAAAACCATAATCAATATTAGCACGAAGTGTCTGGAGAGGAATGTTGCCCTCGCTATAGAACTCTGTACGAGCCATATCCGCGCCGCCAAGACGTCCGGAACAAGATGTCTTAATTCCCTTTGCACCGGCTTTCATTGCTCTGCCCATACAAGATTTCATAGCGCGGCGGAAAGAAATACGGTTCTCCAACTGCTGTGCAATATTCTCTGCCACAAGCTGTGCGTCACTGTCCGGTTTTTTCACTTCTTTGATATCCACAAGAACTTTCTGTGCAGAATATTTGGCAAGCTCCACTTTCAATTTTTCAATCTCGGCGCCACCCTTACCAATTACTACACCCGGTTTTGCTGTATATACCAAAACTTTAACACGGTCTGAAGTTCTCTCTATCTCAATTTTAGAAATACCTGCATGATATAATTTTTTCTTTAAAAATTCACGGATTTTATAATCTTCAACTAAGTTGTCTGCAAAATTTTCAGAATCAGCAAACCATCTGGATTCCCAGTCTTTAATGACGCCAACTCTTAAACCGTGTGGATTTACTTTTTGTCCCATCTTAATCTCCTTTCACTATCTTTCATTCAAGATGATGGTAATGTGGCACATTCTCTTTTCGATGCGATATGCCGTACCACGTGCTCTTGGTCTGATTCTCTTCATTGTGGTTGCCTTATTTGCAAAGCACTCATCAACGTAGAGATTTTCCGGGTCCATGCCATTGTTGTTCTCCGCATTTGCAATAGCAGAATTCAACAGCTTCTTAATTACTGCAGAAGCATATCTTGGATTATATTCCAAAATACCAAGTGCTGTCTGAACGTCTTTGCCACGAATTGCGTCCAATACAAAGCCTGCTTTCTGAGCAGAAATTCTGGCGTGTGACAATTTAGCAGATGGTCTTGTATCTTTGTTCTGGTTTCTTTCTTTTTTGATTTGGGATCTATGTCCTTTAGCCATCTCAAGAAACCTCCTTTCTTACATTCACTTTATTACCAAAGTTTGATTCGCAAACCTTCCATGGCCTGAGCTAAACTCAGGACTAATTTATCCTCGTTTCTCATCCTTACCATGACCTTTGTAAGTTCTTGTCAAAACAAACTCGCCAAGCTTGTGGCCTACCATGTCCTCGACAATATACACAGGTACATGCTTTCTTCCATCATGGACAGCAATTGTATGGCCTACCATGCTAGGGAAGATAGTGGAACGACGTGACCAGGTTTTAATAACCGATTTTTCTCCGGACTCGTTCATGGCATCAATCTTTTTCAATAAATGCGCATCTGCAAATGGTCCTTTCTTTAATGAACGTGACATTACTCACTACCTCCTTTATTTCGCTAACGCTTTACCGTCGCGTCTTCTGATTATCATCTTGTTAGACTGCTTATTCTTCTTACGAGTCTTATAACCAAGTGCCGGTTTACCCCAAGGTGTACATGGTCCCGGACGTCCAACTGGCGCTTTACCTTCACCACCGCCGTGTGGATGGTCATTCGGGTTCATAACAGAACCACGTACTGTCGGGCGTATACCCATATGACGCTTACGACCTGCTTTACCGATATTAACAAGATTGTGCTCCGTGTTGCCGACCTGTCCAATCGAAGCGCGGCAGATTATCGGAACCATTCTCATTTCCCCTGACGGCATACGGATAATTGCATTTTTACCCTCTTTCGCCATCAACTGGGCGCTCACTCCAGCAGCACGAACCAATTGTCCGCCGTGGCCCGGATACATTTCAATGTTATGAATCTGCGTGCCGACCGGCATATCTTTCAGTTCCAGACAGTTGCCGACTTTAATTTCTGCTTCCGGCCCATTCATAATTACCTGTCCTACTTTCAGACCAACCGGTGCAAGAATATATCTTTTCTCACCATCTACATAACAAACCAAAGCAATATTTGCTGTACGGTTCGGGTCATATTCGATAGTTTTTACCGTTGCCGGAATACCATCTTTATTTCTCTTAAAATCAATAATTCTGTATTTTCTTCTAGAACCGCCACCGTGATGTCTTACGGTGATTTTTCCCTGAGCATTACGGCCTGCATGCTTCTTCAATGAAGTTGTCAGGGATTTTTCCGGAGTAGATGTCGTAATCTCCTTAAAATCGTAACCGCTCATGTTTCTTCTAGAAGGGGTATATGGGTTATAAGTTTTAATTCCCATGAGTTACACTCCTTTCAAAATTACAAACTGTTTCTCTTTCTAAAATGGTCTGTACTATTTTACATAGCACGCATTATAAACCTTCAAAAATTTCGATGTCCGCACTGTCTTCCGTCAACTGAACAATCGCTTTTTTCTTCTTGGCGGTTTTTCCAACTACCATGCCGCGTCTGCGGTTCTTGCCAGCAAGGTTCATCGTATTGACTTTTGCCACTTTTGTTCCCGGGAACATTTTCTCAACCGCTTCTTTAATCTGGCTCTTTGTAGCTTCTGTGTGTACATAGAACGTATATTTCTTAAATTCCATGCCTGCCATTGATTTTTCTGTAATCACCGGCTTGTCGATAATGTCATAATATTTCAAATCTGCCATTATGCGTACACCTCCTCGATTGCTTTTACAGCGCTCTTAGTGATAACCACGGTGTCATATTTCAAAACATCATACACACTAATGGAGTTGCTATATACGCCTCTCGCCGTAGGAAGGTTCTTTACGGAAAGAATAGCGTTTGCCGAGTCACCGTCAACTACTACCAACGCTTTATTAATTTTCAAATTATCCAAAATTGTTTTCATCTCTTTTGTCTTTGGCTTCTCAAAATCAAGAGAGTCAACAACAATAAGCTTCTCTTCGCTTACTTTTGCAGACAAAACCGATTTCATCGCTGCTGCTTTTTCTTTCTTGTTCATCTTGAAAGAATAATCTCTCGGAGTCGGTGCGAATACTACGCCGCCGCCCGTCCACTGCGGAGCTCGAATGGAACCCTGTCTTGCATGGCCGGTTCCTTTCTGTCTCCAAGGTTTTCTACCACCGCCGCGAACTTCAGAACGCGTCTTAGCTTTCTGTGTTCCCTGACGTTTGTTCGCAAGTTGAAGAACAACTGCCATATGAACTAAATGCTCATTTACCGGAGCAGCAAAAACGGAGTCGTTCAAATCCATTTTCTCTATCTCTTTGCCGTCCTTATTATAAACAGATACGCTTGCCATCTGTGTCTTCCTCCTTTCCGAAAAGTTATGCCTTTACGGATTCTTTAATGATTACTGTTGATTTCTTTGGTCCCGGAACCGCGCCTTTTACTAAAAGCAAATTGTTCTCGGCATCTACACGTACAATCTCAAGGTTTTGGATTGTCACCTGTACTGCTCCCATCTGCCCCGGCATTTTCTTTCCTTTAAACACCTTACTAGGGTCTGATGCAGAACCATTCGAACCAGCATGTCTATGAAATTTGGAACCGTGACCCATTGGTCCGCGGGACTGTCCGTGACGCTTAATCGCACCCTGAAAACCATGTCCCTTTGTCTTTGCGGTCACATCAATTTTGTCACCGGTTTCAAAGATGTCTGCTTTAATTTCCTGTCCCAACTCATACTCGGCAGTGTTCTCTAATTTGAACTCCGTGAGAAATCTCTTATTCTCCACTCCTGCTTTTTCTAAGTGTCCTTTCTTCGGCTTATTCACAAGTTTCTCGCGAATATCGCCATACGCTACCTGAACAGCCTCGTATCCATCGTTCTCAACTGTCTTAATCTGAGAAACATACACTGGACCAGCCTGAAGTACGGTAACTGGTGTCAATACACCGTCTTCGTTGAAAATCTGAGTCATTCCAACTTTTGTAGCTACTATAGCTTTCTTCATTTTCTTTTCCTCCTATAAAATCTACAGCGGATTGATTTCACAGTGTTTGCATTCACTGGCGGAAAACAATCATCCTAGATGGTTACTGTCATGTTTTGAACCGTAAAAACAGCATCATAACCATAGGACGAGGGCACTATTTTCACCCCCTCGCTTCCTATATATAATAGGAAACTCATCAAAACAATGCATTATTGCATTTTGATGTCAATGGCAACGCCTGCAGGCATTTCCAGACGGGAAAGTGCATCTACCGTCTTCTGTGAAGGTGTCAGCACATCAATAAGTCTCTTGTGTGTTCTCTGCTCAAACTGCTCACGAGAGTCTTTGTACTTGTGTACCGCTCTAAGAATGGTAACAACCTCTTTCTTAGTAGGAAGTGGCACAGGCCCACTAACCTTTGCTCCTGTCTTCTTCACCGTCTCAATCAACTTTGCTGCCGCAAAATCAATGAGCTGATGGTCATACGCCTTCAACGTAATTCTCATTTTTTGACTTTTTTTACTTGCCATAAAAATAGTCGCCTCCTTTTCGTACTTTATAAATGAAATAGTACGACAAGTGGTGACTGTACACTCATCCGTGTGTGTCATGTCGGTTCATTAGAAATACCTCCACAGGGAGGTTTTACACACACGTTTATCTGCTCTTAGGCAGAAACTATGTTACTGTACAGTGACTTGCCGTCAGGTTTCTCGGCCGAAATCGCTGATCTCCGGCCTCTTGACATTCGCTCCACGGAAAACCCACCAGACGGTGGCAACCTCACGCTTCATCGCTATCATGTCACAGCAAGGACTAGTGTAACATAGTTCCCCCAAAAAAGCAAGAAAAACTTTCACGAAATCTACAAGCCATGCAAAACACCGATTTTTCTTCCATTCGTCGAGAGTTTACTCTCGTAAGAATGAGGGGGAAATTGGTGTTTTATACGGCGACAGCCGTGACCGAGGGCTCACAGAGCCCGAGGTTGCATGGCGTTAGCACCGGAGCTTCTTCCATTCGTCGAGAGTTTACTCTCGTAAGAATGGGGGCATGGCAACACTACCAATTCTAAATAGCAATCCACCAACATATTATCCACTTCTTAAGTCGTAATCCAATATCTTTTCATCTTGTTTCCGTCAACATCTATGCTTTTCTCATAAACTCCGCCATTAGCAAGTATTGTTTTTTCACTGGCTGCATTCTTAACATCACAAGTGATAAGAAGTTTATCTATTGCCATTGATTTTGCATTTTGTATATTTAAGCGAAGCATTTCCTTTGCATAACCTTTGCCTCGTTCCGAAGGACGCACCGAATACCCACAATGTCCTCCCCATGTTCCAAGAATAGGGTGGTTTATATGATGACGCAAATCTATCACACCTACAATTTTGTCATCTCTCTTGCGTACGGCTAAATACATATGCGAAGGAACCGTTGTTCCCACCTCGCCACATGTTTCTTCACTTTTTCTAAGTTTACATATTTTTATCCACTCTTCAGCAGACTTACTTACATCAAGCGACATACAACCTGCAAATTGGTTTTCATCCTCCACATCACATTCCAAAATTTCCTGACGAAATTGCCATATATCATTCGCATACTTCTTTTGAGGCTCTATTAATGTAATATGCGCCATTCTAAGACCTCCATAAATCCTAACTTTTATATGCAACTTCCCAACAAGCAGAAAGTTATCGTTTTCTACCAATATACCGACAAACCTTTTTCTTATATTGCAGATATTCATTTCCAAAGGCATCAAGTAAAAAATCCTCTTCCACATAGACAATTTGCAAATGGTACATAGTGACGGCAAAGACAGTGAGAACACACAAAATCCAGTTGAAAAACATCAGTAATATGCCAATAAAGCTATGACTCATTCCAAGAAAGATACCGACAAGTTGTGCCGCAAAAACAAGAACAGCCGCAATCTTCATCGTAACTTCCACAAATTTCACAGAACCAACTTTCCCTTTTCCAATTTGGTCTGTCTGTATTCCCTGTTTTTTCTGACAAAGCATTTTCACAAAATAGCAACCATAGAAAATAATTAAGGCCGCTATGGAAACCAATTTAAACTCCATTTCTACCTCTCATAAAACGCCGATTTTCTTTATCCTGCCTGCGAAAGTGATATCACAGGCAGGTAGTCTCTGACTTTTAGAAATTTTTGCATTACGGGCTCATACGTTTCAACCCCTTATATTATCAGGCACACAATAAAACGAGCTATTTACAGGCAATATAAATATCCATATCATCCCCATCCGTCTCAAAACAGGGAAGCACGTCCTTTTCCGTGTGTTCCAGACCATTCACACGCATATACTCCATAAGCGTCTTATAGGCGTTGGGAATGGTCACAAAAGGATTTTCAAAGGGATTTCCAACGTGTATCGCTGCATACTTATGAGCTGCCTGCTCATGCACTTCATTATCCGGAGGAACAACCCCGTCAGGCAGTATCCATGCCGCTTCATAGCCGTGCATATTGAAAACATTTATCTGCTCCTGTGACACATTAGGAAAATCCCAGCCAATAACACGAGGATTATCCACGCCGCAGTTACGAGCAATGGAACGCACTCTATCGATAGCGTCACCCTCCGGAACGGAACTTATTACGGCATGTTTTATATAGCGAAAGGCAGAAACGGTCTCCACGCGCAAATTTTCATACGCTTCGCCACCAGTAACCATTTCATCGCGGAACAAATTATCCAAAGAGCAATTGAACAGTTTGCAAAGCTCGATTGCCTTGTCCATTTCCGGCTGCGCTGTATCCAGCTCCCATTTCGACACAGTTTGACGGCTGATATTCATTTTTTCAGCCAAATCCTCCTGCGTCATATTTCCTCTCAGATGTCTTAAAAACTGCAAATTTTTACCGAAACTCATAAAAATACTCTCCCTTCATTTTTTTGCGCCGCGCCGCATTATTAGTATAGTATTTTCCTCGATAAACTACAACCAATTGATATGCGCTATTTTTCTAAAACGCGCAACTTCAAAGTGCGGAGAATAATTTTGATGCGTTGTTATTGCTAATAATTCAAACTCACCATATACAATGTGAGAGTATTTGTTCTTTCATTTCCACATAATATATAATATGCTTTATCGTTTCTTCCACCTGTTCTATTCCAATTTCCATACAGCGATATCCTGTAATCTCATTGTCTTTCAAGGGCTTTCCAGCACAATAATCAAAAAAGTAAAAATTTTTCTCACTCAAAATCAATCTCATACCGTGTTCCGTGGGAAAGCAAAACGCCATCGGTCAGTTTAATACACAGAATACAGGTATTTTCATCTTCAAAATTATTATGCCCGTTATCAATCCACTCTGCAAATGCTTCCCTGAGCTTTTCTGCTATCTCTGCATTTTCCTCTTTCCTAAACCATCCCAGATTAACGCCCTTTCCATGCGCGGTAAACCATTCCGCAGCGACCGCCACAGTGGGATTTTCTCCTATCTGCCTCATTTTATCGGAACAAGCATAAGTAATTACATAAAACGCCCCATCCATATAAAAACCATCCACATATCTGACACAGGGAATTTCCCCTTTCATCGTTGCCACGGCAATAATACTGTCCTTACCATATCGTTCTCTCAAAATTTCCTCTAATTGCGGGCTCAGTTTTTCCATATGTACACCTCTCCTTTTCACATTCTCGGCAACTCACTTTAGGCCAATTTCATTAATACATAATTTGTATATAACAAGTTGTGATTCATCACAATAAAGATAGGCGTTTTTTAAATTTGGGTATATCTCCATCATTATCTCCTTTATCCCTGTCGATTTCTCAATTTCTACTGTTCCGCTTATCCGAAGCCATTTATGTGTATTGGAATTGTAGCTCGCTATTTCTACTTTCGGATTTTTTATCAGGTCTGCATATAAGCTCTTGCTCTTGTCCGAAGCCATAAACAGGCTTTCGCCATTTGAATAAATCATCCCCATTGGTCTCAGTCTTGGCTGACCGCCTACGGATGTGGCAAGAAAAAAATATCCGCACTCACGGATAAACTTATAATAGTAATTAAGTGAAACGTCTGTCTCCATCGTTTCACTTTGCTCAATATCCTCATTCAATAAAAAATCTATACTGCACTCAAACAATTTACTCAGCTTAATGAGCTTATCCGTTTCCGGAAAAGCTACATCCAATTCCCATCTGGAAACAGACTGCCGTGAAACAAGCAGAAGCTCCGATAATTTTTCCTGAGTTATCCCTTTCTTTTTTCGGAGTAACGCCAACTTTTCTCCTGTTGTCACAAAAACCTCCTTTCCAAAACTCAGTTCAATAATACTATATGAACATTGTTTCCGAAGTTATTGTATGCCGTCTCTTCCTATAAGTAAACCAACTTGAAATTGCCTCATGTAAACTTTAGCGTGCAAAACATGAAAAATATCATTTACATTCTTACATCAAATCCCCGTTCTCCCACGACTTCCGGCAGCTCCTTTACCTCCATATCAATAATATCCACATACCGTCCGGCCTGTATCATTTCAACAACCCTGCCAATCTCCTCTTCCGTTCCCTGCAGCTCCATTTCTACCGAACCGTCATAATCATTCCTTACCCAGCCGGTAAGTCCGAGGCTCCTTGCCGCCTGCGATGCC
The DNA here is from genome assembly GCA_910577295.1 of uncultured Eubacterium sp. Classification (GTDB taxonomy): domain Bacteria; phylum Bacillota; class Clostridia; order Lachnospirales; family Lachnospiraceae; genus Eubacterium_F. Next base: position 26,718 of record CAJTLS010000006.1, read on the forward strand.
CGATACCGAAATCCCACGCCTTGAACTTCACCGTAAAAACGGTAATGCTTTCTCATCGTTTCACTCTCCCAATCTCTGCCACCTGCCGCTTGCACCGCACGGTAACACAAGGCCTTTCCCACCACGCACCGGTAACCCGACCTCATCTGCCGCAACGATTCCTCCTAATTTACTTTGTACGGTAAGATTTAGCATATACGACAAAACTGCCGGCTGCAAACCTGTCGTATATGAGTTAATCAGGAAAAACAATGCGTCTTTTGAAAATAACTTCGCGCATAGCTGCAACAGCGGATAAACGCTCTCCTCAATTTTCCAGATTTCACCTTTAGGCCCTCTTCCATAAGACGGAGGGTCCATAATAATACCGTCGTAGCGGTTGCCGCGGCGTATTTCTCTCTCCACAAACTTTACGCAGTCATCGACGAGATAGCGGATTGGCGCCTCTGCCAGTCCAGACGCCGCCGCATTTTCTTTCGCCCACGTAACCATTCCTTTCGAGGCATCTACATGCGTCACCGACGCCCCCGCCTTTGCGCAGGCAACCGTAGCGCCTCCGGTATAGGCAAACAAATTCAAGACGCGTATGTCGCGGGATGGGGACTTCTCCTTTTCCCCGCGAATTATGCCGCCTGCCCAGTCCCAGTTCACTGCCTGTTCTGGAAAAAGGCCCGTGTGTTTAAAACTGAATGGTTTCAGACGAAAAGTTAACTCACGATAGGAAATCTCCCACTGCTCGGGCAGACCGAAAAATTCCCACTGTCCTCCGCCCTTATTGCTACGGTGATAATGTCCGTTCTTTTTCTTCCATTCCGGCGCAATATGCGGCGTATTCCAAATCACCTGCGGATCCGGACGCACTAAAATGTACTTCCCCCAGCGCTCCAGCTTTTCACCTTTTGAAGTGTCTAACACCTCATACTCTTTCCAACCATCCGCAATCCACATATCTTTCCTCGTTTCTGAGCGATTTATCGTGAAGAACCGCACCGGATTCTTCTCATCTGCATTTTTTATTATCGGAAAAGGTCTGTTTAATATTTCTCCCAACCGTTTTCATTTCCCGTCCGATTACCTCTGCCGCATGCTCCACTTTTTTATCTATCTCTTTCTCTTTTACAAATTGTTCCGTTTTATCTGCCGCATGATTCACGGCGTCAACTGCTTTTCCAACGCCATTAAGTACTTTTTTCCTATTAAGTAACGGCATCCCGACACCTCCTATAGCACTGCATTAACAATTAATCTCTGCCTGCATTCCGAGCAAATCTTTATTTTCTTTTAGTATCGGATTGATTACCTCTTCTACAAATTCCTTAACCTGACTTGGCGCACGCCCAACATATTTGGCAGGCTCCATCGTCTTTTGTAACTCCTCAAGCGTCATCGGGAATGCCGCATCGGCGGCAATCAGTTCAAGTAAATTATTATCCAATCCCTTTTCTTTTACGTTCCTGCCCGCTTCCATAGAGAGTTCACGTATCTTTTCATGCAATTCCTGTCGGTTGCCGCCAGCTTTCACGGCATCCATCATAATATTCTCGGTTGCCATAAAAGGAAGTTCAGACATAAGCCGCTTTGTGATAACTTTTTCATATACAACAAGTCCATCCGCAACATTGAGAAATAAATCTAAAATACCATCCACAGCAAGAAATCCCTCCGCCACACTGAGACGCTTATTCGCCGAATCATCTAATGTTCTTTCAAACCACTGTGTCGCAGATGTAATCGCCGGATTTAAGGCGTCAATCATGACATAACGGGAAAGAGATGCAATCCGCTCACTGCGCATCGGATTTCTCTTGTACGCCATAGCTGAAGAACCAATCTGGCTCTTTTCAAACGGTTCCTCCACCTCTTTCAAATGCTGCAAAAGACGAATATCATTAGAAAACTTGTGTGCAGTTGCAGCGATGCCGGCAAGAACATTGCACACTCTCGTATCAAGTTTTCGGGAATACGTCTGCCCGGAAACTGGAAAACAAGCCTTAAATCCCATTTTTTCCGCTATCTTCTTATCCGCTTCCTTACATTTTGATTCATCGCCGTCAAAAAGTTCCAAAAAGCTTGCCTGAGTTCCCGTCGTTCCTTTCGAACCCAGCAATTTCATATTTTCCAAAACATAGTCTAAATCTTCCAAATCCATTGTTAGTTCCTGCAGCCACAACGTAGCTCTTTTACCAACCGTCGTTGGTTGGGCAGGCTGAAAATGCGTAAAAGCCAACGTAGGTAAATCTTTATAGCGGATGGCAAAATCAGAAAGCACCTGAATGATATTTACAACCTTTTTCTTCACAAGTTTTAGCGCTTCCGTCATAATAATAACGTCCGTATTATCTCCCACATAGCAGGATGTGGCGCCCAAATGAATAATTCCTGCCGCCTTTGGACACTGCTGCCCATACGCATACACATGGCTCATAACATCATGCCGCACTTCACGCTCCCGTGCTTTCGCCACATCATAGTTAATATCTTCCCTGTGGGATTTCAATTCGGCAATCTGCTCATCAGTTATGCGTGGATTTCCATCGGCATCTTTCAATCCGAGTTCCTGTTCGGTTTCTGCCAGTGCAATCCACAACTTCCTCCATGTCTGAAATTTCATATCCGGTGAAAAAATAAACTGCATCTCCTTACTGGCGTAACGCTCGGATAACGGACTTACATACTTATCTGTACTCATGTTCGGTCTTCCTTTCTCTTCGCTCTTTATTGCTCATGGCTTTCCTGAGCAGTTCCCTCCGGCACCAATATGCCGCGCTGGATTTTATTTTGTAAAATACGGTAGACGGAAGTGTCAATGACTCTTTCATCTATCTTTCCCTCTTTTACCGCAGAGACGAGCGCATGGTAGCACTCCTTAAATTTCTCCGGCAAAACAATCATATCGCACCCTGCCTTTACCGCCTCCAATGTAGCAAATTCATAGGTGTAATTATTTCGTATTACATTATCATCAAAAGGCGACGTCATAATTATGCCGTCAAATTTCAACTCTTTTCGCAGCAGTTTCGTCACAATATCCTGCGACATAAAAGCGGGTATCTTCTTCACCGTAACTTCGCTGAACGAAACATTTCCGACCATAACACAGTCGGCCCCCGCCTGAATCCCGCTCTGATATCCTTTAAAATTATTATTCCGCAAAGACATTAAACTATCATTTTGCTCTAATACCGTCTCGGTATAATCGCCCGCCACTTTCCCGATTCCCGGAAAATGTTTGAGCGTTACTGCCAATCCTCCCTCGCGCATGCCCCGCACATATCCGTCGATTATTTGTGATACCTGCTCCGCATCCTGTCCGAGACATCTCTTGGCATAGTCTGGATTATTCTCACTACCTATGTCCGCCACCGGCGCTAAATTCAGATTAATCCCAATATCAGTCAGTTCACTGCCTGTCTTTTTTCCTGCTTCATACACTTGCTGTTCAGTCATATTATGCGCCATCTCAGCCGGCGCAATATAGCCGGTATCATTGAGTCCGGCCACTTTGGCAGAAATGGAATTGCTTCCCCCGCCGTCTTCCTCTACCGCGATGTAAAGAGAACCTCCGGTCACTGCCTCCGCCTGCAAGTCGTCAACCAACTGCCTGCACTGATTCTTATCAGTAATATTTAATTCTGTTAAATATATGCCGCCCACATTATACTGACGAAGCGCCTTTCCCATATTGGCAGTTAGCTTACGGGCAGCCCCATCCAGCGTACGTTTCTGGTCAAGCTGATATAAGTCCACCAGAAACATCTGACCGACTTTTTGCTCTAACGTCATCCCCGCCAACATTTTCTCGGCCTGCAGATACGCTTCATCGGAAGAAATCGGCGTCGGACTGGAAGTCTCCAACACATCGGAAACGGTTGCCGTCGGCTGCGCCGTCTCCTTATTTTCCTCTTTCTGTGTATTACCACAGGCACACACACCAAATGCAAAAAGCACCATGAACCCCATCCATAGTAACTGTTTCATCCTTGTATATACCTCGTTAACTGTTTTCCCTATTTTACATATTTTGCTCAAAATCATTCTAATTATAGTATATTCTTCTTCCATATGCAAATAAAATATTTCTTTTGAAAGTTATTCTTTTTTGTAAACTGCCCAAGCTGCCCCGCATAGGATAACAGTGTAAATGATATTTAGGAGGCACACCTATGAGTGATTTGTCAGCAACAAACTGTAATGGAGGATGCTCCTGCAACGAAGGCGGTTCTTCCTGCTGCTGGATTATAATTCTTCTTTTGCTCTGCGGCGGATGCGGCGGCAATGGATTCGGCGGCGGTATGGGCGGCGATTGCAGTTGTATCATCTGGATACTGTTGCTCCTTTGCTGCTGTGGCGGCAACGGGTTCAGCGGTGGATTCGGATGCGGATGCGGCTGCTAAGATAGCAACTTCATACGAGCCAAAAAGGAGCTGCCTGCCGGCAGCTCTTTTTTCTGTCCGGCAAAACAATTTAAGAGGGCTGCCATTCAGTCAGCCCTCTTGAAAATCCTGCTCTTCCAATTCTCTCTGTAATGTTTCACCAAAATACCGCCATCGTTCCTCCTCCGGCAGACAGTGAAAACAGTCCAAATCGACTTCATAGATGGTGGTATCATCCACAATTAATTTACTCTTACCCTCCATGTAACCACCTAAAACTATTTTCCTTTTTAGTATATGTGCAAAAGAGGTCAGTGATTATAAAAATCCCGAATTTTGTCGATACGTGACGACATTCCAACAAACAGGCTGTCCACAACCGTCAGCGCCGCCATCGCCTCTACTACAACAACCGCACGCGGCACAATAATCGGGTCATGTCTTCCTTTTATCGCTATCTCAACTTCTTTCCCGTCTTTATTTACTGTCTTCTGCTTTTGAAAAATAGACGGTGTCGGCTTACATGCCGCCCGAATCACGATATCGTCACCATCGCTGATACCGCCCAGTATACCGCCGGCAAAATTCGTCGCTTTCTTCACCCTTCCATCGGGGGACATGTAAAATTCATCGTTATTTTCTGAGCCGCATTTCTCTGCCACAGCAAATCCGGCACCTATCTCCACACCCTTGACGGAACCAATCGAAAATATATTACCGGCCAGCGCAGCATCCAGCTTTCCAAAAACCGGCTCTCCGACGCCGGCAGGCATTCCCTGAATCACACATTCAATAATACCTCCCGCCGAATCATGCTCCCTCATTTTCTGCTCCAGAAAGCTTTCCGCCTCCGCCGAAGCTTCCAAATCCGGCATGCGCAGCGGACTCTTTTCTATGTTTTTCCATGACATACAGGTGCTGTCACAAACAATCGGGCCAATCTGTTTCGTATAGGCCAAAACAGATATCCCCAGTTCATCCAGTACCTTGGCTGCCACAGCTCCGGCCGCCACCCGTCCAATCGTTTCACGACCAGAAGAACGTCCGCCTCCGCGATAGTCACGAAAACCATATTTGGCGTCAAAAGTGTAATCCGCATGTCCCGGACGATACACGTTAGCGATATCCGAATAGTCTTTTGACTTCTGCGATTTATTAAGCACCATCATGGCAATAGGAGTTCCCGTCGTCTTCCCCTCGAAGACCCCCGACATAATAACTACTTCGTCGCCCTCTTTACGGGGCGTCGCATATTTCGTTTCCCCCGGTTTCCGGCGGTTTAAGTACATCTGTATATCCTGCTCGCTCAATGAAATGCCAGCCGGACAACCATCTACAATAACGCCAAGGCCCTTGCCATGCGACTCCCCCCAAGTAGATATGCGAAACACCTCTCCTGTCATTGAACCCGCCATTTTTCTTACACATCCTTTCACGTTAACATCTTGAACTTTTCTGCAATCTATTGTATAATAATTTCAATATAATTGAAAGGAGATTTTTATGTTTAGTCAATTTTTGGGGCATTATCTGGTACAAAATGATTTGATTACCACTGAGCAATTTTCTTCCTGCATGGATTACATAAGACAAAACCGTGTAAAGTTGGGGTTAATCGCAGAAACAGAAGGACTATTGACTCGTGCACAGGCGAACGAGCTTAACCAGTTGCAGATGCAGACAGACAAACGTTTTGGTGACTTGGCAGTGGAGAAGGGCTATTTAACCGAGACGGATGTTAAATATCTTTTAGGGCGTCAGGGTAATCCTTATCTAATTTTCGTACAAGCTTTGGAAGAGAATAATTTCCTTACCCGAGATGAAATCAACGATGCCATTCAAAATTTCAAAACCGCAAACGGATTGACAGACGAAATCGTGCAAGCGATTCAAAACGGTGATATTGAAAAAATGCTGCCGGCATTCGTTGACGTTGACGATGATAAATACATTGCGCTTATCGGATTGACCTTGCGCAACATTGTTCGTTTTGTTAGTTCTTATATCCGCATTGAAAAAGGAAGCTTTACTTCTTCCTTATCCGCACGTTATATTGTCTATCAGCATACAACGGGAGATTTTGACGGATTTCTTGGTTTTACCTGCGATGATGATAGCATCTTAACGATAGCGGAAAATTTCGGCAAAGAAAAATTCGCAAAGGTAGATGAGGATGCATTGGATTCCGTATGTGAATTTACCAATTGCGTCAACGGACTTTATGCAACAGAGCTAAGCTATCAGGATATTACGATTGATATGCTTCCTCCGGAATTTTATTTTGACGACACCATTAAAGATAAAGGTGACTTTTTTGTCCTGCCTCTTTATATAAACGGCAGCAAAACTAACTTAATCGTAAAGCTAACCTAAACTATAATGTGTATTTAAAGGAGAATGACTACTATGGCAAAAGTATTAATTGTTGATGATTCCCGTACTTCACGGCGCATACTTCGCAATATTCTGACGGAAAACGGTCACGAAGTAGTTGGCGAAGCAGAAAACGGTCAAATCGGCTACGAAAAGTATATCGAATTATCCCCTGACATTATCACTTTGGATATTACTATGCCGGTTTTGGACGGGCTCGGCTCCCTGAAAAAAATTATGGCATACGATGAAAAGGCCCATGTCATTATGATTACAGCAGCCGGACAGAAAAACAAAATGGTTGACGCCATTAAACTGGGCGCCAACGAATTTATCCAAAAACCGTTTGAACCGGAACAGATTTTAAGTGTTATACAAAATCTGTCCAAATAAAAAATGACTGGCTGAGAAGCGCAGTCAAAGAACTAAAGTTCTTCGTGTTTTTCGCTCCGCACAGGACGCACTTTCAATATGCTTCCTTTATACGAAAGCATTAGAAAAAGGTAAGAGAAATCAGCAAAAATCCTTTCACAAGCTGTATCGCTTGTATCTGTTTTATGTTGATTTCTCTTACCTTTTCTTATTATTTCCAACGGCGCCAGAGCCATATGACGGCGGCAGACATAAGCGTTAAGATAATGCACATTACCGTCCTTGCCACGCCCATAGGGCAATACGTGTTCAATATCACATCCGTAAAGCGCATAAATACATAAACAACAACTGGCACGGCACAAGCCTGAAGACGATTCTTTTCTAAATAATACTTTCCCATCGCCAAAGCAATCCCCATGAAAATAATTACCATGAGAATGTTCCGATACGAGGATACATAGAGCATCCCCGGCGACGTTGCGAGAAGTTTCGCTTTTACCGCCTCTGTTCCCGCATAAGTACCGCTGTTGATTTGAATCGCATAATACAAATCAAAACCATAGCTGAGAATCGAATAACCAATACCAAAACCAATTCCTACAGTCGCAGAACGATATAGGGAACGCTGTTTTGTATTCGTCAAATAGACGCCCCAGTACAGTCCCAAGGTAATAAAAATTGCGCTCATCAGCGCCTCTGCAGCCGCAAAAAGAAGAGCGGCCCCTCCGGTTATATTTCGCAGCCACGGCAAATTAGCAAAGAGAACTAACGCGAGGAAACTATAGATTACTTCCTGCCAAATATAGCCTAAAACACCATATCCGGCAGCTCCCATCATGCCAGTTTCAATCTTGCTGGATTTCTTCCAAAAGAGATAGTACAGAACTGCTCCCGCCAGCAACGGCAGGGTAATCGCCATAATAAGTCCCGTCATCTGTGCTGATGTAACCATAACTTATCTATTTCCTTTCCGCATTATCCGTATTAAAAACCAACCCGTATTCTTGTAATGAAAGTGTCAAAATCGCCGATAATTTCATGGAACGCTTTCTCCGTCATCGGGCCCGTAATAAAACCAAACTCACTGCCGATTCCCGCATCTATTACCTCGATGTCGTCAAATGCCGACTCCGCCTTTCCCTTTTCTTCCGCACCAATGCGGACAAAAAAGCGGTTCGTCATCTCATCCATCGGCGCCACTTGCTGTTTCTCATCTTCCCAAATCGTCATCACATTAGTATTCATATGCTTTACGGCATCTACCACATCCGATACTACTGCGCTCGCCGTAGCTTCCTTTCCAGCGCCTTTGCCATAAAACATAACATCGCCAAGCATATTTCCGGTGATACAAATCGCGTTAAATACATCGTTTACCGCATAGAGAGGGTTGTCACTCTGTATCATCTGCGGCGCTACCATCGCATACAGCTTACCGCCAATTTTCTTACTCGTACCAAAAATCTTAATAGCCGCCCCGATTGCTTTTGCGTATTTGAAATCCTCTGCCGTGATTTTTGTGATTCCCTCTGTGTAGATATCCTCGTAATCGACCTGCTGCCCATATGCAAGAGAAGTCAGAATCGCAATCTTGCGGCAGGCGTCATACCCCTCCACATCCGCTGTCGGGTCTTTCTCGGCATATCCTAATTCCTGCGCTTCCTTTAACACGTCAGCAAAATCCGAACCGTCATTTGCCATTTTCGTTAAAATATAGTTCGTAGTACCGTTGAGGATACCGTTGATTTGCTCGATTTTGTCCGCTGTCAGGCTCTGATTCAGTGGACGTATAATTGGAATCCCGCCACCTACGCTGGCTTCAAAAAGGAAATTGACCGTCTTCGTCTTGGCAATATGTACCAACTCTGCACCATGCGCAGCAACCAGTTCTTTATTGGATGTACAAACACTTTTGCCAGCTAAAAGTGATTTTTTCACAAACTCATAGGCCGGCTTCGTACCTCCCATCGTCTCTACCACAATAGACACTTCCGGGTCTTCCAAAATAATATTGAAATCATGAACCACCTTACTCTGAATCGGGTCATCCGGAAAATCTCTCAAATCGAGAACATATTTCACTTCCACTTCCTGCCCGGCGCGTTTTGCTATTATTTTTGTATTGGTTTGAAGAACATGAACCACACCGGAGCCTACCGTTCCATATCCTAATACTGCTATCTTAATCATTACTGCCTCCTGTTTCTAACTCTTTTAGCGCTTTTTGAATTTCTTTCCATTCCGCTTCTTCCAAAAACTTTTCGGGATTCATCGTTAAAATCAACGTTCCCCCGCTTTTGATAATAAACTCCGCATAGGATGTGTCGTCTGTCTGAAGCAGCGCCGGAAAGTTTTGAATTTCATTTCCCTCTGCCTTTACAATCTTCAACACGTCGTCGACCACTATCGCCAGCTTCCCCTGCCGTGTCCGGAGTACAAGATATTTCGTTTCCGGTGTAACATCTGCGGTCGGTAACGCCAGACGCCTCTTAATATCAAACACCGGAATCAGCTCATTCCGAATCGTTACCGCTCCCCGCATGCATTCCGGCAAGTCCGGCGCTTCCAACATATCGGCATACTTCTCAATCCCATGAAGCCTGCTCACTTCCACACCATATTGTTTGCCGCTTAGCGTAAATGTTACAATCTCCTTCATCCTGTACTGTCTCCTCCTAAGAATTAATCCACTTTAAGTACGCATTCATAAACATATCAATATCGCCATCCATCACAGCGGAAACATTTCCCGTCTCCGCGTCGGTGCGATGGTCTTTTACCATTGTATATGGCTGCATAACATAAGAACGTATCTGACTCCCCCAGCCAATCTCTTTGACTTCTCCGCGTATATCGGATTCCTTGGCAAGATTCTCCTGCTCACGAAGCAAAAGAAGCTTTGCTTTTAACATCTGCATGGCCTTATCTTTATTCATATGTTGGGAGCGCTCGTTTTGACACTGAACGACAATACCCGTCGGGAAGTGCGTAATACGGATAGCGGATGACGTCTTGTTAATGTGCTGTCCTCCGGCCCCACTGGAGCGATATGTGTCAATGCGAATGTCGTCATCCGCAATGTCAATATCAATATCCTGCTCGATATCCGGCATGACATCGCAGGAAACGAACGAAGTCTGCCGTTTCCCCGCCGCATTAAAAGGAGAAATCCGTACAAGACGATGAACGCCGTGTTCGCTTTTGAGATAACCGTATACGTTCTCACCACTGATTTCCAGCGTAACCGACTTCAATCCAGCCTCTTCACCGTCGAGCGAATCTAATACCGCCACATGAAATCCGCGCTTATCCGCCCACTTTTCGTACATGCGGCAAAGCATACTCGCCCAGTCACAGCTTTCCGTACCTCCGGCTCCCGCGTGAAGCGTAAGTATGGCATTTTCCCCATCGTGTTCGCCTGTCAGCAGCGTCGTAATCCGCAAATCTTCAAATTCCTGCTGAAAATCTTCAAATTCCTGCTGAACTTCCGGAATCAGCGTCTCATCATCTTCTTCATTTCCCATCTCAATCAGGGTCAGTATATCCTCGTACGCCATACTGAGCTTTTCTACACGTTCCACAATGCTTTTTAAATCTTTTACTTCTTTCATGTCGGCGCTTGCTTTCTCGGCGTTTTCCCAAAAATCAGGCGCTTCCATATTTCTCTCTAATTCTTCGATCCTAAGCTTCTTTTCCGCTAAGTTAAAGTGAATCCCTTACTTCCAGAAGCGGTTTCTCGAAACTGCTTAATTCGATTCGTATATTATCCAATTCAACCACTCGAATCACCACCTTTATTTTTTCTCTCTATCTTTGTCCGCAGATACCGGACTTTCCCGTTATCTGCAAAGTTACCGCCTTATCCGCGCCCACAGCAATGCTTATATTTCTTACCGGAGCCGCACGGACACGGCGCATTCCGGCTAATCTTGTCGCTCTTGCGGACAACCGGAGCGTTGGCTGTATCGTCTTTATTCGTACCTGTGACCTGCGCTACCTGCTCACGTTCAACCTTCTGCTCGATACGCACATGCATAAGCATTTTCACCGTTTCCTCACGAATGGATTCTGTCATTCCATTGAACATATCATAGCCCTGTAAACGATATTCTACAACCGGGTCTCTCTGGGCAAACGACTGCAGGCCAATTCCCTGACGAAGCTGATCCATATCATCAATATGGTTCATCCAGCGGCTGTCAGTAGCTTTCAGCAATACAACGCGCTCCATCTCACGAATCTGTTCCAAATCCGGGAACTCGGCTTCTTTATTTTCATAAATGCGCAGAGCTTCCTCCTGCAACCGCTCTATCAAATCGTCTTTCGTGATTCCCTCGTCTCTTGTCTTATCAAACGTAACCGGCTCTACCGGTATCACCGGAATCAGTATGTCATTTAACTGCGTCAAATCCCAATCTTCCGGAAGCTGGTCGTCTCCGATTACGATATTCACATATTTCTGTACGACCTCTTTAATCATGCCGACAATGTCTTCCCGCATATCGTTGCCGTCTAACACTTTACGACGTTCTGCATAGATAATTTCGCGCTGTTCATTATTGATTTGGTCATATTCCAGCAAATTCTTACGAATCCCGTAGTTGTTGCTTTCGATTTTCTTCTGCGCGCGCTCAATCGCCTTGTTAAGCATCTTATGCTGTATCTGCTCACCCTCCGGCATGCCTAACGAATTGAACATCTGCATCAGGTTCTGCGAGCCGAACAGACGCATCAAATCATCCTCTAATGAGATATAGAATTTGGATTCACCCTCGTCTCCCTGACGTCCGGCACGACCGCGCAGCTGATTGTCTATACGTCTCGATTCATGACGCTCCGTACCAATAATCTTTAAGCCTCCAATCTCCGTTACACCATCTTCCAGCTTAATATCCGTACCACGTCCAGCCATATTGGTGGCAATCGTTACCGCACCCTTATGTCCGGCATCCGCTATAATCTCTGCCTCCATCTCATGGAATTTGGCATTCAGTACTTTATGTGGAATGCCAACTTTGCGCAGCATCTGCGACAGTTCTTCCGAGGCGTCAATGGTAATCGTACCGACGAGCACCGGCTGACCTTTCTCATGGCTGGCAATAATATCTTTTACAATAGCATCTAATTTCTCTTTTTTTGTTTTGTACACCGAATCGTTATGGTCGATACGCTGCACCGGCAGATTGGTCGGTATTTCAACAACGTCCATGCCGTAAATCTCACGGAACTCTTTCTCCTCCGTAAGCGCCGTACCGGTCATACCGCACTTTTTACTGTATTTATTGAAGAAGTTCTGGAACGTAATGGTCGCCAGCGTCTTGCTCTCACGCTTCACCTTAACATGCTCTTTGGCCTCAATCGCCTGATGAAGTCCGTCAGAATAACGGCGCCCTGGCATAATACGTCCGGTAAATTCATCGACAATAAGAACTTCATTCTCTTTCACGACATAATCCTTATCGATATGCATGAGCGCATGCGCACGCAGGGATAAATTCACACAGTGCTGAATCTCCAGATTTTCCGGATCTGCCAAATTTTCCAGATGAAAGAAACGCTCTACCTTTTTGACACCCTGTTCCGTCAAATTGACCGTCTTTTCCTTTTCATTTGCCACGTAGTCTCCGGTCTCATTATTATCTTCTTTCATAATAATGTCCATTTTGGACAATTCTTTTTCCGTACCTCTCTTTAACTGACGCACGAGATTATCACAGGCTTCATAAATCTTTGTTGATTTTCCGCTGGAACCGGAAATAATAAGCGGCGTCCTCGCCTCGTCAATCAAAACCGAGTCCACCTCATCGACAATAGCATAATGAAGTTCTCTCTGCACTAACTGCTCTTTGTAAATCACCATATTGTCACGCAGATAATCGAAGCCCAGCTCGTTATTCGTCGCATAGGTAATATCGCAATTATAGGCCTCGCGTCTCTCGTCATTGTTCATGCTGTTCAATATAACACCGACAGACAACCCGAGAAATTCATGTATCTGGCCCATCCACTCGGCATCACGCTTTGCCAGATAGTCATTGACCGTAACGATATGAACCCCTTTTCCTGATAAGGCATTGAGGTAAGCCGGCAGTGTGGAAACCAACGTCTTTCCCTCACCGGTTCTCATCTCTGTAATACGTCCCTGATGCAAAATAACACCGCCGATTAGCTGGACGCGGAAGTGTCTCATACCAAGAGTTCTCTTAGAGGCTTCCCGCACAACGGCATATGCCTCCGGCAATATATCATCTAACGTCTCTCCGTCCGAAAGCCGTTTCTTAAATTCATCTGTTTTTGCCCTTAAATCCTCATCGGACATCTTCTCCATCTCAGGTTCCATACCTTCAATTTTATCTACAATCGGAATCACTCGTTTTACTTCACGTTCACTATGAGTTCCGATAACTTTACTTAGTAGTCCCATTTTGTCACTCTCCATTTATTTAATCGCAAAAACTTGTTTCTTACCCTCATACATTCTAACATTAGTTTGCTTATGTTTCAACCCAAAATACATAGAAGTTTGTGTCAGAAAGGTGTTTTCATCCGCAAATAACACAATAAAAAAGTACCAATCCGCACAAATGACAGCATTCGCCCAGACTGGCACTTCTTCACAATAATTCAAATTGTATTAAAATTCAGGTTCTATCAAACCGTATGTATTTCCTTTCCTCTTATATACAACATTCACTTCGTCTGACTCCGAATTGCGGAAAACAAAGAAATTATGTCCCAAGAGCTCCATCTGCACACAGGCCTCTTCCGGGTCCATCGGCTTCATCTCAAACTTTTTGGAACGGATAATCCGGATATCCTCGTCTTCATATGCGTCCTCTTCAATAAATGCCTTGCTCAACTGTACTGCATTCTGCGCTTTATCAATCAGCTTATTTTTGTATTTCCGCAGTTGTCTTTCAATCACTTCCTCTACCAAATCAATGGATACATACATATCTGTGCTTGTCTCTTCCGCACGAATAATGGAACCTTTCATCGGTACCGTAACTTCGATTTTCTGACGGTTCTTTTCTGTACTCAATGTCACATGCACTTCTGTGGAATCTGTAAAATATCTCTCCAATTTACCAATTTTTTCTTCCACTGCTGAACGTAACCCTTCTGTTATGTCAATATTCTTTCCGCTAATTACTAAATTCATATTGCTCAGCTCCTTTGCCCATAAGTTTTCAGCAGGAAAAATCTTTCTGTTAAATCTTTCCTTGCCTGTATCCTTATTATACATGATATTATTCCTTTCGGCAATAGAAAAATCGCATTGTTGACGGACGCCTTTGATTTAGTTGTATTAATTGTGTGACAATTCAAACAATTGTCGTTTCAATATAAAATATGCTACATATGTCTACCCTGTTTGTTGACAATGTTGATAACTCTGTTGACAACTAGAGATTATCGGATTTGCGTCATTTAAAATGTTGATAATTTTCATGAACGAAAGAGACTACACATGTCTACGCACAGTAGTTCGATTCTAATTGTCAAACATTTCCACCGAGACCGCTGATTTCGGACTTTCCCACCAAAAAAAGAAGAAATGACAAACTGATTTTATGCCTCCGGCTCCTATCAATTCGTCATTTCCTCTTTTTTATACTTTCTTCAGCGCAATGGGATTGCTCTTATCCTAATACCCGCCTTGCGCAATACGGCGTACGGTAATATAAGTTGCTCGTCGTAATACCGACGCGCGGATTACTTGCATGTACAACGCGTCCTCCTCCTATGCAGAGAGCCACATGGTTAACACGCCCCCCGCTGGCATAGAAGATCAAATCGCCTGCTCTCGCACTGGATGGACTTATCTTCTTACCGACTCTCGACTGCGCACCGGAAGTACGCGGTAAACTTATTCCAAATTTCTTAAACACGGACATCGTAAAGCCGGAACAGTCTGTACCATGAGTCAGGCTGGAACCGCCGTACGCATATGGATTGCCGACAAACTTCAGACCATAAGAGGCAATTGCCGAACCATCGCCGCTTCCTAATGTACTTCCACCATCATCGGAACTGCTTTTCTTACTGCTCGTCTTGCTTTCGGTCGGCTTCGTAATATTGTTACCGCTGTCATCGCTTCCGAGACTTCCTGAATTCCCAGAGGTATGAGATTTAGACGAACTTGACCCGGAACCGCTTCTTTTACTGCTGCTCGAGCTGCTGCCGCCTGAGCTTCTGCGGCTGCTGTGATTACTGCTGCTACTACTGCTGTTGGAAGAAGAATTGGAACTGCGGCTTTGCTGTCTCTCTTCTTCTGCTTCCGCTGCTGCTGCCGCCGCGGCTGCTTTTCTTCTCTCTTCTTCGCGCTCTTCCTCAATAGAAACCGCTTTCTTGAACTGGACTGATATTTTCACATATGGCTTCGCCACATATCCGGTAGTATCCCCGTCTACTCGTATTTTCACCCAATCCGTCTCTTCTCTCAAAACTTCATATGTCTCATCTTCCGGTAACAACGTGAGGATTTTACATGTCTCGCTTTTTTCCTCACGAACCCGGAGAGTTTCCGTCGTAACTGTCGCCCATTTTGTTCCGAAATCATCAATCAGCCTTTCCGCACTATAGCCAATCGCCAAATAGTCTTTCATAATATAGCCGCTGACAGAACCGGAACGGATGTACACCCAATCGCCTTCTGTGGAAGATATCGTAGCTGCGCTCCCCCGATACAATTTACCAACAATTTCCGCCTCTGTGTTCGGCTTCTTACGAATATTCACATAATCTGCCGCAATCGATATACCGACATTCGCGTATTCTGATTCCGGCTTTGGCGTTGCCGTGGCTGTTGCTGACGTCGTCGGTGGCGGCGTAGCGCCTCCTACCGCCGAACCACTCACGGTTGAGTTACCCCCCTGCGTATTTGATGTATCTTCAAAGGCAACGATTGCTTCCGGGTCTGACTGACCGGTGCCAACCTGCATCGTGCAATACTGGTCTAATGTATATGCCATACCAGCTAATTCCGTCTCTGTTCCCATCGTCGTTGACGAGGAACTCATATAGTGCCCACACAGACCGAAAGACAATACAAGTCCTGTTCCTATTGCATATTTTCCTATTTTCTTATGTTTCATATACTTCCCTCCATGTATCGGATTGGTATAAATGTTACAAAATTATTAAATACATTTCACAGTATAACAAGGATATAATCATCTGTCAACCCTTGAAAACTCAATGTTTTTTCATAAATATACCAATTCGGCACAGGATTCTGTTTTTATCATTTTTATTCTACAGCTTTCGACTTTTTCGCTTTTCCTGTTTTGTAACATTCCTGTAACAAAAAATCAATTTTCCAGTGCTACGACTGCTTCGACTTCAATCCCAACATCTTTGGGCAGACGTGACACCTCAACACAAGATCTGGCGGGACAGTCACTTTGAAAATAACGGGAATAGACTTCGTTTATTTTTTGAAAATCATCCATGTCTTTTATAAACACGGTCGTTTTCACCGTGTTGTCTGGACTTGCTCCCGATGCCTGAATCAAAGAAAATAAATTTGAAAAAACCTGTTCTGCCTGTTCTTCTATTCCTCCTTGTACCAGTTCACCGCTCGCCGGCACAATCGGTATAACCCCTGACGTAAATAAGAATCCTTTTGTTTCTATCGCCTGTGAATACGGCCCTATTGCAGCAGGCGCCTGATTAGTTGTTATTATTTTTTTCATTTTGCCCTCCATTCCGAAGCGGTTACCGCCTCTTTCCCAGTATAACGCAACTCACAAAATAGGGCAATCACTTAATCATTTGTCTTCTCGAATTTGTACACTGCGAAGGTATCATGCGGTATCGTTGTCCTTGTATCACTCCCCGAAAAATTGTTATTTCTTTTGTGTACAGAGCGCCGCCCCGAGCATTGTCTGAGATGTCTGCTGTCGTTTTTCCTGACTTTTGACAGCCCGTTTGCACTAGACCGCTACGCAGCAGTTCTAATGCACCACCAGAACAATTGTGTTTTACTGCGGGCAGATGCGAAGCATCTGTTTGGGAAAGCAGGATGTCACAAATAAATACATTTATTTTTAACATCCTGCTTTCCCAAATCGGCACCTTTGGTGCCACCCGCAGTAATCAGTGACAAAAGGTGGTGCATAAGGACTGGCGAGCGGTCAATGCTGCAAAAGTCAGGAAAAACGACAAAGCAGACAGCGAGTTTTGCGAGGGGGGGCGGCGAAAGATTTCTGTACACAAAAGAAACAATGTATTTTTCGCTGGGAGTGGATACCGGATGAGATACCGCATGATACCTGTTGCCCTGAAATGACAAATGATTAAGTGATTGCCCTAACTCACAGAAGAAATCACTAGTTTTTTTCGCCATCTGGTAGTATAATAAGATACAAATGCAAGCGTAAAGGAGTGTAACTTCCTATGTATACTTATCACAATCGCGTATCCTACAGCCGCATTGATAAAGATGGTTTGTTGGGCGTATCCAATGTCGTCGACGCCATGCAGGATTGTTGTCTGTTCCACAGCGAGGATGTTGGCCACTCCGCTCTGGACTTGTTAAAGAAAAATCGCGCATGGCTGGTTAGTTCATGGCATATCGTATTTAAACGCCGCCCGAAAATGGGAGAACGGTTCGCCGTCCACACATGGCCCTATCAATTTCGAAGCATCTTCGGCTCGCGCAATTTCTTAATGGAAACAGACGAACACGAAGTACTTGCTTATGCGGATTCACAATGGTTCTATTTTAATTCATTAACCGGACAACCTGCGCCTGTTGACAGGGAAGAAAAAGACGCCTATCCAACAGAGCCGGCTTATGAAATGGAATACAAACCCCGCAAAGTATCCTGTCCTTCCGACCTTACTTTAGTCCAAAAAGTCGACGTGTGCCAAAACTATCTGGATACTAATAATCATGTAAATAACGGACAGTATATCCGTCTCGCCGTCAATGTGCTCCCTCCGAATTATGAAGTGGGAGAACTTCGGGCCGAGTTCCGTCGGGCAGCCAAAATGGGCGATACGATGCACATCCACACAGCTCGAACGGCAGATCACTATTATGCGGTATTTACGGACGCCGCAGGAACCCCTTATTTTCTCAGTGAATTTGCAGAATGCAAGTGATACAGTACAAGAACGGAATGGAAAGGATAATAAATAATGAATATCGAAAAACAGTTTCTCGGTACTTTTACCAAACTTCATGTAATAAGAAAGACAAAATACGGTGTTGTTCTGAGCTCCGGTAATATTCCGCAGCTCGAAGTACTTCTTCCAAACAATCAAGTCAGACCGGATACCGAAATAGGTGATTTTTATGAGGTATTCCTCTATAAAGATTCAGAAGACCGACTTATCGCCACAACACAGCAACCTTATTTGACCCTTGGAGAGCTCGCAGTGTTGACGGTAAAAGACGTAACCAATATTGGCGCATTTCTTGACTGGGGTTTAGCTAAAGATTTATTTGTTCCATTTAAAGAACAGACCACGAAACTTCATACAGGAGATACCGTACTTGTAACCTTGTATATTGATAAAAGTGAACGTCTTTGTGCCACGATGCACGTATACAATCTTCTCTCCACAGAAAGCGGCTACAAGAAAGGTGACCATGTTCACGGACGCATTTATGAAATTATAGATTCTTTCGGCGCTTTTGTCGCCGTGGACGATCAATATTCCGCACTCATCCCAAACAATGAGATGACAAGAGAACTACACGTATTAGACGAAATCGACGCTCGCGTGAAAGATATTACTCCCGAAGGAAAACTCACTCTTAGCCTTCAGGAAAAAATCAAACTGCAAATGGAGAAAGATGCTGAACTCATATACCATCGTCTGGAGCAAGCCGGAGGCTTTCTTCCTTTTCACGACAAAAGCTCACCTGAAATCATCAAACGAGAATTTCAAATGAGTAAGGCAGCATTTAAAAGAGCCCTCGGCCGTCTGCTCAAAGAGAAAAAAATTAAGCAGACGGAAAACGGCATCAAAATATATTAGTTATCCAAGAATCTCATTTTATTCGACGAAGATCGGTTTTTCCTCGCTTCCGGTTCTTTCTTCTTATCCATACCGGAGGCGCTTCGCAAACCATTGGACAATTTCATTTTACAACTTTCGCAAAAACGTCCTGTCTTAATCGTGGAACCACAGCTTTCACAAGGAATACCTACCGGTGAATCATCCGAAAAAACCAGACGTTCCTCTCTCACCCAACGGTTTATCTGGGAGACGCTGACCTCCATCTCCTGAGACAGTTCATGGATACCTATATCTGGATTTTCGCGCACGTATTTTTTCACTTCCACAAACTTATCTTCCGTCTTCCTGACGCACGTCGGACATACTCTCATTCCCTGAATATAATTGAATAATCTCCCACAACTTTTGCAAGTTACAATTTCCATAATAATCCCCCATTCTGAAGTATTTATTTAACCTAATCTTTTCCGATACACAGGCAGACAAAATATACTTCCTGTACCCCTGTCCGGCATAATATATCTCCACACGCCTCCAACGTTGCCCCTGTCGTGTAAATGTCATCAACCAGCAACACGCTGCGCAGGGAACAAAGCGTATTCTCTCCCTTTTCTTTGAGAGCAAACGCCCCCGCCACATTAGCCGTCCGTTGTTTTGAATCCAGTCCTTTCTGAGGTTTCGTATAACGTGTCCGCAGTAAGACGTCCGAAAGCACCGGAAGCTGCAATAACTTCCCCAGCTCATCCGCTAACACGACCGCCTGATTATACCCCCGAAACCACTTCTTCCGGCGATGAATCGGCACCGGAACAATCGCTTCCGCACGCCATCTTGCAATCTCCGTTCCATGAAACCGAACCAGTTCCTTTGCAAAAAACGAGGCATCCGCAGTACATCCCTCATATTTGAAGTTCGCCATAACCCGTTTCATGCGGGTATCGTAGACCCACAACGCCACTCCGGCAGTAAGAGCATCCGCCCCTTTTCTTTTCCTTTCACAGTCATGGCAGTACTGCTCCTCCGGTACATCTATCGGTTTCCCGCAGCGTTTGCACCTCGGTTCGCTCACGCGGGGCAGCGATACGCGGCAGGAATGGCAGATTCCATTCTCGCCCCGTTTTAACACGTTCCCACAAACTGGACACTTAAGTGGAAATATAAAATCCAAAAGATTCAATTACCCGCCCCCCTATATATCTATCATACCAAATTATCCGCCATTTTGCATCCTATTTTTTTCATCTATCTCACGAATCCGCTCACTCAGTGAAGAATAGCGCATTTGTTCGGATTTATTATGTATCATCTCCCGCACAGTTTCTTTACTGCCGACAATCGTCACACACTTTTTCCCTCTCGTTACCGCAGTATATAATATGTTGCGGTTCATCAGCATTCGCGGCCCGTCAAGCAAAGGCAGGACGACCGCCGGATACTCGCTGCCCTGTGATTTATGTATGGTAATCGCATAAGCAAGTTCCAGTTCTTCCAGATTTCCCTGCGGATATGTAACATATTTTTCTTCGTCAAAACGGACGGTAACTTCTTTATTAAGCATATCAATTTCCGTAATCACACCGCAGTCACCATTAAATACCCCCGTTCCCTCTTCAATCATCATCCGGTTGTACCCGCGCACTTCCCACTTAATTTGATAGTTATTTTTCATCTGCATCACTTTATCGCCCTCGCGAAAAATAACTCCGTGTATTTCCATTTGGTTTTTGTCCGGCCTCTCCGGATTCAGATAGCGCTGCAAAACCTCATTGCAGCGGTACACTCCCAATTCCCCTTTTTTCATCGGCGTAAGTACCTGTACGTCAAACGGCGTGCAATTCGTATAGTTCGGCATCTTTTCCCTCACAAGCCAGAGCATAACCTCAAGAACTCCATGCGCGTCTTTTCTCTTCAAACAAAAAAAATCTTTGCTCTCATTGTCAAGCGCAATCTCTTCCCCGTCATTGATTCGGTGGGCATTTACAATAATATCACTCTCCGCCGCCTGCCGAAAAATACGGGATAACTTAACTACGTTAAAACAATGGGAATGAATGATATCGCGCAGGACATTGCCCGGCCCAACACTCGGAAGCTGATTCACATCGCCTACCAAAATGAGGCGGGTGCCTACCGTAACTGCTTTCAACAGGCTGTGAAACAGAAAAATATCTACCATTGACATCTCATCAATGATAATTACATCCGTCTCCAAAGGATTCCATTCGTTCCTGCCAAATAATTCTCCGTTTTCGTTCTCGTTCCCGTTTTCTTCTGTCAAGGCGCCATTATATTCCAACAGGCGGTGAATCGTCTGCGCCTCATAACCGGTAGCCTCCGACATTCGTTTTGCCGCCCGTCCGGTCGGCGCCGCCAGTAAAATAGATAATCCCTCTTCTCCCAGACATTTGATTATCATATTAATCGTCGTCGTTTTTCCAGTACCCGGCCCTCCGGTCACAACAAGAAGACCGTTACTCATCGCCTCGCGCACCGCCACGCGCTGCTGCCTGTCCAGAGAAATTTCTTCCCGTTGTTCCAGCTCGTCTATCACTCCATCATAAGTTTCATCCCTGCGCCCCATCGGCACATTGAGGTCTGAAAGCATACGGGCACAATTTAATTCGGAATAGTACAAACTCGGCAAATAAACGTTTCGCTCGTCATCCACTAGCACCGTCTTGTCCCATTCCATCTGCTGCAACACATCCATAAGTCTTTCCACGCTTACCTCCAGACGATACACAGCTTCTTTTAACAACATCTTTTCCGGCATATAGACATAACCGCCCTGTAATCCCATATTCAGCACATACAAAACACCGGCCCGCATACGTTGTTCCGAATCAAGAGAAACCCCGCTTTTCCGCGCGATTTCATCCGCAATCTTAAATCCAATCCCTCTAATATCCTCTGCCATCTGATAGGGATTTTCTTTTACGATATCATACAGGGAATTGCCGTACGCTTTGTACAGTTTCACTGCCAGTGCATTGGAAATTCCATAGTCCTGTAGGAAAATCATGGCGCTGCGCATCTCTCTCTTTTCCTCAAACTGCAAGGCAATGCTACGGGCTTTCTTTTCGCTGATACCTTTTACTTCCGCCAAACGCTCCGGCTCTTTCTCAATCACCGCAAACGTCTCGTCGCCAAACTTATCTACGATACGTTTGGCCAGTCCGCCGCGAATGCCGGCTATCGCCCCCGATGACAGGTAACGTAGTATCGCCATCTTATCTTCCGGCTCCTGTACTTCATAGGAGGCGACTTTCAACTGCTCCATATAAACCGGATGTTGTACCATCTCCCCACGTACACATACATATTCTCCCTCATTTATAAAAGGAAACGTCCCGACACAAGTCTCTTCCTCTCCGTCGGGCGTCTCTAATTCAAATACCGTATATCCATTTTCTACATTGCGGTAAATAATATGTGACACATATCCCTTACGTTCTTCCATGAAAATCCTCCGACCTGTTTGATTGAAAAAAGCGCCGCAAAACGGCGCTTTCCGAAATCAATTATGCTGTCTCACCACTATTGTTCTTCATCGAAGTATATAACTGGTCTGCAATGCCAAGTCCCTGACCACTATTCACCATTTGCTCTGCAATGGCAGATAAATAATTATCTTCGAACATATTTACATAATCCGTACTGTCATCTTCTTCCTCTGAGAAGATTTTAGCTGACTCCTGCATCGTTTTAAACATTTGTTGAATCATATAAGCTTCAAACTGTTTGCAGGCATCCAACATTGCTTCATCGCCCTCCGCATTTTGTACCTGATCTGTCAGCCGGCTCGATGCAATGTCATTAGCTGTTGTCGAGTAATTTGTTAAATAAGTATCTCCAATACCGTTAATCGCCATATAATCCTCCATTCCGGAATATATCCCCTAAATTATGAGCGCAAATTATTAGCCTGCTGCAACATCTCGTCAGAGGCAATAATAGCCTTTGAATTCATCTCATAAGCGCGCTGTGCAATAATCATATTTACCATCTCGTCAGCCGCCTGCACATTAGAACCTTCCAGACGTCCAGATACAATTTTTGCATTTAAATCATTTGCCGTATATACCGTCGCCGCACCAGAAGCTTCAGACTGCAAATAATTCGAGCCGGATGCCTTTTCCAATCCCCCGGCATTTGGGAAATGTGCCAATCCGATTTGAACACCAATATATTGTGGATTGTTATTGGCGTCAGGATATGTCAAGTTTCCAAATACGTCGACCGCCAGTTCACTTGTACGGTAAGTATTCGGCAACACGATTTCACGCCCCTGTGTGTCTAACACCGGACATCCGGCGCTATCCGTCAGAGCAATGCCATTTTCCGTAATCGACATATTAAAATGTCCGTTACGCGTATACGCCGTCGTTCCGTCCGGCTGCCTTACCATGAAGAAGCCCTCTCCCTGAATCGCATAATCAAACTGCCCGCTTGAGGCATACAAGCTCCCTTGTGTAAAATCCGAAGATATGGCGCCTATTCGTACGCCTAATCCCACCTGTGCCCCTACCGGTTTTGGTTCTCCGGTCGTAGTTGTAGAATTTTTTTGTAAATTTTGATAAATTAACGTTTTAAAATTGGCAGCCTGTGTCTTATAACCTGTTGTGCTGATATTTGACAAGTTGTTTGCAATTACATCCAAATTACTCTGCTGTCCAATCATACCACTTGCTGCTGTCCACAAAGAACGCATCATAGGGTATCACCTCCAAATATTATAGTTTCATTAACCCAATCTTCCTACCTGATTTACCGAGCGGTCCAACATACTGTCATAAGAGCGAATCACTTTCTGGTTCGCCTCATACGCACGGGTTATAGTAATCATATCGACCATTTCCCTCACAACATTAACATTGGATTGCTCTGTATATCCTTGAATCACTTCTGCTGTGGCATCCTGCATGACGGCTCCTTCCACCGGTTCATACATCGTATCGCCATATTTTTTAAGATAATCATAGTCCTGAAAATCAACAATTTTTAACGTATCAATGGTTTCCCCGTCCGCAGTAATCACTCCCTGATTGGAAATACTGACGGATTTTGCAGATGGATTTATCGTAATATTTCCGTTTTCCCCCTGCACCGGATTGCCGTCGGCGTCTACTAAAAGGCCATCCTTTGTCAGCATAAAGCGGCCGTCCCGCGTATATCGGGTATGAACCTCCCCCGCCTTATCCGTTACGCTCAGTGTAAAAAAACCTTTTCCGCTCAACGCCACATCATATGTATTATTTGTTTGACGAACAGACCCTTGGTCATAACTGGTATATGTTTCCCCGATTTTGACGCCCAGACTCAACTGTCCAATCAGTTGGTTATGGTACGCCTGAGAACCATCTCTTATCTTTATTCCAAGCACCTCGTCAAATGCCTGACTGGCTACTTTTTCCCCCTTATAACCAACCGTATTGGAATTAGCCATGTTATTAGAAATAACATCCAGTCTTTTCTGCTCGTTTGCCATGCCTGTCCACGCAGTATAGAGACCTCTTAGCATATCGTTCCTCCATCCTTTCTGTCAAAAACTAACGTTGCTCTGCTTCCATCTCCCCGCTGAGAAATTCCACATAGCGGCCGGTACCGATGGCAACCGCCGTCATCGGCTCTTCTGCCGTCATCGTAGTAATACCGGTCTTTGATTCAATCAATTCTTCTAGTCCATACAAAAGACTGCCGCCTCCGGTGAGAACAATACCTCTGTCAGCGATATCTGCTGCCAGTTCCGGCGGCGTCTTCTCAAGCACGCTGTGTACCGCTTCCACAATTTGTGAAGTCGTATCCTTCAACGCCTCTTCCGTCTCCTCCGACGTCACGGTAATCGTCTTCGGCAGACCAGTGACAAGATTACGTCCCCGAACGTCGACAGCGACGCTTTCCGGCCGCGGATAAGCGGAACCAATGCGGATTTTGATATCCTCCGCCGTCCTCTCACCAATCAATAAATTATATTTTTTACGCATATAGCGGACAATCGCATCATCAAAATCATCTCCGGCTATTTTGATGGACGCGCTCACTACGGTTCCACCAAGAGAAATAACGGCAATATCCGATGTTCCTCCGCCGATATCAACAATCATGTTTCCACACGGACGGGCGATATCAATGCCGGCTCCAATCGCTGCCGCAATCGGCTCTTCAATAATCTTCACATCACGAGCCCCCGCCTGAAAGGCAGCATCCTCAACTGCCTTACGCTCTACCTCTGTCACCTGACTCGGTACGCAAATACTAATAAGCGGTTTACGAAACCGCTGCTTTCCTACTGCTTTCTGTATAAAATATTTCAACATCTTCTCTGTCACGGTATAATCTGAAATAACACCCTGACGGAGAGGACGAACAGCTACAATATTACCAGGAGTACGTCCCAACATAAGACGAGCTTCTGCGCCAATCGCCTTAATACGGTTGGTGTCGCGGTCAAACGCAACTACACTGGGCTCTTTTAACACGACTCCCTTACCCTTAACATAAACCAAAATGCTGGCTGTGCCCAAATCAATTCCAATATCAAAAGCCACTTTCCTATTCTCTCCTTTCGTTTCTCCTGTATAGTATTCCCATTTTGCCTATCCTTATTATAAACGTTTTTTCATATATTTCAAAGAGTTTTTTATGATTCTTCCTCAGTATATGCCGCCTGAAGCATAATGGCGCATTCAACACGCTTACGCTGCAGTTCACATCCTATCTCATATGGCTTATTGATATCACCATGAAAATGGTATGCATTGGCGGCACAACCACCGCTGCAATAGAATTTGGCAAAACAATTGCGACACTCCTCTTTTGCATATACATTACACAATTTAAAAGAATTGCAGATGTCTTTCTTGACGATACCATCCTCTACATTCCCCAAGCAAAACTTGTCTTCGCCTACAAACTGATGACAGGGATATAAATCCCCCCACGGCGTCACAGCTAAATACTCTGTTCCTGAACCGCATCCCGACAACCTTTTATATACACAGGGACCGCCGCTCAAATCTATCATAAAATGGAAGAAATTGAAACCTCTCCCCTCTTTTTTGCGTTTCAGCATCTCTGTTGCCAATCGGTCGTAGCCCTCGCAAATAGCCGGAATATCTTCTTTGGAAATAGCATATGCCTCTTCCGGTCCCGCCACTACGGGCTCAACAGATATTTGTTCAAATCCCTCGTCAGCCAGATGGAGAACATCTTCCACAAAATCAAGATTATGATGTGTAAATGTTCCTCTTACATAATACTTCGTCTGCTTTCTTGATTCGGCCATCTTTTTAAATTTATCAATAATCAAATCATAACTGCCCTTTCCGTTTTTGAACGGACGCATTCGGTCATGAACTTCTTTCCGTCCGTCGATGCTGAGGACAATATTATCCATTTCCCGATTCGCAAATTCCATCACTTCATCATTGAGCAGAACGCCATTCGTCGTCAATGTAAAACGAAAATGCTTATCCTCTTTCTTTTCTATCTCCCGCCCGTAAGCAACCAGCCTTTTTACAACATCAAAGTTCAGAAGCGGTTCTCCTCCAAAAAAATCAACTTCCAAGTTTCTTCTGCTGCCGGAATTCGCCACGAGAAAATCCAATGCTTTCCGGCCCACTTCATAACTCATAAGCGAGCGGTCTCCCTTATATTCCCCCTCGCCCGCAAAACAATACCGACATGCCAAATTACAATCGTGGGCAATATGCAGACACAAAGCTTTTACAACGGTCTGGCGTTTCTTAAAATCAATCACGCCATCCTGATAGACGTCTTTTGTAAAAAGCGTGCCGTTTTCTTCCAATTCCTTTATGTCGGCAAACACATCCCGCATATCTTCTTCCGTGACGCCATCCTCTTTATATTTATCTATCAACGCTGAAGCCACAGAACGGAAATTCTCGTCTCCGTAGCGATTTCCGTCATCTTCCCGCAGCATTGCCAGCGTGTCATAAACTACATCATCTACTACGTGTATGGAACCACTGTTTACATCCATCACAATATTATAACCATTATTTTTATATTGATGTATCATCGTATCTCCTCTTCATCCGTAACCCGATGGCGGCAAGCCGAACCCGCCTAAATAACTGGTTAAAGAAACGGGGTCGACTTGTCATCGTCAGGCTAACATGGAACGAGGACTAGACCGAAAGCATACTTTCGGTCAGCCCTCCATTGCATTCCAACATTACTCTTCCTTCTGTCTCTATATTTGCCATTTATGACACAAACAAGGGTGGCGGAGAAATACAGCAACCCATTTACGAAACATCTCTTTTATTTATTTTCGCAACTCTGATTTCCTACGGTACAAGATGTCTTGCAGGCAGACTGACAAGATGTCTGGCACTCGCCGCAACCGCCTTTTTTCATCGTCTCTTTCAAATTTTTCGTTGTTAATGTTTTAATTCTTTTCACAATATACACCATCCTTTTGTCGATAATCGTTTATATTGTAGCACAGGCCGGAAATATTTTCAAGAAGAATATCTCACTTTTTAGGACAATCGCTTAATCATTTGTGATTTTCAGGGAGACAGGTATTATACCGTATCTTGTCTTGTGTCGCTCCCCGAAAAATTATTGTTTCTTTCGTTTGCGGTTCGCCGCCCGAGTATTGTCTGAGATGTCTGCCGTCGTTTTCCCGACTTTTAACAGCTTATTTGCTGCAAATGTTCCTGCTGCGGACAGATGCAAAGCATCTGTTTAGGGAAGAAGAATGCCAGAAATGGATACAAATGATTAAGCGATTGCCCTGCTTACTTTTTCCCCAAGTGCAGCATTCCTCCGAGCATACCCCCAAAAGAACAGAGGAAAAACGCCGGTATAACACCGGAAATCTGCGTAAAGACAGCGCGGTTGCAAATCATGGACACCGTCAGCAAAACGACATAATACAGCACGCCCTGAAGCAGCCCCCACAAATAATGGCGTCCCTCCCGATTGGAACTGACAATCATCCCGCTGACAAAACAGGATAACACATAAGCAAATATGATGATACCGCGCACGGCGCCTTCCGAGAGCTCCATCCGAAACATCAAAAATGCCAACAGTACTAAAACAACCGCTGAAATAATATAGGCCAGCACTAACCCTTTCCCCATCTGCAACACTACTTTTTTCTTCATAGACCCTCCCCGTTTCTTTCCGTCTGCGATATTTCTTATCAATTTAACATATGAGTCTTTGCAAAAAAATAGAACTGTGCTACAATAGATTGCAAAACCAAAAAACAGACGTTAGAAACGGAGGGAAACCATGAAATATATTGACCTGCATGTCCATTCCGTCTGTTCGGACGGAACATTTACACCAGAAGAATTAGTAGAACTTGCCATAAGCAATGATCTAATTGCCTTTGCGCTTACCGACCACGATACCGTTGACGGTGTGGAACGAGCTATCCTCGCCGCCAAAGACAGAAATGTGGAAGTCATTCCCGGCATCGAATTATCCTGTGAATATACAATCGAGCCCGAGCACAAAAAGGAAATCCACATTTTAGGATATCAACTGGACTGGAAGCACCCCGGACTGTGTGAGGCTCTCACTGCCGTCGCCGACGAGCGCGACAACCGCAACCGGAAAATGTGTGCAAATCTGTCTGCCGCAGGTTATCCCATTGACTACGATTCACTTGTCGCCCGTTTTGGCAACAAGATACTGACGCGCGCGCATTTCGCCCGCTTTTTACTGGAACAGGGCGCCATTCCCAGTCTGGATGCAGCTTTCAAAAGGATACTGGCGCAGGATGGGCCTTACTTTGTCATGCGCAAATATCTGACCCCAAAAAAGGGAATTGAATTAATCCAACAGGCCGGCGGCATCCCTGTGCTGGCACATCCTTTATTGTATAAAATGTCGGTTACGGAAATCCGAAAAATGATTGTTGAATTAAAAGAATACGGACTTAAAGGTATTGAGGCGCTCTATTCGAGAAATCGGGGCACTGACGAAGCCTTTGTCCGCAAATTAGCAGATGAATACGATTTATTTATTACCGGCGGCTCCGATTTTCACGGAACGAATAAACCGGATATAGAACTCGGCCACGGAGAGGGTAAACTCCGTGTTCCCGTTATTCTTTTAGAAAATTTGAAATAAGCGTTTCAGCCGCGGCGGTTATATCCCTTTTTGCTAAGATTGCGGATATGACCGCCGCTCCGTCTACGCCGGTTCCTTTCAGCAACGATATATTTTCAGCATTGATGCCACCGATGGCAACGACCGGAATCTCAACCCGCTTTTTAATTGCCGCTAGTTCTTCTAATGTCACATGAATCGTATCTGCCTTTGTCGATGTTCCAAAGACGTCCCCCACTCCGAGATAATCTGCACCCGATTTCCATGCTTCTTCCGCTTTCTCCAATGTGTTTGCTGTCGCTCCGACAATCTTATCTGCCCCCAGAATGTCTCTGGCCGCCCAAACCGGAATATCGGTCTGCCCAAGATGCACACCGTCAGCGCCAACCGCCAAAGCAATATCCAGACGGTCGTTTATCAACAACGGAATTTCATAGGCGTCGGTAATTGCCTTTACTTTCTCTGCCTCTTCATAAAATTCTCTTGATGTGCAATCTTTTTCCCGCAGTTGTACTACCGTAACCCCGCCCTGTATCGCCAGTTCAACCGCCTCTTCCAGCGTATCGGTCGTCATCATCCGCCGGTCGGTACATAAGTATAACGTGTAATTCATGTCCGGTTTCATTTTCTTAATCCCCCTGTTTTATGCGTACTTTTTCAATGCTCTATCTTATCCAATGGCACGCCGCTCAAAATCCGCTCCACCTCTACTGCATACTCCGGTTTTTGACTGCGTATCGACTCCATTTCTTCTAAACAATCCTGCATCACTCCCGTATTGTAATCCAACTGTTCGCGCAGCTTCTGCCTCTGTACATTGAGATCATGTCTCACCTCAACCATTTCTTTCGGCTCTACCAGCGCCACTACCTGTCCCAGCCAGATATCACAATCTTTAATGCCGAGGCGCCGCAGCTCTGCCAATAAAATCTTATTATTTTCATCAATACGGATACTCGTTTCCCTCTGTCTCGCCCATTCGCGCTTTGCCTGCAAATACTGTTTGTACACATAATCCAATTCCGTTACGTTTCTCACCTGATATTTCAGATACATATAATCCAACGTCCTGACATTGTTGACATATTTTATTTTTACACGGTTGCTTAAAAATATGGCGCGGTTACATTTCTTTTCAGTAATTACCATATCCACCCGATTTTTTCTCGCCTCATTGAGAACAATCGCCGCCAGTACAAAACCCGCTGCTACCGCAATGACAAACGGCATACCGATATCCAGTCTGAAACAATATGCCAACGCCACGAGCATGGCTCCGGTAGCGACAAGCAGCGCGGTCAGGCATTTGCCGACGGTCTTTAACATCGCCTGTCTGCGTATAATATCTTTCTTGTCCGCCAGAAGCAAATTCTTCTCGCCGGCCAACTGCCGCAAGTCATTTTTTATTTTCATCTGCAAATCCTCATAGCCTTGCAGTTTCTCGATGTCCTGCCGTACATTTCCCTCATGATTCTCCATCGCTCTGCGCTGGGCATCCGTGAATTTATATTCCTGCTTTTGCAGCTTTCTCCGTTCTTTCGTCAATTCCACAATCACCTGCGCTGCGATGAAAAGACGCTGCTTCTCTTCGTCCGGCGCCTGATCCAGCAATTGGATGTCTTTCAGATAGGAAGTAACCTGTCCGTACTCAAACTTAATGTCCTCACATTGGCGCTTCGCCTCGACAATCGCCTCATTGAGCCGCTGCAGATAAGCGACGCGGGCGTGGTCATCCCGCACATCAATTTTCTCTTTTTCCACCTGTACCGGTGCGTTTTCCAACTCCTCCAACAGTGGATTCGTACTCTCTGGATTGTCGTTCTCCGTGGCAGTTTCTTCCGCTGCCTTTTTACTCCTGAACTTTTTCAGCAATCCCATGCCGCCACCTCCTTATCAGTACACAAATGCCTGTCTCATGCAATCCTTATATTTTGTAATATCGTCTTTTCGTTCTTCCGGCATGCGAAAATCCGCTAACGCCTCCTGGTAACGTCTCCGAATTTCCCCTCTCTCCTTTTGAGTAACGTCAAACGAGAGCGCCTCTGCCTCAAACTCCGCCTCTTTCCCAATCATAAGCAGGATCCACAAATAGTGTTGCAGCGAATCGCTTTTGTGATTTCGCACATAAGCCTCTTTGAAATCCTCCATCGCCTCTTCAAACGAAGAAATATAAAAATGAGCAATCCCCTGATTGTGTAAAATGTCTCCGTATTCCTCCGGCGTGAAATTGATTGCAAAACTCCCGTGCAGCAATTTGCGGTATTCGTGAAGACTTCTTGCATAACAGCCGGCGCGGAGATAATTATCGGCTTTGATTTTCTTTTTTTTATATATTGGCAGATTCGTTATCTCATCCAGAATGTCTACTATCCGCCTTATTTCCTCTTCCTTATAATAATCGCAGCTGCATAATACGGCTACAACCAAATCTTTCATGCCGTGCTTCTCTTCTATCATATATTTTAGTTTTACCGATAAAACTGACATATCGAGTTCCTCTGTCAGCCATACCGGCAGGGCAGGCTGAAAAAAATCTTCGTTAATCGTATATATATGATTGTATATATAATAACACAGTTCCTCAATACTATACACCTGTCCGGCATGATACGGCATTGTATACGGCTTATCAGCTATTTTGCCCTTTCCAAGAATTACCATGGCGCCCTCCACTCTCAGTCTAATTTAAAACTTTTCTCCCAAATCCGGTGGGAAGTAGGGAAAAACTCTCCAAACCCTTTGTCTTTTAATGTCACCACACAAGTGTCGGGGGAAGAAAACCGTACCCGCATACCAATCCGGCAATGTCTGTCTACCCTTGTGAGAACCGGCTCTAAATCCAGTAAAAATTGCTTTTCCCCCTGATGAAATACATTTCTTACCATCAAAAGAATCTCATTATCCCCATCGGGAATTATGTCCACCTCTTCATCTACAAGATACCACGGTGTTCCGGCTTTTGCCAGTACGATTTCCTGCTCGCCCGCGTCGGCATATGCTTTTATCCATACATAATTTTTTATCATCTCGTCATCTAATAACAGATAACTTTCCAGACGGGGTGCTTCCGCTATCTCCCGTGCGGCAAAGCAGGCCCCGCTCACATACAGGTTCTGACCCTTGAACAGGCGGCGGCCGATACACAATTTGCGAAATACTTCATCCGCCCAGCTCTCCTCAAAACCATCTCCCGTCATAAACAGAGTGGAGAGAAGCTGTTTATGCACCGCTCCATAGATAACATTTTCAATGACAGACGCCTGATAGCCGTCGCCGGAAGTCGGAAATTCTATCGCGTCCGAATAATCTTTTTCATTCACTCCCACCAGTTTTGGTTTCTTTGCAGAATCCACGTGCATCTGGTAATAAGTAAGATGTCTGTTATAGTAATCAAACAATCCGACGTCGTGAACCCAGATGTCCTTTTTCTGATACAGAACATAGTACAGAAAACTTTGCTTATATCCTGCTACAAAGGCACGTTCTTTTCCAATCCCGATTTTTTCCAGAGCCTCATATATAATCTGCGCAAATTCCTGTGTGACATCCCTTGCCGTCACGACCAGTTGCCGTATCGTTTCCCCGGGATACTGCTGCCTCGTCAGCGACAGGGTTTTACGAAAAAAATGAGCAAGCACATTGGCCGGATGAGAATGCCTCCCATCCATTACAATTTCCTCTCCCCGCCGGATTTTATCAACAAATCCCACAAGAGGTTCTTTGTCTTCCATGACAATCTCCGTGTCAATGAACGCATCCGGATTCTCCTCCGTCCAGCCGATTAATACCGGCTCCCTTGTTTTTTTGTCATACACTGCAATCTGCGTTTTCTCATCCCCCAGATTATACCCTAAGAGCAATGTCCTCTCGCCCATGTTTTCCCCCCTCCGGAGCAGCCTGCCCCATCAATGTATCACAAATAACCGTTCCGCCGCATAACGGGCTCTCTCATAAACGCTTCGCACTTCACGGTATTTGTCCTCATCCTGTTGTTCTTTTGCTTCTATCATTTCATTCACCATTCGGAAAAAGCCTTGGGAAACAGTTATATCTTTCG
This sequence comes from uncultured Eubacterium sp., assembly GCA_910577295.1. Classification (GTDB taxonomy): domain Bacteria; phylum Bacillota; class Clostridia; order Lachnospirales; family Lachnospiraceae; genus Eubacterium_F. The sequence goes on from CAJTLS010000006.1 coordinate 59,967, forward strand.
CACGTCTGACCGTGAGAAGTCCCGTTTTTTCATCGGTTTCCTCTTCATAAATATAACATTTCTTCTCTTCATCGCCTAAGAGGAGAAGT
>CAJTLS010000006.1:60067-99391 GCA_910577295.1 uncultured Eubacterium sp.
CCCGGAAAAACCTGCTTCATCGGCTGGCGCTCCGTCTCACCATCCGGCTTTTGCTCACAGAGAAACACATCTCTGTCCGTTCCACTGTAATATTGAACAAGCACCGTATTTTCAATCTCATGGGGTACATTCACTTTATTGATATAGTCTTTCATAAACGCCAGAATAAGCCCCTCGCCGGCACATTTTCCCAAGCTGAGTTCAACAAATTCTTTCAGTTTTCCAGTAAACGTCTTCTGCTTACGATAATAACGTAAAGCGGCCAAAACCATAACCAAATCCTTTTCATAGCGCGCTTCTTTCTCGATAAGAACAAAAAGTTCTTCGGACAACTCAGTTCGCTCTACCACATATTCATAAGCATATCGGGATAAAAATGCTTTTGCCAGCATACGGTTATCGCCTTTTTCGTAATATTCCTGATACAAAGGTACATATTCCGTCAAATCGGCGTCAACAAAAAGAAGTTGCGCCAGCAGCCGTTCATCCGCCTCTTCGCCCATTTCCACTTCCGGCATTTTCCGGCAGATACGATAAATCGAAGCCATCGTGGCAACATCTCCCATATAATAGCGGAGCAGATATTCCATCGCCGCCTTTTCATAATGCTCTTTCCGATATAAATGGAACGCCCATTTCAACAGTAGCGGCTCAAATTCACTGGTATTTTTTTGTATCAGTTCCGTCACCAGCATCGAAAGCGCATTGAGCTCACATTGCTCCACTCCTCCCCGGCATAACATCGCCGTAGCCTTATCAAACATACCCTGATATATACAGTCTGCCGCAACGTCTCCGAGACGCTCTCGTTTCATCTTATCCGAATCTATATTATCTAAAATTTCTAACAACAGCGGTATATTTTTTGTCTCCCGATAATAATCATACAGACACAACAACACTCTCTGCTGCATATACTCCCGCAGTTTTTTGCGCTTTAATACTCGATGGAGAACTTCTGCATGCTGCTCGTCTATTTTCGCCATCCGCTCAGCCTTTGCCGCCAGATGAATAAGAAGCGGGAGACATTCCGCCCCCTCTTCATAACACTGCCACGCAAAGTTGTCAAAATTAAGCAGACGCTCCATACGGTATTCTATCGTCTCTGTGTAATACCGTCCGGTGTCGTCCACAAAATATATTTGTACATTCGGGGTATAGATTGCGACCTGTGTATATCCGTTTTCAAGCGGATAATAAGTCTCTCCCTCACATTCTTTGTGAACGACAACAACACCGTCCATCTGCTCATTGTCGCACCAAATCCCGTAACTGAACATAATGTGCGACACGTTTACCGCAACTTCACCGCAAATCTCTTCTCCATCCAAAAGCTCTTCATACAAAACAGCCAGATGTGGAGAGATTCGGCGATGTTCCAATTGATGAAAGGCAAATTCTTTGATTTGTGTATGATACATCCGGTAAAATTCCGGACGCTCACTGCTATTTTTCACAATGTAGGAATATAAGAAAGCTTTACAAGTCGTATTCAGATGGTTCTCATACTGAAAGTAGGAAAGTACAGCGTCTGGCAAGCGGGTCACCTTTTCATAATCCATCGTATACATATAGTACTCGAATAAATCGGTCAGCCGGAGACGCTTGGCGACACCTTTCGCAAACCAAGGAAAATACTTTACGTGACGAATTTCATTTCGTATGAGCATACTGCAGATGGCATGCAGCGTGTCAGTCATAACAAAAAAATCGTACAACTGCTGCAAAATGCGAAAGACCGTCTCGTCATAAGAGGGGAGACGCTCTGCCAGAAAACTCACTGCCATGGCAACTTCTTTCGTCGTCAAATCCCGCTTTAGTCCATAGTCCACCGTATTTACCGTCACCGTATCCAGACTGGCAATCAGCGTGGCGTCCTCTCGATAGGCCTGCATCATCACGGAATACAGAAAGGGACTGCAGCTCCCTGCCTCTAACTGTGCACGGACATCTTTTTCCAACAAGCGGAGCGAACGATACCGCTTATCTACCTGCGTGCGGATATAGGTTATCGAACTCGTCTGATATCCGTTTTCTTCATAAGCTTCTATCAGATGAAGCAGGCGCTCTTTATCCTCTTCCCGTTTCGTATACAACGTCTTTACGAATTGAATCGTAATGTAGCTTTCGACTTTGGAAGTTTCTTCTCCTAACGGCGGCACTTCCAAATTTTCTGTCTCCTGAAAAAAGGATAAGATATCCTCCTCTTCGCAAAGAATAATGGCGATGTAACCTCTCATAGCCAGACTGTATCTGCCGCTCACTTTTTCTAATATGTAGCGGTTACTTTTCAGAAAACTTTGAAAATTTGTCCTTGTGATTCTCTTTTCCTGAAACGCCAGATACATTTGTATCATAGTAGCGATTGCCGCTTTTTTTGCCCGATTGATTTTACGCTCCTGTTCCCCCCACTGGTTGTGAGCCTCAATCTGCACAGTCTTCTTCTCATAGGGCGTCTGCAAAATGAGTTGTCCGAAACGGCGCCCTTGCGGCACCTTGTCCGCTACAATGGTAAATTCTAAAATATCCTGCTTATGTTCAAACTCATCCGTCCACAAAACATGGATATGCGGCTCAATGAAATCCGCGGTACTCGTAACATAAATTCCGGTGTGTCCCCATGTGTTTACCCGTATCCGCAGCGTATCTTGTATGTCCGTTCCATTCAGTTCATACGATATTTGATTGCCGCTCTCATGGTGAATTTCGAAACGGAGAGATTCTTTTACTTTCATGGCCACCAGAAACTCTTCCATTCCTTGCAGCTTTGTATTTTTCTTCGTCAAATAGTAATATAAAATCTTACCGCTCTCGTTGCGGTACAAAAAGGCTTCCTGAAATTTATCGGATAAAAATAAGTCTACCCCGTGCTCGGGATTTTCCTCAATTCTGTCCTGAAGCGCATGATAATCCCTGACCGCCCCTTTCTCATCCCGCAATTCCGGCGCTACGATACTGATATCATAAGGCACCTGCGCTTCGCCGCAATCAGTCACCAACAAAAGCTCACCCCGCAAATGCTCGCCTGGAGCCAGCTCCTCTGCATTTATTTCCATGGTAAGTTCATTGTCCGTTCCCTCGAAAAACGGAAGAAAATCAATATGTACATCTTCTGCTGCCCCAAACCCTTTGAGTCTGCTTCCCCGTACATTTCTCAGAGAAAAAGAATATATCAGGCGTTCTCCGGACACTACTGATAATGTCAGCGGCTCTTCCGGCAGCACTAACTCAGGCGTCATATAGATAAAATTTCCTTTGGCAAGGGATAAGATTTTTTCTCTCATGCAGAACCTCCTAATCTTAATTCTATAGTATACCATTTTTTAGAGAACAATGGAATAGTTTTATATTTTAACTTGCGAAAATACTTTGACAGGACTATAATTGAAAAAAATACGGGTTCTGCATGGGAAACCTCATCTCAGGGAGAAAAAAATGAAAGCAAAAGAACATTTTCACGGAAGTGATTTAGAAAAAATAGAAAAAAAATATGGCGTACGCAAAGAGGATATCATCAGTTTTTCGGCTAATGTCAACCCTCTCGGCGTGTCGTTCCGTCTGCGCGACACGCTGACAACGCATATTGACGCCATTACGACATATCCGGACAGGGAATATACTTCCCTGCGCAAATGTATTGCCGGTTATGTGGGGACAAACAGTGAAAATATCGTGGTCGGCAACGGTTCCACCGAATTAATCTCGCTGTTTATCCAGATTACCCACCCGAAAAAGGCTCTTATCGTCGGCCCAACTTATTCCGAATACGAGCGGGAAGTTTCGCTCGGCGGAGGACGCTCGCACTATTTCCGACTTACCGAGGCAAGCGAATTTGTTCTGGACACGGCTTCACTGACCGATGAATTATCGCACGATGTTGACCTTCTCATCCTGTGCAACCCCAACAACCCGACTTCCTCGGTTATTAAACGGACGCAGATGAGAGATATTTTAGATTTTTGCAAGCGAAAATCCATCACGGTGCTCGTAGACGAAACCTATGTGGAATTTACGGAAGAACCAGAGGCAGTGACCGCCGTACCGCTTACCGAATATTACAATAATATTATTATCTTGCGCGGCATTTCCAAGTTTTTTGCCGCTCCCGGATTGCGCCTCGGATATGCTGTCTGCGGAAACCGCGATTTACTAAAAGAAATCAATCAAAAGAAAAATCCGTGGACTATCAATTCCCTTGCCGCCATCGCTGGAGAGATTATGTTTACCGACGAGGAGTATATTCGCCAGACAAGGGAATTAATCGCCGGCGAGCGCACACGTATTTACCAACAGTTGGAGGAATGCCAGAACTATAAACCCTTTTATCCTCATGCTAATTTTGTCCTCATCAAAATTATAAAGGGTAATTTTACGTCAGTAGACGTGTTCGACGCCGCGATTCGCAACAATCTTATGATACGCGACTGCTCCTCTTTCCCTTTCCTCAACCATCAGTATCTGCGCTTCTGTTTCATGAAGCCAGAAGATAACGATGCCCTGTTAAAAGTGCTGTTTTCTATGCATTAGAAACTTTCTTTACAAAGCGTTTTTCGGTTCTGTAAACGACACCGCCATCTGCTTCTAAGTAGATTTCATATTGGTCGGCCGCCAGAGGGCGAATAGGCAGAGCAAGGTAATACTGAAACGAAGCGAATTTGGACGGCGCTTTCTGCACCGTACCATGGTAATCCATGGCATATGTCTGTTTCGTTCCGCGCACCCAGACTTTACCTATCTGGTGGTCTCTTCCATATATCATCAGCATATCTTCATAAAATTGAATCTTGGAAGAAAAATTCTTAACCGGAGAGGACTGTACCAATGGCCCCTCTTCGCATATTTCCCAATCCCTGTCCTCCGTTCCGATTACGTAGCGGGTCGAAACCGGCATGGACAGGCAGAAATTCTCAAATGGTACGGAAAACGGGTAGGCTCGGTAAAAAGTTTGCCGAACAAGACAGCGGTTGACGACTTCTTCCGTGCCGTGCGTATATTCCGTTATCATTCCGCCATATCCGTCAATTTTCTTTTCAAGGCAGCCGCTCATGGCAAGTACCCTTTCACCGGATAAAATGCCGTTCGAACGGATAATGGATTTGTCCGTAGCATACTGGTGCTCCAGACGGACGCGCCCATTCTTTTCGTCCAATACATATATTTTCACGTAAGAATTTTCGTCGTCGTCGAAAGACGGCACCGGACGTCTTTTACTCCAATGGTTGTCATAGATTATCAGTCTTTTCTCTTCCCCACCCTCATCTTTCAGCATATAGGCAGCGTGCGCCTGATAACAAAACGACAGTTCGCCCTCCGGCTGCAAAACCTTTTTCTCGTATTTGGTTCCTTTCCAAAATTCCGTATCACATAAAATCCATTTCAGTTCATTTGTCTGCCAGTCCACCTTAATGACTGAATGCAGGTTTCTCATACAAATGATAACGCTGTGGTCTTCTTCCTCATAAGACACTGTATTTACATGCGCCCAGTCAAAATAATCAAAATAGGAGTGCTCTGACAATACCTCTTCCAGACAAAGCGTTTTTACAATTTCTCCGGTATCCCTGTCTATTTCAATAATGGCGTCCTCCACCCATTCATTCATCGAGCTCGAGGCAGCAATCAGATTTCCGCCCGGTTTCATCTCACATCCGTCGTGATGAATCCCCTCCGGCACATAGTATTCATGATACACTCTCCCCAGAAAATCCATCTCCTGACAGAGAACAGCGTGTGGATTTGCATAAGAGGGCGCGCAGATATCTCTGACTAAAAACAAAAAACGTCCTCCCGATAACAAAAATACGCCATAGGATTTCGGCTTACGGCTGAGATAATAGCGCACCTCTCCCTTTTCATCGAAAACGTAAGGATGTTTCGTATCGCCGCCAAAGACAAACGTCATTGGCGTTGCGCTCTCTTCTGTCTTCTCTTCAATGCGTATCATGTTTTCCAATGACTTCGGCAATGGATTCGTCTTGGCATACACTTTTCTTTTCACACAGACTTCCCCTTTGTCATCCAGAAACTCAAGCGTGATTTCATTTTCTCTGCCGGCATGCAAATAGAACACCGGAATGCGGTGTCTCGTTGTCCGTTCGGTAGTCAGTGAGTAATCCCTGCCGTCTTCGAGCGATACTCTCACCGCATAAGGCACTCGCGTTGTCAGTAAAATGAGCGCTGTCAACGGCGCCTGACGATACGGATTCAGTACAACCAGCATATGATCTTCCGAATATTTTTTCTTGTCCAACAACGCTTCATAATATTGCTCCAACATAGAAGAAATTCTTGCATGGCTTTTTTTGATTTCAATCTTTGTGCTAATCTGCTCTGCAAACATTTTCCTGTTTCCCCCACACATACACTCTAACATACGGCATATATCCTGCCCCGACCGCACGGCAGCATATGGATTTTTCCAATAATTGCTCCAACGGATTTTTATTTTCTCATACCGTCCCATAAGAAAGCCTCCTATCACAATATCTATGATAGGAGGTTAGCAAACTAAAATGTCAAAACATTTCCTTTTTGATGGCACAAATTGGTTATTCCTGTGTCACAAATATGTCTCGGGAGACAAGCTGTCAGCGGATTAGCAACTGCTGCGATTCCACATCCAGCGTCAAGCGCTCTCCGGCCGAAACTTCATCCGCCAATATCTTCTTTGCCAATAGTGTTTCCACGTTTTTCTGCAAATATCGTTTCAGAGGTCTGGCGCCATACGCCGAATCGTAAGCTTGCTGCGTAATAAAATCTCTCGCGGTATCTGTCAGCGACAATTCGAGTTCCTTATCGGCAATGCGGCGGTTGATATCCGCCAACAATAAGTCAATAATACCGGAAATATTTTCTTTTGTCAGCGGTTTAAACATAATAATCTCATCTAAACGGTTGAGAAATTCCGGGCGGAAGCTGCTCTTTAACTGCTCCATAACTAACGTCTCGCTCTCTGCCGCCACATTTCCCTCGGCGTCAATGCCCTCCAGCAAATACTCGGCTCCCAGATTGGACGTCATAATGAGAATCGTATTTTTAAAATCAACCGTGCGGCCTTGCGAGTCCGTCACCCGTCCGTCGTCCAATACCTGCAGCAATACATTAAACACATCTGGATGGGCTTTCTCTATCTCATCAAAAAGTACAACGGAATATGGTTTCCGGCGTACCGCTTCCGTCAGTTGTCCCCCCTCCTCATAGCCAACATATCCGGGAGGCGCTCCTATCAGGCGTGACACGGAATATTTCTCCATATATTCGCTCATATCAATGCGAACCATATTGGATTCATTGTCAAATAAACATTCTGCCAGACTCTTGGCAAGTTCTGTCTTGCCTACCCCAGTCGGCCCTAAAAACAGAAAAGAGCCAATCGGTTTGTTCGGATCTTTGATACCGGCTTTGGAGCGTATAATAGCTTCCGTCACTTTGGTCACTCCGTCCTCCTGCCCAATCACGCGACGGTGAAGTTCCTCATCCAGATGAAGCGTTTTATTTCTCTCGGATTCGGTCAGCTTGGCAACCGGAATCCCCGTCCAGCGGGAAATAATCTTTGCAATCTCCTCGTCGGTGACACTCTCATGTACCATCGAAAGTTCTCCCTGCCGCTTTTGCTCTTCCGCCTCCTGCAGCTTCTTCTGCAACTGCGGAAGCTGGCCGTATTGTAATTCTGAAACCAATTCCAGATTGTAATTGCGCTGCGCCAGCTCAATCTGATTGTTTATATCTTCAATCTGCGTTTTTAGCGTATGCACCTGCTCCAAAGAAGATTTTTCGTTATCCCAACGTGCTTTCTGCCCGGCAAATTCCTCTCGCAGCTCCGCCAGTTCTTTTTGCAATTCGGCAAGACGCCCCTGACTGAGATTATCCGTTTCCTTTTTTAACGCTACCTCTTCTATTTCCATCTGCATAATGCGCCGCTGTATTTCATCGAGCTCCGTCGGCAGTGAATCAAGCTCTGTCTTAATAAGGGCACACGCCTCGTCTACCAAATCAATGGCCTTGTCCGGCAGAAAGCGGTCGCTGATATACCGGTTTGACAACACAGCCGCCGAAACAAGCGCGCCGTCGGTAATCTTTACCCCGTGGAATACCTCATAGCGGTCTTTTAATCCCCGCAAAATGGATATCGTATCTTCCACTGTCGGCTCTTCTACAAGCACAGGCTGGAAACGCCGCTCGAGCGCCGCATCTTTCTCAATATATTGACGGTACTCATCGAGCGTAGTAGCGCCAATACAGTGCAGTTCCCCGCGCGCCAGCATCGGTTTCAACAGATTTCCGGCATCCATGGCGCCATCCGTCTTTCCCGCCCCGACAATCGTGTGCAGTTCATCAATAAAAAGAATACTCTGCCCATCGCTCTGTTTTATTTCCTCTAACACTGCTTTTAACCGTTCTTCAAATTCGCCTCGGTATTTGGCTCCGGCAATCAACGCACCCATATCAAGGGAAAACACCTGTTTATCTTTTAACGAATCCGGCACGTCGCCCCTTACAATTCTCTGCGCCAGCCCTTCCACTGCTGCCGTCTTGCCGACACCCGGCTCACCGATTAACACCGGATTATTTTTTGTCTTACGCGATAAGATGCGTATCATGTTCCGTATCTCGGCGTCACGTCCTATGACGGGGTCCAGTTTTTGCTCTTTCGCGCGCTGCACAAGGTCGGTCGCATATTTTTCGAGACTTTCATAGATAGCTTCCGGATTATCCGTAGTCACCCTCTGATTGCCGCGCACTTTCGATAATGCCTGCAAAAACCGCTCTCTGTCAATACGCATCTCTTTCCATAAATCTTTCAACTCTTTTGATGGATGCTTGAGCATACTCAGAAATAGGTGCTCAACTGAAATATATTCGTCGCCCATCTCTTTCGCTTCGCTCTCTGCATAAACAATTACTTTATTGAAGTCGTTTGACGGATAAATCTGACCGCCCTCGACTTTCGGCCTCTTTTTAATCAAACCCTCAACCTGAGCCGTCAAAACCTCGGGAGAGATATCCATCTTCTGTATGAGCTCCGCCAGCAGACTGCCCTCAATCGTGAGCATTCCGTAAAGCAAATGCTCCTGCGCTATCTCCTGATTACCAAAATCATAAACAATTTTACCAACACCGTTTATAATCTCTTCCGCCTTTTGTGTAAACTTCGTACCGCCCATGCCAAACACTCCCTTCACGATTTAGTATGTGGATACAGACGCTTAAAAATTCTTTCAGGCATCTAATCCAATATAATACGCATTGTTATACTTTGTGTAGAACACAGGTACAGTATAGCGCAAGTTGTTAGCACTGTCAATAGGTGAGTGCTAATTTATAATAATTTTTGCACTCCACCTAAAGATACTCGTCGCTAGATTCCATTCTTGCCCAATTGACGCATGGCCGATGTGGTTCTGCAGAGCGCCGGAGTATTCCTCGTGTCCTCACAGTAAGGCTTTGTATTGTTTAACAGATAAATCCTCATTTCATACAAGTTACTTCACGTCCTTTCTTACTTTTCAGTGTTCCCATGATTACAAATCCACATCGAATACATAATGGAAAAATTTTTTAACTGTTCTTTTGGGTAGGAGTGCGGCGTCAACTCCTTTAATTCTTCCAGCCCCTTTTCCTGCGGTGGGGCAGGTCGGAGATATAGTTGCAGCCGGTCAGTTCTACCATATCTTCAAAATATCTTTGTTCAAGTTGAATTTGTGTAGGAACGCAAACTGTTTATTAAACATTTGCATAAAAAAAGCAACAAACCTAATTGGAAAATTGCTTTATATTTTACGCTTTTTGATATTTACATTTTGTTTGTCTTTTCATAAGAATAAACAACAGCTTTTGCAATATTGTCTAAGTCACCATATACACTCCCTAGATTTATTCCTAGAGTATCCAATTCGGAAAGAATTTTTTGATAATTACTAATTTCAATATGTACATCTGGAATAATATTCTGTACACTTAATGTATTATAATTCAACATTGTATCATGTGAATAAAAATATGGTTGATATACAAAAAGCCCTTTCTGCACACTAATTCTATCAAATAAATTAGGTGGTTGATATGTGAAATATATTTTTAAATTTAACTCTAGCTTATCAACTCCTTTTCTGTCATTATAAAAAATCTGAATTATATTTGCTAACAGACACAAATACGTGGCAGCAGATAACTGATATATGTCTCCATCTTCTGGATATCCAGAAAAAATATCGGATTCATATGGAATTCTTTCATCTTCCATCTCATTATAAACAAAATAGTATAATGGCAGAATAACATCCTCAAGCGGTTCATTTTTTAAACGATGTTGATATAAAAACAAGTCGTCATCTTCATAATCTTCATTTTTAAAAGAACTTCCACAAAAAGTTGAATCATTTTCTTTATAACATTCAATTAGTTGTACTAAACAATTTGAAATTTCAGAAGTTTTAATAACTGACTTTTCGAATAAATTTTTAAGCTTATGAATAAGTTGCAATCTTATTTCCTTATTATTATAAATACTTTGAAGGAAATTACTATGTCCAACTGTTGATATTATATCTGTTATATCTAAAAGCCATTTCTTGTTTAGCAAATAAACTTGTGCATATTCCGATAACATAGGTTTTTTTAGTTTGTTTATAAGATTATGTATCAGCATATTCTGTGTAGAAGAATCATCTTTTAATTTTTGAATAGATATATTACCAATAAGTTCAGATAAAGAGAAAGTGGGTTCTCTCTTTCCTTGACATGCAAAGAACAAGGCAATTAAAGGAGAATATGAGAAATCAATCAGATTTGTTGGAATTCCATAGTGTTGACAAAATGCTAAAAAGTGTTGGTTTTCCTCGTTTGTTAATTTTGACACAATTTGTAGATAATAGTCTTTAGATACTTTATCAATATTATATATTTTGTCTGAACCCCATCCACCTTGATATGAACGGAATCCATTTGCCTGTATCCTATAGTAAGGTTCATTTTGTCCTCTATAAATATAATTATCTATTCCTAAATTTTCTAATATCTTAATATACTCCGAAATCGAATTTGCCTTGATAGCTTGCATGTAATTAACCTCCGCCTGAATAGTAGCCTTATTATATCAGATTTCTCACAAATAGACAAATTCACCCCACGATAAACACGATTGACATAAGCACCAGCAATTGTGCATTATTTAAAAACCAGTTGTACAAATTCTGTCCAAAATTCATTCTTAATTTCCCCTTTCAAATTGCTTCATTTCCCTGTCAAATCGGCTGCCAACCTGTACCAGACATAACGCCGAGATTTCCACACCTCCCCCGAATGATAACAGGCCCATGTTGATGTTGATTATGATTTTTTGAATCTTCTGTTAGTTAATTCTTGCTACTCTTCAAAACAATATAATCTGCCCCCTTGAAATGCAGTCACCGCCACCGTATCCGCTACAGAATTAATACTCTCCACCTCTGCATTATAGTTAAAAATTCCTTTAGCAGCACAGCAGCATGGATATTCGCTTATATCATGCGCCACTGTTCTCTGGATTTTAAATCATAGGTGCGTTGTTTAATTTTTTCAGAAACCGTTTCGCTTTCATTCTGCTTGTATACTTTACACCGCTAAGAAAAGCTGCTTATACGCATATAAGATTATCTTTACAAACAAACTATAACTGCTTATTCGTATCTCTGGCACCATATAACAACCGCCGTACTTCCATTACATCATCAATCACCACATAGTAAATAACGTAATTTCTCACATAGATTCTATAATACAGATAGTCTCGCTTTTTTGCGGAAATGTATGGTTCAAAAGCAACAGGATTATTCAACCTTTCCAAAATCGCAGCCTCTACATCGTCAATCAAACGCAGAGCAGCGTCCTCATTCTTTAAAACATTGGTAATGTAATTCGCTGTACTGATTAAATCCTGTTCAAAAATTGGCAGATAACGGAGATGATAAAATTTATTTTCCATGTATTGTACTCCTTACATTGCTGAATACGTTTTCATGGGAAAGCCTTTCTTCCGTCATTGCTGCCTGCCTATCGGCCTCGTCAAGTTTCATCTCTACATTATCTGTCAGATTTGCATATTCCTCCAAACTTAAAACTACCATAGCTCCATAGCCATTCTTTGTAAGATAAACAGGTTTTCCGCTGTTTACAATAGTTTCAATTTCCGGAAATTTATTTCTAAGGTCAGAAACAGGTCGAATTTGTATCATATCTAAGCACTCCTTTTCATCATCTATTTTATCCTAATTTTATCAGAATATTATCATATAGGCAATGTTATTTATAATTCGCAATTTCCTTTTTCATACAGATTATGATTTTAAGAAAAGCAAGGTTTTTGGTTTTGTAAGAAGTAGCCGTTCCCTTTTTGGTGGTAATTTTTTAATTTCCCCTTGCCTTTTTCATATAAATTTCAATCGCATCTACTTTGTACTTCTTCCACTTCAGAACAAACCTGCGCCCTTTCTTTTTCAATGACTTGAATACCAGTTTTTTCGGTTTTGCCAATTTGCCGGACTTTTTTCCTGTTTCGGTATTGTTTCCTTTCAAATCATCAGGCGGATTCGGGGTAACCGTCACAGGGTCTTTGCCCGGTTGGTCTGTCACCGGAAGTTTTTCTTGCTATCCCTGAAATGCAAGAGGGCGATTGATTCTTATTAGAGCTGGGAAAAGAACATCACAGATATAAAATCAACGAACATTGTACCTATTTTTATATTCACTTTCACATGGAGGAGATGCCCTTTTGAGAGGAAGACGAGGAAACATTTCACAAGCATCTTAACAAAAACAAAGTGGATTCATTTATCTCTTCCACCTGTTCACGAAACCAATGTTATCCCATCAGAAAAGGAGCATTAAAAGCTCAATGTTTATCGTTTACCGATTATTAAAGGAATTCAATAATAATTATACCCGGAAATTTTCCAGCAGCATGATTGAACGGCAGTTTGAATGTAACTTTGACTACCTCAACCGTATCTTTAAAAAGCAGACCGGATACTCCCCAACCCAATACCGCAAAATGGTATTGGAAAGTTATTCTGACGGCGGCAGGCTGCTGCTCCTGTGCATTATTCTTTCCAATTTTTGCACGAAACCGCCATCCCTGTTCCTAGCAGGCACCAGAATATCGGCGCCACACAAATCGTTGAATCATTGGCTATTCCTGCTGTCATGTATCCGGCGCTGCCACAGAAAACGGCTATCTGTATCTTTTGCACATACGTCAACGTTCCCTTTTTAAAACATCTGCGAAATGTCCGAATGGCAAAAATAACAAAAATAGCAAGAAAAGCAAGACACGCCAGCATACCATCCTGTACCCAAATCTGCATATACATATTGTGAGGTTTGGTAATCGTCTGGCTTCCGAAGCCACAATTGATTTTCCCCACGTAATCATCATTCGGGAATGCATAGACAAAATTATCCGCTCCCTTTCCAAGCAGCATGCTTTCCTGTAATAACGGCAATGTCCTCGACCAGATATATCCCCGGTTCGTCGCCAAATCATAGTGATGTTCAAATCCCATAGACTCCACTTTGCGAAGCGTGTCTAATTTGCCAACACCGTTGATATAGTACAGTTTATCGTTTCGTTTTAACAATTCCCACGAGTAATTTTCTCCGGCAGAGATGCGTAATATATCATGATTGATTGTCTTGTCCCCCTCCGAAAACTGCTTGCTGTCTGAAAAAAATGCAATTCCTTTATATTCTTCTTTCGGTATCGTAAGTCCGGCTGCCAGAGTTCCCGCTGTCGGCAAAGGACTTCCGGCACTATCATATAGCGTACATTCATGAATACCTTTTCCCTGTGCAATCCTTCCCTCTATCCTTTTCCCATTATCTAATGAAATCTGAAATGCGTCATTTGACGTTTCAATGGAAGAGACGGTATAGTTACAAGAAGAAATGGTTGTTTGCGTAAATTGCCGGAGCAAATCCGGCTTCCCAACCAGCACGCCTGCTATCGCGAGCAATACGACACCGCCTATGCCAAAGAGCAGGCGACGGTTCTTTCGTAAATCGGCAAAGAGAAAGAGAATTGCAACCAAAGCTCCTCCGGCCACTCCGATTAGTCCGGTCATCGATTGGGCGCCAAACAACATAATTATTTGAAACAGCGCCGAAATACCGGCCAAAATACGAAAAATGAGCTTGCGGCCCCAAAACCCGAGCGCAACCGTCACCGGCAGCACCAATGCCACATAAGTTCCCACATAATTAGGATTGTAAAGCGTTGCATAAGACACACCTTTGCCAAAACTGGCCGATATAGAAAAATTCTCCGGCACATTTTTCAAGAACATCGTCAGAAAGGGAATCATCTTCTTATTTGTCATATAATCCCAATGAAAGGCCTGCATAGCGCCCGTAAAACTTAAAATTAAAGAACCAATCAGCAACGTATACAAAAGTAAATCCAGCCATTTCCTGTCCGTCACATAAATATACACAAACACAAAACAAAAGACGTAACACAAGATAACAAAAAGTCCCTCAAACTGCTCATATCCACCAAACAGAGCATCCGCCCTGTGTTCTGAAACCATTGCGGATACAAAAGAGAACAGGGCAAATATACCTATCGGAATCAAAGCATAATAGCTATTCTTTCCGTACAGATTGCCATGATACCCACGCAGCAGGGAAACAGCTGTCGCAATCCCCATAATAAGGCCCGTCAGCATCAGCAGTTGTGATTTGTAATATAAGAAGAAATCATAAAACGCCGTTCCGGTAATCCATGTATTGTTGCCGATATCCGTATGATATACCGTGATGAATGTCACCAGTGGAATAACAGCCAATATACACATCAGCGGCAATGCATAGATAGTCTCTAACCTCTTATCTTTCATTTTTATCCTCCATTCAACAACAAAAGCGAAGACATCACCTTTTCACTGATATCTCCGCTCTCCTTTTTCACACATATTTCCTTACATTTCCTCATCGGATATCGCATCAACAGAACCTGCAACTGCAGATACCACTGCTACGACTGTAATAATAACTGCTAAGATGGCAATCGCCCCTAAAATCCCTAATGCGGTTACTGCACTCATTCTCTACACCTGCTTTCTCCAATTGTTTCGACTTACATTGTAATTAGTATACCATATAAATCTGATTTTGCACGTTTTTTTAGAAAAAAAAGTCTGCGTTCCTTTAAAATTATGTCAGATTTGACATACCTATCTCAATCTGTTATAATGATTTTTGCTTGCGGATGTGGCGGAATTGGCAGACGCGCTAGATTTAGGTTCTAGTGGGCAACCCCCGTGCAGGTTCAAGTCCTGTCATCCGCATATTTTTTTAGATAACTTTAATCGGTTTTTTAATCGCCTTGATATGAAAATCTCCCGTATCACAGTGCAATTCTACCGTTCGTCCGTAGTTTAATCCCGTATCTTCTGCGACTAACTTTATATTTAATTCATTTAAAATCTGTTTGGCCGCAGCAGCGTTCCTCTCTCCTATGCTTCCTATGTTTGACATTTGATTAACACCAAACATTTTTGCACCACCGGCAATCTTGGCAATCAGACGACTTCGATTCGCACCTGCTAACGTAATCCGTTTCAATAATTCCGGTATACCCGTATCTGCAAATTTAGCAATATTACCGTTATTTGCCGTTATATGACTGTCCGGCAGCATATAGTGAACCATTCCTCCTATTTTGTTTACCGGATCATATAAAGTTAATCCAATGCATGAGCCAAGTCCTACTGTAATAAGTACATCCGGGGCCCTGCAAATATTCAAATCTGCCATTCCTACTGTTATATTACTCATTTCCACTACCTCTAAATCTCAAATCCTAAACCTTTTAGTATTTTATCGTAAGATTCCTGCTCCGGCATAAGGATAAAATAACCATTAATCATAAAATCATCGCCAAACTCCGTTTCAATCAACAATGCATGGTCGCCATATTGCCCAAATTCAATAGCCGGCACACTAAGCACTGAGGCAGCCATATCAACCGCCAGATATGGAATAGACGGTGAAATAACAAGATTCGTCATTGCTGACAATGCCGAGAGATAAGAACCGGCAATAATATTGCCAATCTCTTTCAGAGCAGACAAATCCATCTCATCAAACTCCGCTTCATATTCGCTGTCCCGCATCATAAGTTTATTTACAAGATATTGAGCGGAATCCAATCGCATTAAAAACATCATACTTCCTTCTATGTCCATTTTAATCTCCATTAGAATACCAACGATGATTTCATCTTCCGGACAGATGGAAGTCCCCAATTTGGAAACCTCTAGCAGTTCCACTTTCGGCACGTTCATGTTGACCCGAATTGACAACATCGATGCTATCGCAGTCGTCGCATTTCCCGCCCCGATGTTTCCCAATTCCCGAAGAACATCCACGTACCTGTCATTGATTTCTACTAATGAATATTTACTCATTAAACCCTCCACTCATATAAAGTTATATGTAAGTTATTTCAGTTGTGTATCTATTTTAATACATTTTTCCCTACTTGACAAGGATTTCGATGCAATTCTTCAAAATCCTGTTTCATTTTCAGGAAATTTTTCTTCTGATCAAGCAGATAATGGTTCTTCTGCTTTGCATAATGCGGCAGCCAGTCGTCCAAATCTTTATCTTCTTTGTACGAATAAGCAACCATTGCCAGAAGTGAAATACGATTCTCTTTCTCCAGCAGTTTCGATTCGGCAGGAATCGTCTTTTCTGTCAAATCGTCCAGCGTCTCCTTATATAGCTCCATATCTTCTCTTGCCATATCCCTGTTTATGCCGACCATTTCAGAAATAAAAAGACACTCGTCCATATATCCAGTTGCACTTTCTTTCGGAATATGTAAAAACTGTTTCATCATCATCTCGAGCATATCCAGCTTGGCACCGACGACCGCCTTGTCCTTTGTTGATTTCTCTTTATCGATTTCATCGAAAAGCATTCCCTCCGCATTTTTTCCCGTGTGACGCAAATGATGTTTAAACTCAGACAGGAAACAGGCAAATTCAATATCCTCCAATCTTAATTTTGTAAATCGGTCAAACAGAGTGAGAAACAAAAAAGAATCCTTACTATTAAATATATCTTTTATATCGTCTGTAATGATGTTTTCCAATCTGTGCAAATTATTTTCCAACCGCTTAAAAACTTCTTTGTCCGCATTACTGTTTAAGTATTTGCAGGCAGCTTTGCACTGTTTTTTCCAATTTTGAAAGTAATTACAGCACATCACCGTTTCGACAACTACACGTTCTGTAACCCCCTTTTTCTTTTCTGTCTCCGTAAAAACACTATAATCAAGAAAGAATTTTCTGCTCACTATTTTCCGAATACAACCAGCATAATTATTTAACAGTGTAAACGCCTTTTGATTCGCATTCATGGACGTATGATTATTGTACCGTTTAATATATTTTGAAATCGTATGCCTGTCACAATGTTCATGGATAATCGTATCAATCTGATACTCGTTAAATTTCTTCTTTAACTCGTTTGGCAGTTTTTCATACGTCGTGTTTTTAATATCAAAGGTGGTATCTTTCCATACGACGCTGCCATCCTTTGCTTTTTCCTTCTTTTTATAGGAAATAACCGAGTTTTCAACAGAAGATGTTATTTTATAATTGCCATATCGGAACTGATTTAATGCGGAACTGCGCTGTCCGCCATCCGCAATATGCAGTTGGGAGCTATCCTCTTCACCAAGTATAATCGGAGGAATATACTCATCCATAAGAACCGTAACAACGAGTTCGTTTATCTGCTCTTTTGTCCAGATAAAATGTCTTTGTACATCGGCGTCATTGCAAATATCGCCATCTTTAATCTTATTTAAGTACATATCTAACGTATACGTTTGTTTTCTTGGCCTTGCCATTATAACCTCCATTCCGGAATAGCGGCGTCGGACGCACAACCATACTCCTATTCTCTCTTGCTTTATCATTAAAATAATACGCATACATTTCTGTATGAATGGATTGCCTCATAACAGTCGGCATACTGCGCTTTATTAATTTGCAATTTTTCTCTTATCTCCTCCGGCAGATAACCCTCAACTACAAGTTTCAGTACGCTTTTCTGTAATCGGGATAGTTTGTCCATATACTTTGCTATCCTGAGACTGCCTGTTTCCTGTTCTTTCCCGATAACCTCTCTCTCCATATCAAAATCGTCCGCAATCACATCGGCAATCGTAATATCTTCTTCATCGCCGATCGGCGTATCAATTGATATCGACAGTTTATCAGCCTTACGCTTTTCCCGATTCTTCTTTGTTATCTCTGTCTTAATACGGTTCGACAAACAGGAATACAAAAACACTTCGAATGACTGCGAGTTGTCATATTTTCTCATAACGTCGACAAATACTTCATTGGCTAATGAATAGAAATCATCAACATCTTTATTCGACCATCCTGAAAATCTGGCTAAAATCCCATCCACTAATTTGCGGAGTTTTCTTGCGTTATTATTATAATATTGGACTAATATCTGATTCATCATAATAAGCTCACACTACATCCTCTCTGTCTTTTCTTTAAATATAGTATAGAACACTTGTTCGTATTTTGTCAATATCTTTTTCGAACACTTGTTCTTTTTTATTTGTCGCATTTTTGCAAAAAGTGAAAAACAAAAAGAGAAATAAATACTATGACGCTTTCACACAAGCATAATCAAAGAAAGGAGATTTAAGGAAAATGACAATAGAAGAGATGAAAAAGAAAAAAATTCTTTTCAATACAAGTGGAAGACCATCTTCTACTTTAACCGACGAGCAATGGCAAAAAGAATTCACTATCCGCAAACTATTTATAACACCATATAAAAGAGGAAAGTCAAAAAAGTTTTGCGGTAAATATGTTCACGAAGAAAAAATATGGAAAGAAGAAACGCAGGGAACCTATGAGGGATATACAAACTGGCAGTCATACTCCTCCTTTATAAACGACGTTCTATCTAACATACGCGCCGGACAGGTGGATTATTGCTACTATATATACCAGATTTTGGACCTTGTCAGATTTCATTATAACGACTTAAAAACAAAGTATTGCGATGGCTACTGGGAAGTCTGGCTAGAGCAGGAAGACAATGCGGACAGATAACGATACGCCGGATCGGCATTTATCATTATAAACGAAAGGGAGCGATAACTTGTTAGACAGACAATATTATATGTATTCCATTGATACCTCACATTTTTATAGCAGCCGCGAACAGTATTTACACAATATGAATGTCAGATATCGCAGCGAGTACAAGGATGTACAAAAGAAATTACGGGAGATAAAAGAAAAACTAAAACAGTCCGGCTATTCAGCGGGCGACATAAAACTTTTGACGAGCGGAAAAACAAACGAACTTAATGTTCCTGAACATTCACACGAGAATATCGCACAATATTTGCGATGGAATAAAATAGGAAAACACAAAAGAGAGAAAGAAAAGGATTCAAAAGAAAAACTTCTGACCCTCCTCTCCAATAAAGTGAGAGTCAATGAGTTGTCAAACGGCAAAAATCACATCCGTTCCATCAATGAAAATAGGTTAAACATCACAAACATTATTTCCGTCTTTGATTCCGCTTTGAGCAGGACAATCGGAATCACACAGGATGAGTTGACAAACGATTTGATTGTCGTGCAGATTTACCATTTTGATGTATTTAAGGATATATTGTTTCATGGTTTTACTTTTCAGGGCGAAAAATACAGATACTTTACCTCCTCTGCCGGACAAATCCGTAAGAAAAAGGCCCTTTTCATCAAGGAATCCGTATGGAATAAAATCGAGAAAACTATTATGTGCGGACTCACTATCGAAAACATTAATGCAAAGGGCGGTAATAATGTAAATAAGCACTTAGCCTATATGGCTTTAACAAACTCTGCTACGGATGAATGGAAAGAATTTGACATTGATAAAACCATTGTCATAGATGATTTTGAAACAAAGGTGTCCGGCACGTTTGATTTTGTGAATGAAACAGATTACTCGATTACAAGAAAAACGGATAATGTGCCAATCCCCCACACCGACGGAGCGGGAATGATACTGCCTTGCGCCTCCACTAAAAATTTTATGTTCCGCTCCCCGTGGATTAAGGGATTGCTAGGCGTGTTTGATTTCCGGAAGTTTATTGAAGTGAATAACTGTTCCCCCATTATTACGGATATCTATAACAAAAAACATGACATCTTAAAAGAAGATATTCAGATTATTTTTACAAAAAGCCAGTTCAAAATGCATAACTACTATGACTCATGGGAGGAATACAAAACGGCATTTAAAACCTATCACTGCACTGCTGGAAAATGCAATGTAGAAGAAGAGCGTATCCCCAATGGCAGATTGAATTACCAGATGCTTCAGACTCTTACCGATATAACGGACGACGAAGTTGATTTATTAACTCGCAAATCAGCAGAGCGCATTAACAATATTTGTACTTCCATGGAAACGATGATGGAAATTTTTGGAGTTACGCCATATAACAAAAATATGACCCCATTTCAAAAGGCGCTCAAACTATATCCGGCGCTTCTCAACGACACATACACCAAAGATATACTTCGCGATATAAAGAATAGTCTTGTAAAGAAATATCGCAGCGGAAAACTGGAAGTAAACGGAAAGTATACTTTTTTGCTTCCCGACTTTTATGCCGCCTGTGAATATTGGTTTGGACATATAAAAAATCCGCAAGGGCTGCTTTACAATCAGGAAGTGTTCTGCCAGCTATATCAGAAGTACGATAAACTGGACTGCCTGAGAAGTCCTCATTTGTACAAAGAACATGCCATAAGGAGCAATACCGCACATAACTCATATGGGGAACGGGCCGACAAAATTCGGGAATGGTTTCCTACAAATGGCATTTATGCGAGTACGCACGACCTCATTTCCAAACTATTAATGTATGATGTGGACGGCGACAAATCGCTTGTCGTTGCGGATAAAGATTTTATCAAAATCGCAGAGCGCAATATGAAAGGTATTGTTCCGCTCTACTATAATATGAGAAAAGCGGAGCCTGTCACGCTTAATAATGCGAATATTTACAGCGGACTGTATGCGGCTTTTACTGGCGGCAATATCGGAACATATAGTAACCGTATCGCTAAAATCTGGAATGACGATGTTTTTATATCCGGCTCGGAAAAAGAGAAACAGGAGGCGGTGGATTGTGTAAAACGACTGTGCTGCCAGAATAACTTTGTCATTGATTTTGCTAAAACCTTATATAAACCCGAATTTCCGGATGACATAAAAGAAACGATTGCAACTTATTCAAAAGGAAAACTTCCGGCTTTCTTTGTATATGCAAAAGACAAAGAAAAATCACAGGTAAGGAAGAGAAATGAAAGTCTGGTAAATAAAATATACGACCGAATACCCGATAAACGGATTAATACCCGCGCTTTAAAATTAGAAACTATCGACTACCGCAAGATGATGTCGGATAAGACAACAATTTGTGCAAAGGAAGTCTCGGATTTATACAACAAGCGAAACCGACAATACCGTTACATGATTAATATGAAAGATGAGGACAAAGACAACCTCACATATGTTGCCTGCACAATACGAGAGGAATTTAACCGTCTCGGATACGCAGAAGAAACCATTACCGATATGTTGGTGGAATACTTATATGGAAGAGAAAAACGGTATAAACAACTGCTCTGGTTTTGCTATGGTCAATACATAGTAAAAAATCTGAAGAAAAATAATCCGTAAATAACGCAATAACTTTTGTGTATATAAGGGAAAAACGTTTTAACCATCAATTTTAATATTGGATTGGAGGTAATTCGATATAAAAATCTCTCAAAATACGTTAATTGAACAAATAGCTGATAGTGAAGATATCAATATTGCGACAGTCCGCAGAATATTTCATTCTGCAGAAAATATTATTTTCAACTACTTATCTTCCACAACTCCATCGGAAGAAATCAGTATTAAGCCATTTCGTGGTATAAGCATTAGAAGAAGTTATATAAAAGAGAAGAAGTATTCAAAAGGAATGTTTCAAAATATTACAAGTCCGGCGCATGTGAATACAAAAGCATGTTTATCCAAATATTATAACGGACAAATTAACGAAAAACTTTTTTAAGGGGGTGCCGTCTATCTCGAACTTATATGCAGCAGAAGAATACAAAAATGAAATTATCAATCTTCTGTGTCAAAGCCAAAATTTCATAAAACTGATAAATCCAAAATCAGACCTATGTAAATATGTATTCGATTACGATTTTACCGATGATGCATTAGCAGAAGAAAAGACATTTGTCTTTGTCGATACGGATATTGATACAATCCGCGACAATCTGTTCACCGATTTCACCTTATGCATTTATGTTTTTACAAACAAAAATCTCGTAAGTCTCAATTCTTCCTCTGTGCCAACACCAAAAGAGGTGAAAGATATGGGATATTTTTCTACTGATACACGAGGAAACCGAATCGGGGCGCTGTGCGAATGTATCGACCGAATTCTGATTGGCAGTAATCTGCTATGGGGAATCGGCGATTTGAGACCGGCAGCCGAGAACCATCTGTCAGCCTATGCCCCGAATACAAACTATTATGGAAAATGCTTAAAATATACGATTACCAATTATAATTCGGGTGGTGATGAATTTGGAAATTAGCAAACAGGCGTTACAGCCATTTATCATGTTTAATGAGGGGATTCCCTATCATCCATCAATAACTCTGTATCCCGTAAAAATGAAAAACATCATTGAATTTCAGCAGTATCAGATGGCTCTTACTCTTCGAAAAAATTCAATTTTCCATGATAAAAATATCCTCAAAGCAGATTATTGGGACTTTATCAAATATGCGTGCCGAAATGGAGAATTAGCTGCGAGATACGATATGCCACTGCTTCCATTTTATTACGACTTTATCTTGGGAATGTTACAGCTATGCTGTGGAAGCGACTCCGTCATACAACATAATGCCACTACCCTTGATATTTCAATTAACGATGTTCCGATAACCAATAAAAGATTTGATGATATACGAAAAATTATAATCATGCAAAATGATATCGACTTTGATATTGACGAGTTTATCAACATAGACACGATTCGGGCGTTGGAACACGCAAAAGAATTTGAGGCAAAGAAGCACAAAGAAAAATCAGAAATTGAAGATTATATCGATTCCTTAATCATCGGGATGAACGTCACGGAAGAATATGTATCCAATATGACGATAAGAAAATTCTGGAGATACATAAAACGGATTAATAAACACGAGGAATATACGGCATGTCGCACCGGAGAGATGAGTGGCATGGTTACATTTAAAGAGCCTGTTCAACATTGGATGACAAGTATTGAGTCCATGGATGAATACGAAAATCTCAAAACCGACGAGGATGAATTAAGAAGTAAAATCGAATAGCGGTTTGCTTCTTTTTTTATAAAAAATTTATTACATGAAAGTGAGGAAATCATATGAAACACTCAAAAGACTTTATTGTATCAACCGCCGACGTTGCATTTTTTGTAAATGATATGTTGGCATTCACAGGTACGACTTCCCTGAATACTTCTATTGCCGTGTCAATGGAAGATCAGGAAATCACAGGCGGTAAAGGAAATAAGGTGCTGTACAAATATAAGTACGGCAGAAAACTGGCGCCATCGATTGAAATGGCAGAATGGAATCTTGGATACCTTGCCGCAAATGTTGGTTCCACTATCTTTGAGGGACTTAAAGATGTATTCTCCGTTGCGGAATGCGTCTCACTGAAAAACGGTACGGGCAACCTTAAGAAAGTTCCTGTCGGAAAGGTGTATGTGGAGAAACCGGACGGCTCTACCATAGAAGTCACGCCGGATGGCACTACCATTACCGTAGGGGAAAGCAACGACAGCGTTCTTGCTACCTATCAGTATAGCACGAATGTAAAGAGAGTTACTGTTGATACCCAGTCGGCGCCATTTATCGGCCGCTTGGTATTGAGCGCTGACAAGCACAACAATAAGAAAGGTAAAGTAGGTGAAGTTCAAATTGAAGTTCCATCTTTCCAGTTAAACGGCACCTTTGATATCAGTCTTGAAGCCGGCGGCAATACAACAACGAAACTGGATGGTGATGCCTTGGCTGTCGAAGGCGCTTGCTGCTCAGACGGAAGCGTTTACGCATATATCTCCGAAATTCCAAGCGCAGAATCGGCAGTTGCCGTTACTGAAATTGCGGCCACACCGGCAGTACTCAATTTGAAAGTCAACGAAACACAGCCTGTGCATATTATTGGTATCAAGGGCGGCTTATACAGCAACGTCAGCATTGATTCTTCCGACTGTGTGATTACTTCCGAAAATTCTGCTACCGCTACTGTGGAAAACGGAATTGTAACCGGCGTTGCCAGCGGTACTACATATATTAATTTAGCTTATGGCGACATCAAAGATGTAATTCAGGTAAACGTTGACTAAACCTGTAAGTTAGCTAAACGGTAAGAACTATGCCTCTCTCTTTTGAGGGCATGGTTCTTACTATTTTTTTATAAACAGAGGGAGAATAAGAATTGCAAATGAATAAAATAAAAATAGAAGGCATTACAAAAAAAACAGCAACCAACATTTTCATTTTGCTAATTGCTCTCATTAATACCCTTTTACAAATTTGGGGCGTAAATATTATTCCAATTAATAACGAAGAACTATCAAATATTATTTCGACTCTATTTCTCATCATTGCAGTTCTTCGAAATACTTGGAAAAACTGCAATATCACGACAATTTCCCAAAAAGTCCAACAGATTGCAGACGCAATCCGCAGCGGAGAACTGTCGGAAGAAATTATCGAAGAGCTCATAAGCAAAAATGACAGGAAAGGAAAGGGGAAATGATTTGAAAATTGCATTAACAGTCGGACACTCACAACTCAAAAACGGTTCATATACAAGCGCAGACGGCAGAAAATACGGGGGATGTAATGAGTACAAATGGAATCGGGCATTTTCCAAACAGGTTGCGGCCGCTTTGAGAAAAAACGGTCACAAGGTGACACGCATTATCTGTCCAGAAAAGAAATTTTTATCTTCTGTACAGGAGCGACGCTATAAACTTGATATCATTGAACGCGGAGCGTATGATTTAGTGATGGAATTACATCTGAACGCCGCATCACCAAGCGCCAAGGGTACGGAAGTTCTCTACCAATCTTCTGCTGGAAAAAAATACGCACAAAAGGTGCAGAAGCAACTATCCACGATATTTACCAACCGCGGAATCAAACAGCGCAACGATTTGTATATTCTCAATAGCACGAAACCGCCGGCAATCCTTCTGGAGACCTTTTTCTGCACAAATAAAAGTGATTACAAAAAGGCAAAAGGACTTGCCAAAAGGACGAAGCTTGCCAAATTGGTCGCCAAAGGAATTGGTAAAGCAAAGTAAGAAAGGCAATGGTAACTATGGATATGGAAGAAATACGCGCATTGACAACTATTGATTTAAACTCCGTATTTGTTTCTGTCTTCATCATCCTGCTCAGCTTCAAAGCGATTGTGTCTGTCTTGGAATGGACGATTCATAAACTCGGACTTGAAACTAAGTGGATGAGAAAAAAACGGGAGGAACATGATTTAATCATCCAGACTTCCCAAAATCTGTCCGCCCTGCAGCAGAAACACAATTACGACGTCAGACAATCTGTCAAAATGCAGGAGCAATTAGCGGACTCAATGAAGAAGATAACAGAAAATGAGTTGATTCGGGATAAACAAATTCACGCATTGCTGCGCGGAAATAAGGAATTGCTCGGCGCAGAAATTGATAAACGATACCGCCAATATATTGCCTTGGATGGTATTCCGGAATCGGATGTGGAAGAATTTGATGATATATATACCGCCTATAAAGATTTGGGCGGAAACCATAGCAGGGATACAAAATATTTTTATGTCAAAAATCATCTTTCCGTCATCCCCGTAAAAACAAAGTTAGTCATGGACTAAGGGATAAGCGGAATGAAGCAGAATAGAACAAGGAAAGGAAATAGATTTATGACAAAAAGAATTAAAGAATACATCGTTTTCAGAAAAAACAAAAAAACAGCAAAGAGGGAATTTGCTGCCATCGCCGCAAACTCTTTACCATTTTTAAAAGCCTTATCAGACAAAAGCTCCGGTGTTATAGCCTTTGTTTCCAAATTAATAAGTACAACAAAAAATATGGATGGTGAAGAATTTGTAAGGGCTGCCCTGAGCGGGTTCGCAGACGCATTGCGCACAAGCGACAGCCATATCATAGAAATTCTTACTTATATGGCAGGATTATCTGCGGAGGATATGCAGAAAATCTTAGCTCACTCTATGCTGGATACAGAACATAAACAGTAAGGGGGGAATCTCTTTTGTCGGATAAAAACAATTTACAGGTTGAGGTTAATGCGCATGTTACGGAACAGGTCCACATAGATGTTTCTCAACCGGAAAGCCAAATAGACAATCTAAAAGGGGCGGTTATTGATTTTCTAAAGCAAATCTTACCGGAATTTGATACAGTAGGTAGTAAACTATTGGAATTTATAGCAAATATTATAATCGCCAAAAATTCCATTACAAATGTAAGCGATGAGGCAATTCATTTCTTTAAAAAGTATGAAAATAATGGAAAAGACCTCACAAAGTCCGTATCAAATTCTTTGTCTCAAAAAGGTGGTTTTGATTCTTTTGTTGACAGTTCAAAATTAGCTGATAAATCTTTAATTTCCTTTCTGAAAAATGCAGACTATGGAACAAAAAATCTGGCTAATTATCAGAAATACCTTAACGCGGCAGGGAAAATGACTTCTATTTTTTCTCAACTTACAGCAACCGCCGGAAATAGCTTAGAATCTTTTGGAGCAACATTACTCGCAACAGCTATTAGTTCTCTTATTGATATGGGAATTAATGCAGCCATTGAAGGTCTTGATTATCTCATTCACTATGAGGAGATACAGGAAAAAGCATTCGAGGACGCAAAGAAGGGTACAGCAGAAACAGCAAACTCAATTACATCTCTAAAATCTGAAATTTCTGACACATCTTCCAAGGCGGCAAGCTTATCTTCTGAATTTGCCAATTTAGTTCAGGGAGTAAATCCGTTTACAAACGAAAACATAAATTTATCAACGGAAAGTTATCAACAATTTCTTGATGTAAATAACCAACTCGCAGAACTCTTCCCCTCTCTCTGTCATCGTTATGACGAGAACGGAAACGCTATTCTTGGATTAAGCGGAGACGTTGATAGTGTAACTGCGTCCATCCAACGTCTTGTTGCCCAACAAAATCATCTTGCCAAGTCAGATATGCGAAAACATCTGGAGGAATATGTAAACGGAACGGATGATAATGAAGGTATATTTACAGCACTGAAAGGCTACAAAAAAGAAGCAACAGAAGCAGAAAATGAAGTAAATTCCTTAGAATTTCTATATAACGGACTCATTAATAAAAAAGGCAAAAAAGATTTTGGCACAAATTATAATGAATGGATGAACTATCTTGATAATGCTAAATATGACCTTGGCCAGAACGCATATAACGCCTTGTACAACGCCACTGTCTATAATACGGACGGTCCACAAACATACTCTATCGATTTTTCTAAAATAAAGTTAGATGAGAAAAAAAAGAAAAGTATTACAAGCTCTTATAATACCTTAAAACAAGATTTGGATTTCAAGGCTTCATTAAAAAAAACAGACCTTGACGCAAAAAATAGAGAAATGTCGTCCATGATGATGACGTGGCTAGAAGATACTGATTTTTATAAGAATGGAGAAAACGAAGACCCTTTTACTAAAAGAACCATTGAGCAAATGGTTGGCTCCATCAAATGGTCCGATTTGAATTTAGAAAATCTGGATGATTCAAAAAAGTTCATTCAGGATTCCGTATTAATTCCGCTCTCGCATATTAAGAATGACCCAAAAACTAAACTTAACGTCAAAAATGCTATAAACGACCTATTTACTACCGATTTCTCTAAGATGAGTTTTGAAGACGCAGACGAAAAAGTTACATCGTTCTTAAAAATTATTAAAAACGGTATAAACAAGTATATGCCTGAAGAACAGCAAAAA
The DNA here is from genome assembly GCA_910577295.1 of uncultured Eubacterium sp. Classification (GTDB taxonomy): domain Bacteria; phylum Bacillota; class Clostridia; order Lachnospirales; family Lachnospiraceae; genus Eubacterium_F. The sequence goes on from CAJTLS010000006.1 coordinate 88,196, forward strand.
AGTTTAGATGATATGTATGAAATGTATGGCTTCGAAACTTACAGAGATACAAAAGACAAATTGCAAAAACGTTTAGAACAGATTGCTCCAAAAGGAACTAAAGACTATCAACGAATCCGCGAATACACAGATAAATTGAACCGGAAACAAATAGAAGAATTTCTTGATGTTACTTATGATTCCACAATTCCGGAAGACGCAATCCACAAATATGAAGAACACATAAAATCCAATAAGAAAAATAAACGCAAACCTTTTCAAAAAATGTGGGACACTCTTGACACGACTGGAAATAGTAACGCAGACAAAAAAACAGCAGAAGAAAAAGAAAAACTTTTACAACTTGCAGAAAAGGGCAAGCTGACAGTAAACGAATTCAAAAAATCTTCTATTGCAGGCACAATTTTAGACGGAACAAAACTCTCGGAAGAAGAAGCCACGCAGGAAATCAACAATCTCGTTGAGGATATCAAACAGCTAGAAGCCATGCGCACAGGTATCCGAGCCATTACATCCGTTTATAACGAAAAGAAAAACAGCGAGCAAAACGTTGTCTCCCCCACTACTCTTAATTCTTTAGAGAATACAATTGAAGTCGATTCATGGGAAGATAAGGACAAAAAAGTATGGGAAAACTATAAATCCGTTGCCGGTGATGATAGCCGGAGTCTCACAGATTTAAAAAAGGCTCAGGATGAACTTGCCTCCTCTTATGTGAACAGCAATAACTTTCTTTCCAATCTCAAGGAAACAAACAAAGAATACTATGAGGGACTTCTTAAAGAGATGGGCGTTATTAACGCACATGAAATTGTAACCGAACATCTTGAAGAGAAGCAGAAGAATCTCTCGACTGTAAAAAAGGAACTTGGTATTAAAACATCCGATTTTAAAAATGCGACCGTATCAGAAATTGCCGCCCTATATGATGTAAAAAGCGCTTCTAAAAAAGCAAGTACCGCCATGTATAATCTACTGTCTTCCAAAATCAAATCCGGACAGGTAACAATCAAAACTGCGGCAGATTGCCAGAATCTTATCAATATGGCGAACGCAGCAGGAATTGCAACGCACAAAATAAAAAATCTACAAAATGCGGAAATCGAATTTAGTCTGGCAGAAAGACAGGAAAAAGAGGCGGATGGCTTACAGGCAAAAATCAATGCAACACCAGATGGCGGAGAAATCGAATATGTAAAACAGACCGGACAAATCGTAAAATTTAGCAGTAAAACAGCAGCCGCTGCAAGAGTTGCCGATTATAGAAACCTTTCCACAAAAAATAAAAAAAAAGCAGAAAAGAATGTTGCCAAATATCTAAAAAAAGGATATAAAAAGATTAAACTAAGTGACGTCAATCCTAAAGATGATGGCAAGGGCGGTGGAAAAAACAAATCCGATAACTCCAAACAGCAATTCGACTGGATTGAGCGCAGAGTAAACCAGCTCACATCCTCTATCAACCTGCTCAACGCCAAAAAGGAAAATCTCTTTTCTGTAAAAAAGAAGAATTCAAATCTGAACAAGCAGATTAAAGAGACGACAAAGCTGATTAACACCTACAGTTCTGCTATTAAAAAGTATAGTAAGAAAGCAGACAATGTTAAGATTTCCAAAGACAAGACAAAAAATAAGAACATTAAAAAACTGATTCGCAACGGTAAGATACAAATAAAAGATTACGATGAAGGTACGGCAAAAAAGATACAGGCTTATCAGAACTGGTATGACAAATCAGAATCGGCAGAACAGTCTCGTGCTGATACAGAGAAACAAAAAAGGGAACTGGAAAAGGAGAAATATCAGAACTATGCTGATTTATACAACTCCCGTGTTTCCCGCGCAGAGGCAAAAGAAGCCAAAGAAATTGGATACAAAAAGAAAAACGATTCGGTTGACACACAGATTAAAAACGTAAAAAAATCATACGATTATCAGATAAAGATTGCTAAAAAACTAGAAAAGAACAAAGCCGAATGGCAAAAGCTGGAGTATGAACGTGAGAAAAAGATTGCTGAACTGCGTTTACAGCAGATTAATAACATTCAGCAGGATTATGAGAACCGTATTGGTTTAACTGAGAACGAAAGAGAAAATATCGAGAATGCCATTTCGCTTGCGGAGGCAAGGGGTAAAATAGTAACTGCCGGATACTATAAGGAGCAGAATAATCTTACTTATGAGAAACGAGCAAAGGCTGTTGAAGAAAAGAATCAGATACAGATATCACTCGACAAAGCATTAAAGAACAAAGAAATCAAAGAGGGGTCTGATGAGTGGTATGAAGTACAGTCCAAATTACATACATTGGATAATACAATCAATGAGTGCGATGTGACGATTGCCAATAATACGAGGGCAATCCGTGAAGTTCATAAGACTATGCTGGATGAGATGGCGGAAAATAAAAACAGTATCAATATGGAAGCTGATTTCATTGCCGGCCTTATGTCGCGGAAGGAAATGACTGATTCGGATACCGGAACACTTACCAAAGAGGGAATTGGTACTCTTGGTGCTTATGGTATCAAAATGGAAACGTCACAAGCGCATATTCGTGAACTCAATGAAGAACGTGCCATTTTGGAGGATATGAAAAAGAAAGGTATCCTTGACTTTGGTGATGGCGGTAAGCATAAGTATGATTCACTTGAAGATTTTGAAAAGGATTACAATGAATTAATCCAGAAACAGCAGGAATGGGTAAAAACCGAGTATGATGCGGAGCAAGGTATTATTGACCAGATGAAGGAATATTATCAGGCGCAGATTGACTATATGAAAGAGATTATAGATGCAAAGAAGAAAGCGTTGGATCTTGAAAAAGACCTCTATGATTATCAGAAGAATATAGCCGAAAAAACGAAAAATATTGCTTTGCTTGAGAAACAGGCGGCTGCTATTAAGGGCGACACTTCGGAAGAAGGGCGTGCACGGCTGGCAAAGATACAGTTGAGTCTGGATGAAGCGAATCAGGATTTACAGGATACGGAGTATGACAGATACATCAGTGACCAGCAGAATATGCTGGACAATATGTATTCCGAATACGAAGACCTCATGCAGCGGCTGTTCAAAGATACGGATGCTTTGCTGAGAGACGGCATTACCGCTATTAATGAAAACGGTGCGGTAATTAAGGGAATTATGGACAAGACGGCGGAAGATTATAATTATGATTACTCTGCCAATTTTAACGCCATCATGACAGCTTTTAATGCAAATCAGCCGATTGTAACAGGAATTAAAGAATCCCTTACTGGAGACGAATCGTCTATTGCTGGTATACTGGCTAAACAAAATGAAACGATTAAAAAGATATATGAAAACGCAAGTACATCTGTTAATGGTTCAGGGTCAGGCAATAAATCTGCAAACGGTGGAAATGATAATGGAAATAAGAATGGAGATAGGAACTTTAGTATTAACAAAGATGAAATCTATTCCAATACCATTACTGACCAGTACGGACACAAAATTAATAGTGACGGAATTGGTGAATTTGGCAAAACATTGCAAAAAATCAGTCCTTATCTGAATGCTGTCAAGGGAAGTCCGAAATCTGCCCTGAATAAACTGTTAAAAAAGAAGACGGGGGCTTACATAAGCGATAAGAACAAAAATGCCGATCTCAAAAAGATATCGAAAGCTCTCGGTGTTAAATATGATGGCAAATACACGAAAAGCGGTACGGTATATAAGTATTTGAAAGCACATGGTTTCCAGAAAGGCGGTATCGTCCGTGCGAACAATGTACCACCGACAGGCGATTATGTTCCTGTGCGTGTTAATCCAAATGAAACCATTCTCACACAGAAGTTTACGGATATGCTTCCGCAGGCGGTGAATGTTATGGACAATCTGCAAAAGGCTATACGTGTACCCGATTATACGAGACAGATAGCGAAAACCGATGCGGGAACATCTTATGGTGATATTCATTTTGATATTGATTTGCCGAATGTAACGAATTCTTCTACTGCCAAAGACATTATTCATGCACTGCAAAACGACACAAAGGTTCAGCAGGTGTTTTCGGAGGGCGTAAATAATTTAATGACGCAGAAGAGAATTACGGGACGCACACGAGGTATACGATAAGTAATAACGTGGCAGAGCTGTTATTTGATGGTTCTGCCACAAAATTAATGGATAAGGTAATATAATGCACGAATTTAACTGGTTTTGCATATGAGCAAAACCAATTCATATTGACAAACAAAAAATCACAACGGATTAAAAACAACTAACCTACAATAACCCAGAGGACAGGAAATTCCCCTGTCCTTTTTATATAAAATTTTATCAGGAGGAATGATATGCGTTTATTAAAAAAAGATAATGACAAAGAGACCGTATCCCTTTGGAAGAAAGAAGCGAAGCGGTTAGAAAAGGAACGAAATCAGCTTTACAATGAACTGGAATTAGTGAAAGATTATAAAGACCGATACGATTTGCTTATTCAGGAAGTGTCCGAACTGAAAAACAAATACCTGCACATTATTAAGCAGGCGGAAGAGTTGGGGAATGAGTACAAAGATAAATTACAGCGCATTACTGACAAAGAATAAACAGGAAATGGATGGTGAATGATTATGTTTTGTATGGAATTTATTTACGATGGGATTTCCAGTAGGGAATATGATTTGTCGATTTGCTCTTTTGACGGTGCGAGTAACGGCTCTTCTACTGCTGGCAGTTATATGGAATATACGACTTTTAAAGCTCCCAATTCAAATGCATGGATGAAAACAGGAAGTTCCTATAAAGAACAGTTGACATTCACTTTTCAGGTATGCAAGTATCATTGCTCGTCTGCCGAGAATGCATTTATTACGGAGCGGGAACTGGCATTTATTATGAGATGGCTCGTCAGAAAGGATTATAAATATTTGTCTTTTCAGCAGGAGGGATATGAAAATATTTATTACCACTGCCAGCTTAACGTTGAAAAATATGAAGTTGCCGGACAGTGTGCAGGGTTGATTATTACTGCTGTCTGCGATGCACCGTTTGGGTGGTCGGAATTAAGGCACACTACTATCTCATCTCCTTCCACAAAAATAGTTTACTTATATGATGGTTCTGATGAGATTGGCATTGTTTATCCGTCTGTTACCATTACTTCCAAGGCAGCGCAGACGATTACCATCTTTAACGAGTCTACCGGAACATTGATGCGAATTAAGAATTGTGTGGCAGGAGAACAGATTAACATAGAAAATATGCAGATCACTTCTTCAGAATATCCCGGCAGACATAAAACCTTATATAAAGATTTTAACTGGAAATGGCTGTCGATTGGGAATACGTTTACTGACAGAAGAAACTGCATCATAGTGAATGGAAATTGCGAGATTGAGATGAGTTGGCGCATGCCGAGAAAGGCGGTGATATAAAATGGCTATACCATTAAAAAAGTTTGGATATAAATTAAATCCAATTTCGGAAGAGATTGAAATGCCGCAGGTGTTTCTTGTGAATAAAAAGCTGGAAAAGATGGGTGAGTTGTATCCTGTGGATGATTTACATATAACAATTAATGAGCTCAATGAGCCGAATGAGGTTAGTTTTGATTACTATAAATCTGTTGATGGACGTGAGTGTCCTTTTTTTGATGATTTGACGGATTTGTCGGTTGTTCAGATTGGCAGTGAGTTTTTCGAGGTGTCTGTTACCAAGAGTGAGACCGATGTTATTGTGAAACGTGTGGTGGGCGAATCGCTTGGGTTTGTCGAGCTGTCGCAAATTCTTGGCACGTTGGAAGTGAATACCGATGACGATACGGCAAGAAGTGATTATGATGCGAAGTTTCCTACTGTTTTTTACAGGGAAGAGAAGTTTACAGACAGTGAAGAGGTTAAAAAGAAAAAACGAGACTCTTCTCTCCTGCACCGCATTCTTTCGTATGCCCCGCATTATTCGGTTGGTCATGTTGACCCTACCCTTAGAAATGTGCAGCGTACTTTTTCGTGGAACGATTCGGATATTGTCAGTATGTTGAATGATATTTCCGAGGAAATTGGCTGTGTTTATGATATACAAGTTACGGTTAATGAAAACGGTGAAGCGCAACGTACATTGAATGCTTATGATGTCAATTACTGCGAGGCTTGCTGGAATGCACTGGACTCTAAGGAAACGGCAAATACTCATACGTTCCGCAACATTGTCAACGGTATCTGCCAGAACTGCGGGTCTTCGGAACATATCGTAGAAATCGGGGAAGATTCCGGTATTTTCATTTCCACGGAAAATTTATCGGATGAGATTAGCGTTGTTGGCAACCGGGATAATATAAAGAACTGTTTTAAGGTCGTTGGCGGGGATGATGTGATTACGGCTACCGTTCAAGGTTTAAATTTGTCGGCAAATAATAGGATTATGATGTTTTCCGATGAGCATAAAAAGCTAATGAGTGAGGAACTTGTCCGCAAAATAGACGAATACAATGCCGAATATGATAGTGTGCGTGATACCTATGAGAAGATTCTGGAGACGCAGTATAATATCTATGATATGATTCTTTATCTGAAAAACGGCAAGATGCCTCTGGCAGAGAATACGGTTGCTACAATACCGGACGCTATTGTGGAGACACTGGAACAAATCCGTCTGGTATATCAAAATCATTTTTACGTGAAGAAAAGGGAAGAGTTCGGCTACGCTTCCGTGAATTATGCGATTAAAAATCTTTTTACTGCTTTTCTGCCACAGGGGTTTTCGTTTACGATAGATACGGATGAACTGATAGATACGGAGTTCTACGGATGGACAGGAAAAATCAGGGTATACCAAACTGGAAATCGGGATGACTTTTACACGTTGGATGTAGGACGGTTAAGTTCAACGGTTACTCACGGAAAATCAGAAACGGCGGTTACTTTCCCGAATATCACCGACAGAAATTTATTGAATCAGTTTCGTGTGCGAATCTATTTTGCTAACGCCAATGAAGAACAGTATCTTACTTATCTGCAGCAGCATACCGCATGTCTGTTGAAAACGCTGGATTTAACTTATGAAAATCAACAGAAAAGAAACTGGAATGAGTTTTGTTATGAGCGTCTGAAGTCTTTTTATGATGGCTATTGTTCGTGCATTGAGAGTCTGGATGATATGCTTGTAAGTGCTGATTTCGAATCGGAAAAAATTATCCGTGACATGCAGTCTTCTTATGAAGGCATAAAGCAGGATATCCATGAGCAGATGAAAGTATTAATGGATGAAATATTTGCCTTGAGTTTTTATGCAGGTGAGTTTTCGGACGAGTTTCTCAACAAGGATGGCACGGTTAGTTACCAGTTGCAGAGTCTTTCCGGTGTTTTGGAAGCTTTTCGAGGAATGATTTCGTCTGAAAACGAGGGTGGTTATCAAAATGATGTCTATGTGGTTAATGAGTATATCGGTACGAAACCATGTAAATGTATGGATTGTATGAGCGTCAATGTGTCTCCTTCCGTCAACGGAAATGTATGTAATAACTGTGGCGGCAGTCATGTTTACAGTTATGCCGATATGATGGAAGAAATTGTGGCACGTTTTGAGACTGACTACCATGAAGAACCAAAAATGGATTATGTTTGTTTTGTTAATCTGATGGATCAGCGCAAAGCGATTCAGGAGCGGTTTGATACGAAGACTTATTTCGGTGATGTTTTATATAAAGAGTTGCTCTCTTTCATTCGTGAAGATGTGTACCAGAATGAGAATTATACTTCGGATGGTCTTACCAATGCACAGATTATCAGCCAGAGTAAGGAGTTGATGGCAAAGGCTTCGCAGGAGTTGTCAAAAGCCTGTATGAACCAATATACAATTACGGCTTCGGTTTCCTCTATTTTGTCACAGACGGAATTTGAACTCCGTGGTGTTTCTGTTGTCGACATTTATTCTGGATTTACGATTAATAACCGTGTCCATGTTAAGATTGACGGTGATGTTTATACGCTGCGAATTGCTTCGATTCGGCTGACGTTCCCTGTTACTGATAAAACAGAAGTAACGTTCACCAATGCTACCAGTTATCTGACCGGAGTGATGGATGATGTCGTTTCTGCCGTGAAAGGGGCAGCTTCCATGGCTACAACTTACAGTTATGTGGCAACGCAGGCAGAAAAAGGGAAAGAAGCCAATGCACAGTTTGACACGATAAAAAAAGAGGGTCTGGATGCCTGTCTGATGGCGGTTAAGGGCGGTCAGGATCAGGATGTGATTATTGATAACCATGGCATTCTTTTGCGGAAACTGATACCAGAAATGGATGCTTATTCTCCATACCAGATGAAAATGATTAACCGCAACATCGTTATGACAACGGATAACTGGAAAACATCATCACTGGCAATCGGTCTCGGACAGTATAATGGCGAACTTGTATATGGTATTTGGGCACCTTTGCTTGTTGGTGATTTAATGGTCACGAAAAATTTAAAAGTGTTGAATGACAATAAAAGTGTTATTATTGATGAAAAAGGAATTACACTCGATGGTGGTGCGATTAAATGGACGAAGAAACTTCCCTCTTCCAGTGTTGATGGGTTGGATGATACATTAGATAGTCTTACTGCTTATAAAACTGAAATTGAACAGTTTAAGACGAAAATAAATAATAGCCTTTTTACTACCGACATTGGTGAAGATTATGTTATTTCACCTAAAATTGGCGGAGGATATCTGTACATTGCTAACGGTGATTATTCGGTGGAGATAGACCCGAATCATTCGGCAGGTGACGATAAGACAAAAGATGGATATTTGTTCTGTATAAGGGATAAAGTGAAAAAAGATGATAAAAACGATATAATCATGGGCGTTACTACAAATGGAGATGGGTATTTTAGTGGTGAAATTAACGCCATGTCTGGTTATATTGGTGGCTTCTCAATTGCCAACGGTCAGATATGCTATGAAGGAAATTATTCAAAATTGAATATTAGAACAATGTATGCTCCTAGTGGTACAGGGATACCTGCTCTTGTAACAGAAGATCATGTAGAACAATATGGCTATAATAATTATGTTGAAGTCGGAAAAGGTTCCGTAAATATAGGTACAGCTACCAACGGATTAATTTATAACCCCAAAATATCTTTATGCGGAGATACGATTAATTTCATTGAGAATAAGGAAGTTTGTGGTAAGATTTATAACGAGGATAACGGAATCAGAATTACTTCTGGCGGCAATGGAAAAAAGACACGCATAGATGGTAAAACGTTGGAAAACACAGTATTAACCCGCAAAGTGGATTTAGCACAAATGACTTTAGCAGGAAATTATGATGGATATAATACAAATAATGAAATCAATAACGTAGTTGGATATACGGCAATTGCGGCTTTCCCACATTCATCTAACGCTGCCGATGTATGCTGGATGTCCTGTTATCTTGAAAACGGTGTTGTAAATGCGGGATTAAAGAATACTGTTGGCACACAGAAAACCTTTACTCCTTCGGTTACGGTTTTATATGTTAAGAATTTTTAGTATGCGAAAAGGGAGATATTTTTTAGTATCTCCCTAATAAATCATTTCTTTATTTTTACTTTTCTAGCTTTGCACCAGTTTCCACAGAATTTTACTCCACTATTTATTTTATATGCCCTTACACGAAAACTATATGTTTTTTTCTTTTTTAACTTTTTTATTATAAATTTTGTTTTCTTAGTATTTTTCGCCTTTTTCTTTACAGTACCATTCGCAGAATATTGAATCTGATATCCGGCAGCACCTTTCACCTTTTTCCATGACAGGGTAACTGACTTTTTCTTTTGATTCTTTGCCGATAAGCCTTTTACTTTTGCAGGAGCTGTCACTGTTTTAGGTTCGTTAGTAACCTTTGGTGATTCTTTTGGTTGTATGCTCGGATCTGTTGCAGATGTTAGAATATTATTCTGTCCATTATCTGGCGTTATTGTCGGTGTCACAGTTGGAGTGGCAGTTAGCATAGGTGTATTTGACGGAGAAGATGTCGGTTTATGTGTTGGCGTTGACGTTTGATTAACGTCATAGTATGAGCCATCAGATGATATCGTGCCAAAATAATTCCATAGAGAAGAATTTGAAATATTTAGATGTAATGCTGGTCTAATACCTGAACGTCCTAAAGAAGAATTAACGTCTATACCATTATACCATCCTTCACCATCCGAACCAACAAATGTTGCGTAGTATTTTTCTTCCCCTAGCGAGCGTAATAACCAAGCTGCATCTCCACCATAAGCTTCATATGACCCTTGCATTTGGGCATATTTTGTGTTTTTTATTTTTCTTGCTTTGCTTGTCGCTTCAAAATTGCTTTCGAATCCATATGTCTTGTTGCTTGCCTCAGAAATTGATAACAAATATATTTTATCTATTGTATCATTACCACCAGATGTTCCATGTATAGGATTTTTTTCATTTGTTACTATTGTATCTTTAATTGCAATCTGTTCTTCTTTTGAAAAGGCGTTGTTTAAAAAATCGCTATTTAGCCAATTTCTAACAGTGCATATTTCCCATGTAACATTAGTTCGTTCATTATTATACATCTGATAGTCTAAATTCTTATCCGATAACAAAAAAGCGTCATCACCATCTACAGAGAGAACACGCCATTTAATCGGTTCTTTCTCGTCATTCTGGTCTGCTACTCCATCGCCATTAGTGTCGTTCTGCCAATAGTTGCCGAAATATACGCAATCCCATGTTACCGTATCATCCTGTGCTACTCTTGGATTTGATAATCCGTGTTCTGCTGCTTTCGACATTGGTTTTGTGTGTAGTGCATATGGTATTAATCCGAGCAAAAGTGTTATGGTAACAACGGATGCTATTAATCTTTTTCGTTTTATCATAATGTTAATTCCTCCCATAATAATCTTTGTTTTTCTCTTGTTAACTCTCTTTTTCTTACTTTTTCATTTCTACATAGATGAGTTATCTAAATCTATGCCATTCCCCCTGGCCTTGTATCATGGATATCTGGATATTTGGGGTGCACTTAATAAGACGTCGCCTTATTTCGTTATGATCGGCCTTTCTTATCCCCAACTCCTTACGGCAGCCTAACCTCCCATGTCATACAGGATCACCTTTTCTACAGGGTCCTCAATTCCTTCGTTCTGCTTATCCATAAAGGGGCGTCATGATGCTCCTTGACTGAGTCTGTGCTCGGATGGACTAAAATCTGACTTCGGCTCTCTATGTTTT
>CAJTLS010000007.1 GCA_910577295.1 uncultured Eubacterium sp.
AACTAGTGAGGAGTTGTTTTATTTTGTAAAAAAAAGAATCCCGTATTTATGCGGGTTCTGGTGTTTCGCAAACGCTAATTAAGTTTAGAAGACAGAAAGGAGACAAAAGATTATGTTTAAGAGAAAAAGGGTGGGAAAAGCAGATGTGATTGTAACCGTTATTGTTTTAATAGCTTTATATGCCATCGGCATTTACAACGCCGTAGCTAGCAATCTGACTACTGATTTGGCGGCGCTGAAACCGGATGAGTATCAGACGGGGAAATATGTCGAGGCAGACGTAGCCGTGAATCTGGGCTCGTATTGTCAGGAAGAATCGTACCGTTTTCATTTTATCAAGACTGGTACGGCAGATTATTACGTTGTATCAACGAAAAAGGATGCAAAGGACTGTATCAGCCTGAAGACCAATAAAAATACTGAAGAATGGGAGAAAATGGCGCAGGAAACCGAAACCTATATGCAAAGCGGCGGCAAAGAGCCGACAGTCCGGCATATTAAGGGACAGCTTCGCAAATGTGATACGGACGAGGCAAAATATCTGCGCCAATTTATGCAGGGCACGGAAGCCCTCGGTATAACCTACAGTGAATATTACATACAGGAGACCGATGGAATCGACGCCTATGCCATTCTGATCGCGGCGCTTGGCGTTACGCTAGTCATGGGGCTTCGCTTCTTCCTGCTGAGCCGACAGAATAAAGATTGGAAACCGGAAGAGGAAAACTAGGTTATGATTCTTTGAGCGTAGATGTTTGAAATGGGAGGTAAATATGAAAAAGGGTTTATTGTATGGAATTGTCTTGGGAATTTTACTGGTTGGATTGGCCGGATGTAGGGAATATCAGCCGGTGACGACAAAGGGGGATGTCGCAAGCGGACAGGCGGCCGGAGTAAAGAAGCCGGTGAAAGAGCCGTCAGTGGATGAGATTGAACGGGCATTTCACAATGCCATTCAGCATGAGGTTTATGAATACGGCGATAGGGACGCAGAATTTAGCGGCAGGGACATGGAGCTTTATTGCAAAACGGAAAAAGATTGCTACAAGTACGGATTGGAATTTTGTGGATACCAAAAAGGAATTGCGGAAAGAGCTGTATGGAGCGGTGAAAGTGACGGAGTTGAAATCGTGGAAGCATGAAAAGGGCAAAAGGCCGGATTATCCGAAGATGAGCAAAGAGACGCAGAAGGTAGTAAAACAGATAAAGGATAAGGTAAAAGAAGAGGCGCGGAAGTATTGTATTGTCGGAGAAAAGAAGAACTGTCACGTATATATTCCGCAATTTGTGCCAGCAGACCGGACGGTAGAGCTTCTTTTTGTCATTGACGGGGAAAAGGGAGAAAAGAAAGCGGGGGTATGCATTCTGGATTTCGATTTACACCCTATGGTTATTTATGCAGATTGGTTAGAGGCTACGTGGGATTTGTTTGATGTATGGATGTTTGCTTCCGGTAAAATCTATTTGGATTTGGATGAGTATGCTTTTGGTGAAGAGAAGAAAGAAAAGATAGCCCGTGCGATGACGGATTTTACTTTTTCACTGGAGCCGCAAAAAAAACTTTCTGAACAGGGGGTTACGGACGAAGTGCAACAGCAAATCAAGCGGATTGTGCAGGAAAAGAAACGCTGGTTTCCGAAAAATTACGGGAACTGTGCTTTGTACTATATGGTATCGGACCTCAATCAGAATAAACGGCTGGAGATTGTTGTATGTTCAGTATATTCTCGCGGACTAGATATATGCGTGTATGAAATTAGTAAAGACGGCAGGAACTTGGTAAAGTATGACAAAGAGGGAGACTGGCTTCGTATTACGGAGGATTCGCAGGTTGATGCGTATTATTCTCCAAAGGATAATGTGTATTATTACCGCTCGAAGTTCCGGTACGGGGATAGCAAAGGTGTAAGGGAAGTGCCGGGAGATTTTTCACTGCAGGGTAATACGATAAAACAAAGGAGGTTTGATGCGGGTAAAATTTTGGATGATGTTGATTATGACACAGAAAAGAGCTATATGGTGGGGGGAAAGAAGGCGACCAGAGAAACTTATGAGAAAGCGGTAGATAAGTATTGGCGCGGCATGGAAAAGAGGCGCGCTTCTTTTGGCTGGCATAGAGCTGACACAATGCGAAACATAGATGAAAAAGAGTTGGAGGCAAGGCTTGCCCTTTCTTTTCTGGATTTCGCTATAACGGGATAATTGTTGCAACAATTATCCCGTTTCAATCGTATATATAGTAAAATAAAGTGCAGGATGGGGATTGCTTATGCGGAAAAAACAGTTGTTGCTTATGATAATCGTAGTGGTGGGCGCCGCTCTTTTTTTGTCGGTCATTGGGTATGTATGGATGAAAAGGGATAAAGAAGAATATGCCAGATGGCTTGCCGGTTATCGGGGAATATGGGTCAGTGCAGACGGAAAGCATAAATTGACGGTGCGCCGGACAACAAGCGCACATATGGTCTTTTCGTTTGAAAATAACGACACGGGGAAAGGACTTTCTCTTGCCTCTGCCGTTGCCACTGGCGATGGAGAGTATGTTTTTTATTATAGCGTTGAATCATATAAAGAAAAGAATGTACAAAAAAACAGATTAAATTATGGTTCGGATTTTGAGGGGAAAATCCTGCTGAACGAAAAAGAAATTCATGTGGAAGTGGAAAGGAATAAGCAGGCGGTTAGCGATGGTTTTGTATTTCAGGGGAAACTGAAAAAGAAAGAGGCGCTTCCGAAAGTGGAAGAGGTGAATTTGACGGCATTGATGGGGAAGAGGATTCCGCGTAAGTATGACGAGTGGAAATCACTTGTTTGTCTGGAAGAACAGCAGAGGAAAGTTTCCCGGGTACATATTATATGGGATGATAAAAGAAATTATAAAAGTATGGAAAAATATGTACTGAGTGATATTGATTGTTTCTGTCTGTCTTCGGATTTGGAAAATGCCCTTGGTAAGCCCGTGTCAGAAGAGAAGTTAGATGCTAACCGCTATAAGAGAGTGTTTGAGAAAGGGAATTTCCGATATGAGTTTATCACCGATGGTTATGGTCTTGTTGTAGAGGCGGATTGTCAGTACAGAAAGCCGATACGGGGACGTCGGGAGGGAGATTTTATTATAGAGGGGGATACGCTGCTGCGCTATTTAGGAGATTACGAGAAAGAGCGCCGTATTGAGTTTCCGAAAGGAGTAAAGCGAATTGCAGAGGGAGCCTTTACCGTGGAAGACAGCGCTCTTTTTTCTACCTGTATCCGTGTATCCGAGTTAAAGATTCCCAAAGGGATATTGGTAGAGCCTTATGCTTTCCGGAATTGTGGCAAATGGAAAATTGAGTTGGAAGACGGATGGACGACGGTAGAAGAGAAAAGTTTTGCCCATATGATAGAAAAGGATAAGCAGAGATCTCGGCCAAAATGGGTAGAGGTAGTACTGCCGAAAACGATGCGGCGGCTTCGGGAAAATGCGTTTGCTTTGGAAGAGAGCGAGATACAGGAACTGTATGATTCGGGAACGCAGGGATTATCTCCGCTCGTGGTAAAGCTTAATGATACGTTAGAATATATTGAGGATGATGCACTGAAAGGGATTCTTTGTGAGGACATACCATCCCATTTGATTGAACTGGGAACGAATTTTTTTTATTCTTATATGAATGAAAATTATGGTTACGTTGTATATGAAGACAATACCTATCGATTGCCGGCTACGCTGAAGAAGATAGCAAGAAGTACATTGCTTTCACCGAACCGATATGTTATTATAAAGGGAGATTTGCCACAGTTGTATGGGAAATTGGACTATCAAGAGGAAAGTGACTGGGAGATACAGTTAGAAGATAAAAAGCAATGGGAAGAGCTGTTCAAGCGGCTTGTTGACGGTCAGCGTCTGACGGAGCAGGAGGAAAAGGAAATCCGGCTTCGATTGTCCGGCGAGAAAGTGTACTATGAGGATGATTGGGAGATCATGTATGATTCGGATGAAGAGGATGACTGGGACGATGAAAATTGGTAGTGTACGGTATCATTTATTTGATGATATATAAGTGTACCGTACACTGGCATTGACAGAAGAAAGGATTATTATATGTTAAAGATTGTGGAAATGACGAAATCATATGGCGGCAAGAGAGCGGTAGATGGCTTGTCGCTGCATATTGTGCCGGGAGAAATTTACGGTTTTATCGGGCACAATGGCGCCGGCAAGACGACAACTATTAAGTCTTGTGCCGGCATTTTGCCGTTTGATTCCGGTGAGATATGGATTGACGGCATGTCGATTCAAAAGGATGCGCTTGCCTGTAAAAAGAAGATTGCCTATATACCGGATAATCCGGATTTGTATGAGTTTATGAGCGGGATTAAATATCTGAATTTTGTGGCGGATATTTTCGGAGTGGAAGAGGATGTGAGAACGGAACGGATCCATAAGTATGCAGAGCTTTTTGAATTGACAAAAGATTTGGCGCAGCCGATTTCAGCGTATTCACATGGTATGAAGCAGAAGCTGGCCATCATTTCTGCATGGCTCCACGAGCCGAAGCTGATTATTATGGACGAGCCGTTTGTCGGTTTAGACCCGAAAGCGTCTCATACATTAAAGGAAATGATGCGCAGCATGTGTGATGCCGGCGGAGCCATTTTCTTTTCTACTCATGTACTGGAAGTGGCGGAAAAGCTGTGTGACAGGATTGCCATTATTCGAGGCGGAAAGTTGATTTGCAGTGGAACGATGGAAGAGGTGAAAGGCGATACCTCGCTCGAAGAGGTGTTTCTTGAAATGGAGGAAGAAACATGTTGAGAATTTTATTTAAAAAGCAGATGTCAGAGCTGAATCAGAGTTTCTTTCAGGATAAAAAGAAAGGAAAGAGACGTTCGGCAGTCTCAACGGTTGCTCTCTTTCTTCTCTATTTGAGCCTGTTCGTATGTTTAGGCGGCATTTTTTTTTATGTCGGGAAAGTACTCTGTCTGCCGCTGGTACAGGCAGGAATCGGCTGGTTGTATTTTGCCATTATGGGGATGATAGCTCTGGCGTTAGGTATATTTGGCAGCGTATTTAATACGTTTGCCAGCTTATATCAGGCGAAAGATAATGATTTATTGCTGTCGCTGCCGATTCCGATCTATGCCATCTTGTTAGTTCGCATATCAGGCGTATATGTCATGGGACTTCTGTATGGAAGTATTGTTATGATTCCCACACTTATCGTATATGTTATGATTGTAGGGCTGGGGGCTGTTTTTGGGGGGATTGTCTGGTTGTTTCTGATTTCTCTGTGTAATCTGGTTCTTTCCTGTATACTTGGCTGGGTTGTTGCAAAGATAAACAGCAGGCTGCGAAATAAGAGTTTGCTTACGGTAGTGGTGTCTCTGGCGTTTCTCGGGGGATACTATTATGTCTGGTTTCAGGCGAATCATTTGCTGCAGATGTTGATTATCAACAGTATGACGGTAGGCGCCAAGGTAAAAGGAGCCGTGTATCCACTATACATGTTAGGACGCGTGGGAGAGGGAGATATCGTGTCAGCATTATTGTGCACAGCCGCTCTGTTTGCGGCCGTAGCTCTTGTATACCGGATATTGTCTTATAATTTTGTGAAGATGGCTGCGTCTTCTTCCGGAAAGCAGCATACACGCTACAAGGAGAAGAGACTTCGCCGCAGGAGCCGCATGGGGGCGCTGTTGACGAGGGAAGTGCGCCGTTTTCTGTCCAGTTCCACCTATATGCTGAATTGCTCTTTAGGTACGCTGTTTCTTGTTGCCGCATCGGTATTTCTTTTAGTGAAAGGAAACGGGATATTGGATGCTCTGTGGCAATTTTTTGAAGCCGACATGAAGATGGTTTTCCTTATCGGCTGCGTTGGCGTCTGCGGACTCGCTGCCATGAATGATATTACGGCGCCGTCCGTCTCTCTGGAGGGAAAGAATTTGTGGATTCTGCAGTCTTTGCCGATTGCCTCATGGGATGTGCTGAAAGTAAAATTATATCTTCATCTTTTGCTTACCGGTATTCCGGCTGTTTTGTGTACGGTTTGTATGGCGGTTGTATTCCGGTTCTCCTTATCAATGGCATCTGCCGCTATTCTGATGGTTTCTCTCTTTACGCTGCTGAGTGCGGAAACCGGTCTGTGGATGAATTTGAAAATGCCGAATCTTAACTGGAAAAGTGAAACTGCTGTAGTAAAGCAGAGCCTAAGCGTTTTTCTGGTGTTGTTATTAAATCTGGTGTATGCGTTTGCCATCATGGGGGTATATGTTTTGACGGGAGAACCGATGGGCGCTGAGTTATATATATTTAGCTGCTGCCTGTTGACGGCAGTACTTTGCGTGTGGATATTTTATTGGTTAAAGACAAGGGGAACAAAGATTTTAGAAAATCTGTAAAGCAATATGGTAATGGAGGATTGAAAATGAGAAAGAGGCGGTTAATCAGGACAATTATAATCGTAGCTGTTTGTGGTATTATATTTTCTATTATCGCAATGATATGGATGAAAAAAGATGCCGAAGAATATGCGAGATGGCAGGCTCAATACAAAGGGACGTGGGTGAGTCCAGACGGACAATATGAGATGATGGTACGGAGGGTGACTAGCGCCCATATTATTTTTTCTGTGACAAATAAAAATAATCTCAGTCTGAACTATGCTTCTGCGACGGCAGTCGGAGAAGGAGAGTATTCTTTTTCATATAAATTGTCAAGGGGGATGGATGGAAGTGTTACCGCCGGATTTGGAAATATGGGAAAGGGTGTCATCCATCTGAAAGAGAAGTCGCTTTCGCTTGATGTTCCCAAACTGGAAAAGTTTGAAGACGGATTACAATTTCGCGGTGCCCTGAAAAAGAAAAGCAGGCTGCCGGATATAGAGAAAAAAGAATTGCGGGCTCTTATGGGGAAAGATAAGCCGCAGGGGAAAAAAGCGGAGAAAACTCTTTATGTTGCGGAAGCGCAGGAGGGAAAGATCGAGCGGGTTCATATTAACTGGGACGCCGCCAGCGACCGCAAAGGATATGAAGAATATGAGATGTCCGGCATTAATCCGGTCTGTATGGTATCGGATTTGCAAGCTCAGTTCGGCGATCCGGCAGCGGAAGAGGAGTTGTCGGAAAACCGTTATAAGAGAGTATATAGGAAAGACGGATATCAATACCAGTTTATAACTGACGGCTATGGTCTGGTGACAGAGGGAGATTGTCAGTATGAGAAACCGAAAAGAGGCCAGCGGGACGGTGATTTTATTCGGGAGGGCGATACGATTCTCCGCTATTTGGGGGATTATGAGAAGAGCCGGACTGTTACGCTGCCGCAGGGAACAAAGAAAATTGCCAGCGGGGCGTTTACGGCAACGCCGGATATCGTACAGAAAAAATATGTGAAATCGCTAAAATTAAGTATTCCAAGCGGGATAGAGATAGAGAGAAATGCATTTGAGAATTGCAGCAGTATGCAGATTACATTGGAGGAGGGATGGACTTCCGTACCGGAAGAAGCGTTTGCTCATATGGTTGGAGCGGGTGGATTGAGAGGAAAAGCCGGATGGGTAAAAGTAAATCTGCCCCGTTCACTCCGCCGTCTGGAAGACAAAGCGTTTGAGACAAATTGGTTTGAGGGGGGGGAAGCATATACGGAAGAGGACACTATGGGAGGCGCGCTGGAGATAGGTGTACAACCGGTGACGGTACTCCTGAATGAGGAACTGGAATATATCGGTGATAATGCTTTGTATGGCATTTGCAATACGATGCTTCCCAAAAAGCTAAAATATATAGGAGCTAATTTTACGCTTCTCCCCGGTATGACATTTTGGACTACTTCTGATGTTAAAAGACAAAAACCGAATGGAATTTATTCATGGGAATTCTGCTATAATATAGCGTTGCCGGAGCAGCTTGAGGATGTATCAGAAGACGGCCTCTATTTTTGGTCACCGGAATTTCCATTGAGATCAGTAAATGGAAATTTTATTGTTCTTCAGATACCGGAAAATGCGAAAAATGTTCCATATCTGTCTAATATGTCGGTAATTGAATATTCTGTAAATGAGAAGAATAATAAATACAGCAGTAAAGATGGTTGGCTTTTTTCCAGAGATGGAAAGAAATTGTACAGAACTACCAGTCAGATTGATTTTAGCAAAAAGCAAAAGGCTCAGGAAGTTACGTTTAAAGCAATACCGAAAAAAAAGTACAAAACTTATATTCGTATTAAAGAGGGGATAGAAGAAATTGCTTCTCAGGCTTTTGTTCATATTGTTAATCACTACGACTACGAACTTGACATCCAGTTTATCACTCCGAACTCATTAAAATGCATAGACAGAGGGGCGTTGTTCGAATCTCGTTCATATTTAGAATTTAAGAATAGGGACGACAGAATCACTTCGGTAAAGATAGCTGGAAAAGTACCCCAATTTACCGGAGACATTTCACCGGACAGTGCATATAAGCGTAAAGTTTATGTAAAGAAGCAGTACCGTGAGAAGTTTATTAAGGAACTGTTTGAGGGGCAACAGATTTCGGACAAACAGAAGATTAAAATTAAAAAGTGTATTATCGGGTATTAAAGACATCGAGAGACTTTTCAGGAAATTGTCTGTAATGGGAGTAATTAAACCAAAGGAAGGACATGTATGGAACAAATATTCGAAATAATAAAAGAAGCATGCGTGGATACGGGAAAACTAGTTCCGTTTTTGTTCCTGACGTATTTGTTGATGGAATGGCTGGAGCATAAGACGGGTAGCAGGACACAGGCTCTGATTCTTCGTACGGGTAAGGCGGGACCATTATTTGGCGGCGTGCTGGGGGTGTTTCCCCAGTGCGGTTTTTCCGCGGCGGCAGCCAATTTGTATGCGGGCGGGGTAATTACTGCCGGCACATTGACTGCCGTGTTTTTGTCTACTTCGGATGAGATGCTTCCTATTTTTGTATCGGAAGCAGTGCCGGCGTCGACGATTGCCAAAATTTTGCTGTGGAAAGCAGCGTATGCTGTTGTCTGCGGATTCATTTTAGATTTTCTTTATCATGGGATTTTCCGCCGAAAGCTGCGCTACAAAAATATTCATACGATGTGTGAGAGTGAGCACTGTAAATGTGAAGAAGGTGTTTTTATCTCTGCGCTGCGGCATACGGTACAGATTTTCATTTTTATTTTTCTTGTAACACTCATTTTAGAAGTAGTCTTAGAGAGCGTGGGAGAGGAGCGGCTTGCATTGGTAATTTCTGACTTACCGGTTGTCGGGGAGGCAGTTGCCGGACTCATTGGTCTTATACCAAATTGTGCCTCTTCTGTTATTATTACCCAGTTGTATTTGCAGCGTGTAATAGGCGCGGGGCCGATGATGGCGGGATTGTTTGTCAACGGGGGAGTGGGCATTCTGGTACTCTGCCGTATGAATAAGCGGTCTGTAAAGCAAAACGTGGGTATTATTGCCTACCTCTATCTTGCAGGAGTTGTTGGCGGGATTCTGATAAGCCTGCTGCGGATCTCTTTTTAATTCTGTTTCGTCAGACTGCGAGTTTTGCGAAGGGCGGCGCATATTTCTGTAAACGGAGAAAACAATGTATTTTTCGTCGGGGGCAGTATACCGAACAAGGTACGGCAGGATACCTGCGGGAAAGACATCTTTATATACAATTTATGAACGTTTGCCTTACTGTGCTTGACACATCCCCCCTTTTTGCATTATACTATGAAATTATGGGGATAGTATGCCCTTTTGACATAAGGAAATGGAGATGAGACGTACATGAAATATCATATTGCAGTAATTCCGGGAGACGGTATCGGTCCTGAGATTGTGGCCGAAGCAAAAAAAGTTTTAGATAAAGTAGCGAGCGTCTATGGACATGACTTTGAATATGAAGAGCTGCTGATGGGCGGTTGCTCGATTGATGCTTATGGGGAACCATTGACGGAGGATACATTGGAGCGTGCAAGAAGAAGCGATTCCATCCTGCTTGGTTCGGTAGGCGGACGAGTCGGTGTGGATAGCTGGTATGATTTACCGCCGGAAAAGAGACCGGAAGCCGGTCTTTTGAAAATTCGCAAAGGTCTGGGATTGTTTTGTAATTTACGTCCGGCGATTTTATTTGAAGAGTTAAGCGGTGCGTGTCCCCTGAAAGAAGAGATTATTGAGGGCGGGTTTGATTTTATCTTTGCCCGTGAATTGACAGGCGGTCTCTATTTTGGAGAGCGTTACACAAAGAAAATTGACGGTGTTATGACGGCTGTCGATACATTAAAATATGATGAAAATGAGATACGGCGCATTGCGAAACAGGCTTTTGAGATTGCCATGAAACGCAGAAAGCGCGTCTGTAGTGTTGATAAGGCAAATGTTTTGGATTCTTCGCGTCTGTGGTCTAAAGTCGTCGAGGAGGTCAGCAAGGATTATCCAGAAGTGGAGCTGACCAACATGCTGGTAGATAATTGCGCCATGCAGATTGTCCGCAATCCAAAACAGTTTGATGTTATATTGACAGAGAATATGTTTGGCGACATATTGTCGGATGAGGCAAGTATGGTGACAGGTTCTTTGGGAATGCTTTCTTCTGCCAGTTTGGGAGAGGGAACGTTTGGTATGTATGAGCCGAGTCATGGCTCTGCTCCTGACATTGCTGGCCAAAATAAAGCCAATCCAATTGCAACGATTCTTTCCGCTGCTATGCTGCTTCGTTATTCATTTGCGCTTTCGAAAGAAGCAGATGCGATAGAAAATGCAGTGAAGACGGTGCTGAAAAAGGGATTGAGGACAATAGATATAATGGATGATGGCAAAACCCTTTTGGGAACAAAAGAGATGGGGGACGCCATTGCGAATGAGATATGAAGAAATGGAGATGAAATAGATGAAAAGTGATTCCGTAAAGAAAGGTATGCAGACAGCACCCCAGCGTTCTTTGTTTCATGCGCTTGGGTTGACGAAAGAGGAATTAGAAAAGCCACTGGTAGCGATTGTCAGCTCATATAATGAGATTGTACCGGGGCATATGAATTTGGATAAAATAGTAGAAGCCGCTAAGTTAGGTGTGGCAATGGCGGGAGGTACACCGATTGTATTTCCGGCAATTGCAGTCTGTGATGGAATTGCCATGGGGCATATTGGCATGAAATATTCTTTAGTGACGCGTGATTTGATTGCAGATTCGACCGAGTGCATGGCATTGGCGCATGCATTTGATGCTATGGTGATGGTTCCGAACTGTGATAAGAATGTTCCCGGACTGTTGATGGCGGCAGCCCGTGTCAATATTCCTACCGTATTTGTCAGCGGCGGGCCGATGCTTGCCGGTCATGTGCAGGGAAAGAAGACTTCTCTGTCAAGTATGTTTGAGGCAGTTGGGGCGCATGCAGCGGGTAAGATGTCAGAAGAACAGGTGGATGATTTTGTTAATCATGCTTGTCCGACTTGCGGTTCCTGCTCCGGTATGTATACAGCTAATTCCATGAACTGTTTAACTGAGGCCATTGGAATGGGACTTCAGGGAAATGGGACGATTCCGGCAGTATATTCTGACCGCATACGTCTTGCAAAACATGCGGGTATGCAGGTAATGGAAATGTATCGAAGAAACATTCGTCCGCGTGATATTATGAATGAAAAAGCATTTATCAATGCAATGACGGTGGACATGGCGCTTGGTTGTTCTACCAATACGATGCTTCATCTTCCGGCAATTGCTCACGAAGCAGGTGTTGAGTTGAATTTGGATATTGCCAATGAGATTAGTGCCAAGACGCCAAATCTCTGCCATCTGGCTCCGGCGGGACACACTTACATGGAGCAGCTCAACGAAGCCGGCGGCGTGTATGCGGTGATGAATGAATTGAGTAAGAAAGATCTTCTTTATACGGATATTATCACGGTAAGCGGTAAGACCGTAGGGGAGAATATTGAACATGTATATAATCGTGATGAAGAAGTGATTCGTCCGATTGATAATCCATATAGTGAAACAGGTGGTATTGCTGTTCTCAAAGGGAATTTGGCTCCGGATTCAGGCGTCGTAAAACGTTCTGCCGTAGTACCTGAAATGATGGTTCATGAGGGACCGGCGCGCGTTTTTGATTGTGAGGAAGATGCCATTGAAGCTATCAAAGGCGGCAAGATTGTTGCCGGTGACGTTGTAGTTATCCGCTATGAAGGACCGAAAGGCGGACCGGGTATGCGCGAGATGTTGAATCCGACGTCGGCGATTGCCGGTATGGGACTTGGATCTTCGGTAGCTTTGATTACCGATGGACGTTTTTCAGGCGCTTCCCGTGGCGCTTCGATTGGGCATGTGTCGCCGGAGGCGGCAGTAGGAGGCCCGATTGCCTTAGTGGAAGAGGGAGATATCATTAAGATTAATATTCCTGAGAATAAGTTGAATGTGGATATTTCTGCAGAAGAGATGGAAGCAAGACGTCAGAAGTGGCAGCCGAGAGAGCCGAAAGTGACGACCGGCTATCTGGCGCGCTACGCAAATATGGTTACATCGGGCAGCACCGGTGCCATTTTAAATCAATAGACGAAAGAGGTGCTTATTATGCAGTTAAACGGCTCACAAATTATTGTTGAGTGTCTGCTTGAACAGGGAGTAGATACTGTATTTGGTTATCCGGGTGGATGTATTTTAAATGTATATGATGAATTATATCGATATCAGGACCGTATCCGTCATATTTTAACTTCTCACGAACAGGGAGCGGCTCATGCGGCAGACGGTTATGCAAGGGCAACCGGCAAAGTAGGAGTATGTATGGCGACGAGCGGACCGGGGGCGACAAATTTAGTAACGGGAATCGGTACGGCGTATATGGATTCGGTTCCTATGGTGGCGATTACATGTAACGTTGCCAATCCGCTGCTTGGAAAAGATTCTTTTCAGGAAGTGGATATTGCCGGTATCACAATGCCGATTACGAAACATAGTTTTATTGTAAAGGATATAAATGAGTTGGCGGGCGCTATGCGACGTGCTTTTAAGATTGCGCAGACAGGTCGTCCGGGCCCGGTTCTTGTTGATGTGACGAAAGATGTTACGGCGGCGACAGTTGATTACGCTCCAATGACGCCTGAGATTATCCAGCGTCAGGTAGATACGATAGACCAGCATGATATCGAGGCGGTGCTTCAGGTTATTAAAGAATCAGAAAAACCGATGATTTTCGTTGGTGGAGGTGCGGTTCTTTCGGGAGCGGAAGCAGAGTTACGCGAGTTTGCAAGAAAAACCGATGCTCCGGTTACCGACACCCTGATGGGTAAGGGAGCCTTTGACGGAACGGAAGATACTTATACCGGAATGCTTGGTATGCACGGAACAAAGACGGCGAATTTGAGCGTGACAGAATGCGATTTGCTTTTAGTGCTTGGCGCTCGTTTCTCTGACCGAGTTACCGGAAATGCAGAGAAATTTGCCAGTCATGCCAAGATTGTTCATATTGATATAGACCCGGCAGAAATTAATAAAAATATTCAGGTTGATTACTCAATTATCGGCGATTTAAAATCCGTTTTGGAGATTTTAAATAAGAAGCTGGAGCAGCAATATCATAAGCCGTGGATGGATAAAGTCCGCGCGCGCAAAGAAGCGCTTCCGATGACATATTCTTCGGATGAACTGACTGGTCCATATGTGATTGAACGTATTTCCGAGCTTACAAATAATGAGGCAATCATCACAACGGATGTCGGGCAACATCAGATGTGGGCGGCTCAATATTATAAATACCGTACACCGAGGCAGTTACTCACTTCCGGGGGTATGGGAACAATGGGATATGGTGTCGGCGCTTGTATCGGCGCCAAACTGGGAAAACCGGAAAAGGCGGTTATCAATATTGCCGGAGATGGTTGTTTCCGTATGAATATGAATGAGATTGCAACCGCAACCCGATATAACATTCCGATTATCCAGATTGTATTTAATAATCACGCGCTTGGCATGGTTCGCCAGTGGCAGACTTTGTTTTATGGAAAGCGCTATTCCAATACAATCTTGGAAGATAAAGTAGATTATTGCAAAGTTTCTGAGGCCATGGGCGCTAAGGCGATTCGTGTAACGACCAAAGAGGAAGTAGACGATGCGGTTAAGACGGCATTGGCTGCCGAGGAACCGGTAGTAATCGAAGTAGTGATTGGTCAGGATGACAAGGTTTGGCCAATGGTAGCGCCAGGGGCAGCGATTGAAGATGCTTTTGATGAGAAAGAATTGCTTGAAAAAGAGGCGTCTGAAAATCGTGACAATAACTAACTAAATAATTGAAGGAGGATTTTTACCGTGGCTAGAGTGTATAACTTTTCAGCAGGTCCGGCCGTATTGCCGGAAGAAGTATTGAAAGAAGCAGCAGATGAGATGTTAGATTATGAGGGAACTGGAATGTCCGTTATGGAGATGAGCCATCGTTCTGCGGCATATGATAAGATTATCAAAGATGCAGAGCAGGATTTACGGGATTTGATGGAGATTCCGGATAACTATAAAGTACTGTTCCTGCAAGGAGGAGCTTCTCAGCAGTTTGCTATGATTCCAATGAATCTTATGAAAAATGGAGTGGCAGATTATATCGTGACAGGACAGTGGGCAAAAAAGGCTTATCAGGAAGCTTGCAAATATGGTAAGGCAGTAAAGATTGCATCATCGGAAGACAAAACTTTTTCCTATATTCCTGACTGTTCTGATTTGCCAATTGACGAGGATGCTGATTATGTGTACATTTGTGAGAACAACACAATCTACGGAACGAAATACAAGACATTGCCGAACACGAAAGGCAAAACTTTAGTGGCGGATGTATCCTCCTGCTTTCTTTCCGAGCCGGTTGATGTTAGCAAATATGGCATTATTTACGGTGGAGTTCAGAAGAATATCGGGCCGGCCGGCGTCGTTATTGTAATCATCCGTGAGGATTTGATTCCGGAAGAAACGGATGAAAAAGTGCCTACAATGCTTCAGTACAAAACACATGCCGATGCGCAGTCGCTCTATAATACGCCTCCGGCATATGGTATTTATATCTGTGGAAAAGTATTCAAGTGGCTGAAGAAGATGGGCGGCTTGGCAGAGATGAAGAAGAAAAATGAGGAAAAAGCTAAAATTTTATATGATTTCTTAGATTCTTCCAAACTTTTTCAGGGAACAGTTCGCGCTGAAGACCGTTCACTGATGAATGTGCCATTTGTGACAGGAGACGCTGACATGGATGCAAAATTTGTAAAAGCAGCTAAAGAAGCCGGTTTTGAAAACCTCAAAGGGCATCGAACGGTTGGCGGTATGCGTGCCAGCATTTACAATGCCATGCCAAAAGAGGGTGTTGAGAAGCTGGTGGCATTTATGAAAAAATTTGAAGAAGAGAATGCTTGAGGAGGGAAACAGGAATGAGTCTGAAAGTAAATTGTTTGAATCCAATTGCCGAATGCGGTTTGGATATGTTAGATGACCGTTATGAATTGACGGATAATACAGAGGAGGCACAGGCAATTTTAGTGCGCAGTGCAGTTATGCATGATATGGAATTATCGGATAATTTATTGGCAGTTGCCCGCGCCGGAGCCGGAGTAAACAATATTCCGTTGGAAACATGTGCTGAAAAAGGTGTTGTTGTATTTAACACACCGGGAGCCAATGCCAACGGTGTAAAAGAGCTTGTAATTGCATCTATGCTGCTTGCTGCCCGTGATATTACCGGTGGTATTCAGTGGTGTAAAGAGAACAAAGACGACCCGGATATCGCAAAAGCCGGTGAAAAGGCCAAGAAAGCATATGCGGGAACAGAGATTAAAGGCAAAAAGCTTGGTATTATTGGTTTAGGTGCGATTGGCGTTCTGGTTGCCAATGCTGCCAATCGTCTGGGAATGGATGTATATGGCTGCGACCCTTATTTGTCGGTCGAGCACGCCTTGAATATGTCCCGTGATGTGACAATGGTAAAATCCAATGATGAACTGTTTGCTATGTGTGATTACATTACCGTTCACGTTCCACTGTTGGATTCCACGAAGGGGATGTTTAATAAATCAGCTTTTGACAAGATGAAAGACGGTGTAGTTATACTTAATTTCTCCCGTGATACATTAGTTGTGGAAGAAGATATGCGGGCGGCATTGGAGTCCGGTAAGGTGGGAAGATATGTTGTTGATTTCCCAAATCCTACGACGGTAAACCTGCCGAACACGACGGTTACTCCTCATTTGGGAGCTTCCACGCAGGAGTCAGAAGATAACTGTGCGAAGATGGCAGTAAGTGAAATCCGTGATTTCATGGAAAATGGAAATATAAGAAACTCTGTAAACTATCCGGATTGTGACGCCGGTGTCTGCTCTACGGAGGGACGTATTACGGTTGCCCACAAAAACGTGCCAAATATGCTGACACAGTTTACCGGATTGTTCGCCAAAGATAATGTAAATATAGAAAACATGGTGAATAAGAGCCGCGGAGATTTTGCCTATTCCATCTTTGATGTATGCACAGAGATTACGGAACAGGTTGTGAAAGAATTGGAAGCGATTGACGGTGTTATCCGCGTACGTGTCATTAAATAAGTGAGAAATTATAAAGACAGGAAAAGGGCGAACGGTTGTGTCGTCCTTTTCTTAATCTAAGCGGGGACGATTTCCCTTATGGAGGATACAACCAGCTATTTGTTTCTGAGCGAAAGCAAATAGCTTTGTTCCGACACGAAAAACTCTTCGAGTTTTCTCGTGCGGTTTTTCGCGATAAATCGCTCAGAAATGAGGTATTAAATTGTATTATGAGCAGGCGATGGCTTATATAAAAAATTATAAAACTGCCGGTATTTCACTGGGATTAGAGCGGATGCGGGAGCTCTGTTCCCGTCTGAATCATCCAGAGCGAAAACTGTCTTTTATTCATATTGCGGGAACGAACGGTAAAGGTTCTACTGCCGCTTATATTAGCAGTATTTTCGGTGTCAACGGATATCTGGTGGGACGGTATGTGTCGCCGGTTGTTTTTCAGTATGAGGAATGTATTCAGTTTGAGGACAGTCGGGGAATTACTTTTATTGACAAGAATCTGCTGGCAGAGGCAGTTACGGAAACAGCTTCTGCCATTGCCGCCATGGAGCGGGAGGGGAAAGAGCTGCCTACTATTTTTGAATTCGAGACTGCCATGGCTTTTCTGGCATTTGTGAAGAGAGGATGTCAGATTGTTGTGCTGGAAGCCGGACTAGGCGGGCGGGAAGATGCGACTAATGTCATTGAGAATGTCATTGCTTCTGTCATCACTCCCGTCAGTAGAGATCATATGAAGATGTTAGGGGATACAGTGGAAGAGATTGCGCGGGAAAAGGCAGGGATAATACGGGAGGGCGTTCCGGTCATTAGTTTCCAGAAAGAAAAGTCTGCCGGACAGGTCATTGCTTCGGTTTGTGAGCAAAAAAGCGCGCTCCTGATAACCGTTTGTCCGGCTGATATAAAACTGCTCCGTTCGGATTTGCAGGGCAGTCTGTTCTCTTATCAGGGCGAGCATTTTCGCACGCAGATGACAGGCGTGTATCAGATTGAAAATGCCTGTCTGGCAATTGAGACATGCCGGAATTTGGGCTCCGGCTTTTCTTTTGATGAGCCGCAGCTGATGATTGGAATACGCGAGGCAAGATGGCGGGGGCGGTTCGAGGTTGTCAATAAAGAGCCGCTGCTTCTTGTGGATGGCGCCCATAATGAGAGTGGGGCCAGAGCGCTGCGGGAATCGGTGGAGACTCTGCTTGACGGTCGGAGAATACACGGTGTGATGGGAGTTTTTCGCGATAAGGAATATGATAAAATAATCGAAATAATGCGGCCTGTTCTTCAGGATATTGTAGTCGTCAGGGCGCCTGCCGAAAGGGGATTGGAGGCGGATGTTCTGGCAGGAGCGTGGCGGGACAAGGGGTGTACGGACGTCACGACTGCCGACAGTGTAAAGGCGGGATTAAAGCTGGCCTTACAACGCTGCGGGGGAAACGATGCCGTGGTTATGTTCGGCTCGCTGTCACTTTTGGGGGAACTGACGGTGAAAAAAGGATAGCTTTTTTATGCAGATACAGGTATAATGGGAGAAAAAGGTTATGATACACGGCTAGGGGTAAAAGAGAAAGAAAGCAGGCAGAATGACGTTCTTCTGTGTATATTTCAGATTGGAGAGGAGTATGAGAATGAAAATTTTCAGTAAGCAGTTAAGTATTCTTTTGTCATTGTCTCTCGTGTTTGGTATGGGAGGAGACAGAGCGGAGGCCGCGTCTGCCCGAAAGGCTTTTTTGGCAGCTAAATCGTTTCGCATAAGCGTAGGGCAAAAGAAAAAGATAACAATTAAGAAAAAGAAAAAGGGCGCAAAATATACTTTTCAGACATCATCCAAAAAGGTGGCGAAAGTAAATAAAAAGGGAGTAGTTACTGGAAAAAAAGCGGGAAAAGCGAAAATAACCGTGAAAGAAAAATATAAGATATCAAGGAAGAAGAAAACAAGAAAAGTGGGGGTGGTGAAAGTGACGGTAAAGGCAAAGACAGTGAAATCCGATGAAAAGCTGCCATCCGTTTCACAGACGACAACGAGGCCGCTCCACACGGAAAAACCGACGCCGACGCCAACAGCAACGGCGACAGCCACAATGACGCCGACGCCTCTTCCAGACGGGGATGTATATACCAAAGAGTTGTTTTGTGTGACGGTAAACGATACAAAAAAGGAAATCGTAAATGGTAATACGTGTAACGTTGAGATGCAGTACTTTAAAGGGAGCGCCTCAGGAACATATTTTACGGGAAACGTATATAAAAAAAGTTCTTCCGTAAAGAAGACATATGCGGACGGCAGAGTCGTTGAATGCGTCAGATATATGCTGTCTGGAAAAGATGATACGGGGATGAGTTGTAAAATATTTATTCAGGATGATGTGAGAGAAGAAAATGGGAAGATTATTTCCAATCCGGTTATCCTGACGAACAGCAAGTCGCTTGCATGGCTGGAGACGGCAGATATTCAGGGCAGGATTTCTACGGACGAGGCGGGAGCAAAAAAAGTTAGTTACCGATGGAATGAGTCCAATACAGAGAAAAAGCAGCCGCCGGCAGTTGTTCGTCCAGATACTTCCCACAAATATACAAAGGAGATTTTCACATTCTTTATTGATATTGGTGCGACGGATTCGGTTACCGGAAAAGGCGGAAAAGCTTCGATGATACATTTTAGTGCGCGCGGCGAATGTGAAAATTTTAATGGCAAGACGGTGGCCGACAGCGTTGATACAAGACTTAAATTTACGGGAATGATAGAGACACTTTCTGCCAGATATATTATGGAAGGTACGGATTCAAAGGGAAACCCGTGTCGGGTTTATGTTGAAAATAATGGTATCGACAACAATGGTATGGTGACGGAGCCAGTTATTATTACGGATTGTCCGGATTATGCGTGGATTGAGACTGCGCCGCTTCATGGAACGGTGAGCTGGGAGACTGGACTTACCATACATGTGTGGACAACGGAGGATGCTGAGTGAGCATACAGAAAAAACGGGAACAGGAGAGCGGCGGATTTGAATATCTGACATGTGAGAGATTGATTGTTTTCGTACTTCTTATGATTAGCGCTGGAATGATGGGAGCATATACTTATGTGCTTCGCGGCGGTGTATTTTGCAATGCACAAACGGCAAATATAGTTATGATGGCAATTGCATTCGGGAAGCAGGACTGGAGCGCTGGCTTTTACTTCCTGCTCCCGATTACGGCGTATTGCGCAGGTGCGTTTCTCTCGGAAATACTTCCCCATACGGTGAGAAAGACCGGATGGATGCGGTGGGATACCTGTCTGATTGGCATCGAAATTGTTGTGCTGTTTATTGTCGGATGGCTGCCCTTGAGTATGCCACATCAGATAGTGCAGATTATTATTAATTTTATTGCCTCCATGCAGTATAATACGTTCCGGCAGGCAGAGGGCATCCCGATGGCAACGACTTTTTGTACCAATCATGTACGCCAGGTGGGAATTTGTCTGGCAAAAATGATACAAAAGCGAGACCGTCGTTTGCTTCACAGGGTGTTGGCGCACTTCCTCATGCTTGTCGGTTTTCTGGCGGGAGGATGCGTGCTTACTATATGCTGTTTCCTGCTTAGAGAAAAAGCGATTTGGATAGCTATGGTTCCGCTGTCGGTTAATTTTATTATGCTGCTCTATGCAGATTTAATTAAGGAGCATGATTTACTCTGGAAAGTGCCGCGGGGCCATTAAACCGATGGTATATTTCAGTCTCCGGTTTTTACGGTTGGCAAAGAAGACAAATTATTTGTTTCACTGTCATCGGGCAGTGTTTTCAAATATTCCGTGTCTTTGCGGTGGGCGATTCCTACGCCGCGTATCTCTCCGGCTTTTGCCATAGAGACGCCCTCGCTCCGACTGATAATCCGCTCATCGGATAACTGATACCCCTCGATACGTCCGTGATTTTTTACCAGTCCGGTTATGCTGACAGCGTCTGCGGATGGCGTCGGGATATCATCAAAAGCAAGTTTAGGCAACTCGGTTCTCATTGTTTTGTCCATTTGGTTTTACCTCCTGTCAACGTGTTCGTGCACGTAGAATGTTTGCCATACTAGTATGTACTATTTAAAAAACATTATGCAGAGAAGCGATTGTTGTCGACGATTGCCTTATTGACATTCTTATGTTAGAATACATGTAATAATGTGACATTATAGGATAGAGAGGTGCCTACATGGATTACGGGAAAATTGAACAGGCAGTGAGATTATTTTTGGAGGGCATTGGCGAAGATGGATCGCGCGGGGGATTACAGGAGACGCCTGAGCGTATCGCAAAAATGTGCGAACAATTATTTGGAGGATATAATCAGGATGCGGGCGTGCATTTATCAAGGACTTTTCAGGCAGAAACGGGTAACATGGTTGTAGAGAAAGATATTCCGTTTTATTCGGTATGCGAACATCACTTGCTGCCGTTTTACGGCAGGGTACATATAGGATATATTCCAGATGGAAAAGTAGTCGGGTTGAGCAAACTGGCCCGCACGGTAGAGGTGTATGCCAGAAGAGCGCAGATTCAGGAGCAGTTGACAGAACAGATTGCCGCGGCAATTATGGAACATTTGCAGCCCAAGGGCGTCTTTGTAATGATTGAGGCAGAGCACATGTGTATGACTATGCGCGGCGTACAAAAGCCGGGAACGAGTACATCGACATATGCGGTCAAGGGTATTTATGAGGAAGATACAAATCTCCAGCAAATGTTTATGAAAATGATAGGAAGAGGATAATGCGTATAGGAAAGAAAGACTTCCCATCTGAAGAGAGAACTTATGTTATGGGTATTTTAAATATAACGCCCGACTCCTTTTCTGACGGGGGAAGATATAATAATTTGGACAGTGCACTGCGTCAGGCGGAAAGGATGATAAGAGAGGGAGCAGATATTTTGGATGTGGGAGGCGAATCTACCAGACCCGGATATGAGAAGATTGGTGAGGAAGAAGAGATTTCCCGTGTAGCTCCGGTGATTGAGGCGCTCAAAGGGCGATTTGACGTTCCTATATCGGTTGATACTTATAAGAGTAATGTGGCGGAAGCTGCGCTGGCAGCAGGAGCAGACCTCCTAAATGATATATGGGGGTGCCGCTATGACGAGCGTTGTGCGCAGCTGGCAGCACATTATGATGCGGCAATATGTCTGATGCACAATCGAGGACAGGCGCGATATGAGAGATTTTTGCCGGAGGTAATAGAGGATTTGCAATATTCCTTGTCCATAGCAGAGCGGCATGGGGTAAAAAAGGATAGGATTATCTTAGACCCGGGAGTTGGTTTTGGAAAGACACTGGAGCAGAACTGCAGTGTTGTGAAACATTTAGAGGACATCGTGGCATTGGGATATCCGGTACTTCTCGGAACGTCAAGAAAAAGTATAATTGGCCTGACGCTTGGTTTGCCGGTTGAGCAGCGGGAAGAAGGAACCATCGCAACCAGTGTGATAGGAGCGATGAAAGGCTGCCGCTTCGTCCGCGTTCATGATGTGGAGAAAAATGTGCGTGCGCTGCGGATGACGGAAGCAGTTTTGTATGCAGAATAAAGGGAGGAAACGATGGATTGCATTGAGATTAGAGAGTTAGAAGTATACTGCCATCATGGCGTTTTCAAAGAGGAAAACGTGTTAGGGCAGAAGTTTCTCGTATCACTCATTTTATATACCGATACAAAAATGGCTGGAGTCAGTGATGATTTGGAGCAGTCCATCGACTATGCGAAAGTTTCCCATTTTGTAAAGGAGCGGATGGAGGAAAAAAATTTTAAATTAATTGAAGCGGCGGCAGAGTATGTGGCAGAGAAAGTTCTTCTTTCCTTTCCTCTCATACAGCGAATACAAGTTGAGATTAAGAAACCGTGGGCGCCAATTTTGCTTCCTCTTGAAACCGTGGGTGTTACAATTGAGAGAGGATGGACGAAAGTATATTTGTCCATTGGTTCCAATATGGGAAATCGGGAAGAGCATTTACGGACAGCGCTGGAGAGACTCCAGCGGGAGAGAACGATACGCGGCATACGGGTTTCCGATTGCATGGAAACAGAGCCTTATGGCTATTTGGAGCAGGATTCATTTTTGAATGCGGCTGTGGAATTAGAGACAATAGAAAGTCCTGATTCATTGTTAAAGATTTTGCACAAGATTGAGACAGAGGGAGGAAGAGAGCGCACCATCCATTGGGGCCCCCGGACGATTGATTTGGATATCGTATTGTTCGGCGATGTCATTATGCAGACGGAGACGTTGACGATACCGCATCGGGAAATGCATTTGCGGGAATTTGTCCTCCGCCCGCTGGCGCAACTGGCTCCGTGGGCGAGTCATCCGGTTTATCATAAGACGGTTTCCGAACTTTGGGAGCAGATGAGTCAAAACAATACCAAAGGGAGGAATGAGACAGATGATTGATTTATCCATTTCAAGGCAGCAGATTGACGAGATAGACAGCCAAATCGTGGAGCTTTTTGAGAAGCGGATGAAAGTGGCAAACGATGTGGCAAATTATAAAATTGAGACAGGAAAAGCTGTTTTTGATAAAGAGCGGGAGGAGCAGAAGCTAGAGAAGCTAAGCGCGATGTCTCATGGAGAGTTCAATGAACGCGCGGTGCGTGAATTGTTTCAGCAGATTATGTCGATTAGCCGCAAATATCAATATGGAATGCTGCCGCATACGGATGACGTAACGAAGTTTAAAAAAATACCGCACATTTGCGGTGAGGATAGCAGGGTATATTATTTTGGCGTGGCGGGAACGCATACACAGCAGGCGATGGAAGAGGTATTCGGAACATCGGTGCGCGGCACAGGGTGCGCAGATTTTCAAGACGTGATGGAAGCCGTGGAAAAAGGAGAGGCAGACTACGGAGTATTGCCGATTGAGAACAGTTCGACGGGGGGAATCAGCACGAATTATGATTTGCTGCTGCATTATAAAAATGCCATAGTAGGCCAGTATGTGATGGAGATAAATCAATGTCTGCTTGCCTTGCCGGGGGCAAAACCGGAAAATATAAAGACGGTGTTTTCCCATCCGCAGGGTTTGCTGCAGAGCCGCAGCTTTATGAGAGAACATCCGGAGTATGAGGGAGTGGAGTATGGCTCCACAGCGGCTGCAGCAAAGAAAGTGGCCGGGGATAAAGATGCCACACAGGCGGCGATTGCCAGCCGGCGCGCGGCAAAGGAATACGGTCTTGAAGTCGTGGCAGAAAATATTCAGGAAGAGAAAAACAATTGTACTAGGTTTATTATTATCGGTGCGAAAGAGGTATACACGGAAAAGAGCAATAAGATTGCGCTCTGTATTGAACTGCCTCATCAGAGTGGTTCGTTATACCGGATTTTATCCCATTTTCTGTACAATAATTTGAATATGACGCAAATAGTATCCCGTCCGATACCGGGAAGAAACTGGGAGTATCGGTTTTTTATAGATGTTGAGGGTAATCTTGACGATGCAGCGGTGCAGAACGCATTGCGCGGAGTCAAAGAAGAAGCAGCATACATGCGTGTGCTGGGAAATTATGAGGCATGAGAATATGGGTTTTTTAAATGAGATGGCAAAGAACAAAAAAATATGTATCCAATGTCATGACAATCCCGATGCGGATACGATTGCATCGGCTTTTGGCGCCTATGTGTATTTCACGAGCAGGGGAGTCGATACGAGGATTATCTATAGCGGCGCGGCGCATATGCAAAAATTCAGTGTCTGCTATATGGTCGAACAATGCAGTATTCCCATACGTTATGTGGATGAATTGCCGGAGTGCGATTTATTGTTAGTAGTGGACGCACAGTACCGGCAGGGAAACGTCACCCTATTCGAACACGATAATGTGGCGATTATCGACCACCATTTTCAGTTGGTTGAAGATAAGAACAACTATTGGATTAAGAGTGATTACCAAAGCTGTTCAACGGTCGTGTGGGAACTTCTCAAGGAAGAGGGATATGACGTAAAATCCAACGAGGCGTTGAAAATTGCCCTTTTGTTCGGGTTGTATACTGATACTTCCACGTATTCTGATTTATACCGTGAAGTGGATATGGAAATGAAGCTGGAGCTGACCGGAGATTATCCGGTGCTTGAACGTCTGACAAAATCCACGATGACGATTTCAGAACTTATTATAGCCAGCGAGGCGATGTGCAATCACGAGATGGATATGGAGCATAATTTTGCAATCGTCGAGGTGATACGGTGTGACCAGTCGGTACTCGGTATTATTGGTGATTTTGTTATACAGGTGGATTCTATTTTTGTCAGTTTTTGTTATACGACAACGACGGAGGGATATCAGATTTCCGTTAGAAGCTGTACGGATAAAGTACGCGCAAATGAGCTCGCCGCTTTTTTATGTCAGGATATCGGCAGCGGCGGCGGACATTTGAAAAAGGCGGGCGGACGAGTATACAGCGAAAGACTGAAAGAGAAGTATGGAAACCGCAATTTCAAAGAAGTAATTCGTGAACTGATGTGTCAGTTTATGGAAACAAATGGAAAAGGGGACGCTTCGGTGTAATCACAGTTTATCCATACTTTTCACACAATTCATTCAATTTTTCTACAAAACTCACACACATTTTGTGGTTATCCTAATGGTAACAAAGCGAAAGGATGTGTGAAGTATGAAAAAGCTGATAAAATTAATTGCAGGTGCAGCCGTATTCGGTATTGTAGCAGGTTCTACTTTTCAGGGAGTTGAATTAATTAGTAGAAATATGTGGAAAACGCAGGCAGAGGAAGAAAGCAGTGCTTCCTCCGTAAAACTCAATACAACGAATGTGCTGGCAGGTGAACAGGACTCGGGAACGGATGATGTGGCAGGTATTGCAGAGCAGGTCTTACCATCCATTGTGGCGATTGATGTGACTGCGCGGACGACAGAACAGACACTGTTTGGCCCGCAGGTCAGTGAGGGAACAGGAAGCGCTTCTGGTATCATTATAGCAGAAAAGAATGGTAAGATGTATATTGCCACCAATAATCATGTGGTGGAAGACGCCACGAAAGTTACTATTATTTTCCATGATGAATCCAAGGCGGAGGCAGTTGTAAAAGGAACGGATTCTTCTTCTGATTTGGCGGTAGTAGAGGTAGATACGGCAAAACTTTCCGCGGATACAAAGAAAAATATAAAAATAGCGGCGATTGGCGACAGTGATGCCACGAAAGTAGGAGAGCGCGCCATTGCAATCGGTAATGCATTGGGATACGGAACAAGCGTTACCGTCGGCTATGTCAGCGCCAAAGACCGCGAAATCGGAGGCGAGGATACGAGCAGTGTGAAGCTGATACAGACTGATGCCGCCATTAATCCGGGCAACAGCGGCGGCGCTTTAGTGAATAGTCGTGGTGAGGTAATTGGTATTAATTCGGCTAAATTTGCCTCGGAGCAGATAGAGGGAATGGGATTTGCCATCCCGATGAAAGTGGCGGAGCCGATTTTGGAAGATTTAATGAATCAAAAGAAAGTTGAGCAGTCAGAGCAAGCGTGGCTCGGTATAAGTGGGCGGGATGTGACAAGTGAATATACAGAAAATTATGGTATTCCGGAGGGAATCTATGTGGCAGAAGTGACCGATGGTTCTCCGGCACAAAAGGCAGGGATTAGACAGGGGTATGTGATTACCGCGTTAAACGGAAAAGAAATAAAAACGATGGCGCAATTGCAGGAAAAACTGGCGCAGTGCCGTGCTGGACAGAAGGGCGTGATAACGGTTCAGGTGTCGGATAACGGTTCTTATAATAAGAAAGAACTGACGGTAACCTTTGGTAAAAAAGCGGCGGCTGAATAACGCGCCGTTTTCAAAACGGAGGATGCAATGTTTGATTATAAACGATTAGAAGCGGTATCAGTGGCAGGAGAAGCGCCTGCCACCGAGCCGGAACGACAATATTATTTTATGAAAAAATGTAAGGAGTGGGCGACCGGGGAAATTTCCCGTTTAGGTCGTCCTCTTACGATGTCTATCCAGACGTTGGGATGTCAGATGAACGCTAAGGACTCGGAGAAGATGACGGCGATATTGGAATATATTGGTTATACGGAAATTGATGGGCCGGTAGCGGATTTTGTTATGTACAATACGTGTACCGTAAGGGAGAATGCCAATCTGAAAATTTACGGGCGGCTGGGGTATTTGAAGAATCATAAAAAATCAAATCCCGACATGAAGATAGCGCTCTGCGGCTGCATGATGCAGGAGGCGGACGAGGTACAGAGGATACAGAAAAGTTATCCGTTTGTTGATCTTGTTTTTGGCACGCACAATATTTACAAATTGGCAGAGCTTCTCTATACGCAAATCTGGTCGAACAGACGGGTGACAGACGTGTGGGAGGAGCCAAAAGAGATTGTCGAGGATTTGCCGGGCAAGCGGAAGTATCCGTTTAAGACGGGCGTCAACATTATGTTTGGCTGCAATAATTTTTGCAGCTACTGTATTGTGCCATATGTGCGCGGACGAGAGCGCAGCAGGGAGCCGCAGGACATTGTGGAGGAGATTCGCGGGCTGGCAGAAGATGGCGTCGTGGAAATTATGTTGTTGGGGCAAAATGTGAACTCGTATGGGAAGACGTTAAAAAATCCGTTTGACTTTGCTCAGTTGCTAAGGAAAGTCAATGAGATTTCGGGATTGCGGCGGATTCGTTTTATGACCTCCCATCCAAAGGATTTGTCGGAAGATTTGATTGAGGCTATGGCGGACTGTGACAAAGTATGCTCGCATCTGCATTTGCCGTTACAGTCGGGAAGCAGTAAGATATTAGAGAAAATGAATCGTAAATATACGAAAGAAGATTATTTGGAACTGGTGTCCCGCATACGGAAAAAACTGCCGGACATTTCGCTGACGACAGATATTATAGTAGGTTTTCCGGGAGAGAGTGAGGAAGATTTTGCAGAGACGCTCGATGTAGTGAGGAAAGTACGATACGACAGCGCCTATACGTTTATTTACTCGAAGCGAATGGGTACGCCGGCGGCTGCCATGGAAAATCAGGTGCCGAACGAGGTTGTGAAAGAGCGTTTTGACCGTTTACTGAAAGAAATTCAACAGATTTCTTCAGAGATTACCGACAGCCGTGTGGGCCAGACGGTTCCTGTGTTATTTGAAGAGAGGAATTTACAGGATAGTAAATTGATGACCGGGCGTCTGTCGAATAATGCTGTGGTACACTGTCCCGGGGAGGAAAGCCTCATCGGGCAGATAAAGCAGGTGACGTTGCGGGAAAGCCGTGGATTTTATTATATGGGAGAAATATTGTCCTGAATGATTGCAGGGGAGAAAAAGAAGTAAGATAGATGATTCCATCTATCTTACTTCTTTTTCATTTTATAGGAAAGTGCGTCCTGAGCGGAGCGAAAAACAAGAAGAACTTTAGTTCTTTAGCTCTGCCGTTCAGGCTGATTTTGTCGGCTCTGGATAGGAAGCGCCAAAGGTATCGACAGTGACGTCTGCCATGACAACCGGTGTCGTCGGCATATCGTTCCAGTCGGTATCGACTTCTGCCAGTTTATCGACGATTTCCATCCCCTCGGTTACTTTGCCGAAAGCGGCGTAAGAGCCATCCAGATGGGAAGCCTTTTTGTGCATGATGAAAAACTGTGAGCCGGCGGAATCCGGATGCTGTGAGCGCGCCATTGAGATAACCCCCGGTTCATGGCTGAGGTTATTTTCAAAACCATTGGTAGAAAACTCGCCGGGGATAGTATAGTCTGGCCCTCCGATACCGTTTCCGTCCGGGTCTCCGCCCTGTATCATAAAGCCTTTGATGATACGGTGAAATGTCAGGCCGTTGTAGAAGCCTTTATTTACGAGAGAAATAAAGTTATTTACCGTATTCGGTGCGACGTCGGGATATAATTCCACTTTTATTACGTCGCCATTTTTCATTTCAATTGTAACGATTGGATTTTTTTCTGCCATTGTTTGATTTCCTTTCTGCTGCTGTTTTTTTCTATTGTAAAAGATTTTCCCCGAATATGCAAGGGCTTCGACAAGCTCTGACAGAAAGAATAGGAAGAAGGCCGGAAGCTGCTGGTATCCTGTCGTTTTTTGGGTGGAGGGGTCGGATAAGCAAAGGAAATATTTTAATATCTCTTCCGCTGTTTGACAGAATTTGCAAAAGGAGGCTCTTATAATAGAGCTACACCGGTTACCAAAAGAGAGAAGAGGATGGCTATGAAATTGTATCTGGATATATTTTTCCTAATCAATCTGGGAATGAATTTCGTGATTTTAATGGCAGAGAGTTTTTTTCAAAATCGAAAGATAGCATTGAAGCGCCTTACACTGACAGCGGCTTTCGGAGCCGGCGCTGCCTGCCTTTGTGTGGTGACGGGGATGCATCGGGTTCCGGTATTACTGATTGTCTGTTATGCGCTAATGAGTATTGTACTTGTCCGAATGGCCTTTGGAAAAACAACGGTAGGGACGTGGGTAAGAAATGTGGTGTTTTTTTATACGATTGCTTTTTTGCTTGGAGGTCTGCTCGTCCAAGTGAAAGGATTATTTTCTTTCTCTCTCTCCGGTCTTGTTGTTTTGGGATTGGCCGGTATTTTTTTGCTGATTCTTCGCTGGATTTTACCGAAATGGAGGAGATGGCAGAGCGCTGCCGGAGTATACCGTCGGGTGCGATTGTACTATCAGGGAAATGTGGTGGCCGGCAATGCTCTCTGGGATACGGGCAACCGGCTGCAGGAGCCGTTTACCGGAGAACCCGTATTGCTGGGAGAACGCAGGTTTCTCTCGCGATTGTGGAAAAAGGGAGAAGAGCCGGTTTTGCGTATAATTCCTTTTCATTCGGTTGGAAAGGAGACGGGGCTGCTTCATGTGTTTCAGGCAGATTATATAGAGGTAGAAAGGGAAAACGAGTGGTATCGGGTGGAGAACCCGTGGGTGGCAATATGCGATTACTATCTTTCGGCGGATGGTGAGTATGAGATTATATTGCATCCAGATATGTTACAAGAAGAATGAACAAAGGGAGGAACAAAAATGTTATTACGAATTTCTATGCCGGGCCAGTTTCAATTTCGAATGATACAGGACTGGAGAAGCGTGTTATTTCATCAGGGAGGAGATATTCATTATATCGGCGGGGCAGAGATTTTGCCGGCGCCGTTGGAGCCGCAGGAGGAAGCCGCTTGCATTGAGGCTTTAGTGTGTGAGGAAAATGAAACGGCGCGCAATAAACTGGTCGAACACAATCTGCGCCTGGTCGTTTACATAGCTAAAAAATTTGATAATACGGGCGTAGGCGTTGAGGATTTAATATCAATTGGAACGATTGGCTTAATGAAAGCAATCAATACGTTTAATCCGGGGAAAAATATTAAGCTGGCGACATATGCGTCCCGCTGCATAGAAAATGAAATACTGATGTATTTACGGCGTAACAACAAAACGAAACTGGAAGTTTCGATTGACGAACCGCTCAATGTCGACTGGGATGGCAATGAGTTGTTGCTATCCGATATTCTGGGAACAAGCGAAGATGTCATTTACCGTGATTTAGAAAGGGAGGTAGACTGCAAATTATTGCGAAAGGCGCTGGAGACGCTTAGCGACAGGGAACAGACGATAATCCGTCTGCGCTTTGGAATCGATAATCAGCAGGAAAAGGAATTGACACAGAAAGAAGTGGCGGATTTGCTTGGTATTTCCCAAAGTTATATTTCTCGTCTGGAAAAGAAGATTATGAAACGTCTAAAAAAGGAAATTCTCCGCATGGAGGGGCAGTAGGAAAGTGATTGCTCTGGATTCATTACTATATTTTATTGGATGAATTATTTTAGCCTTTGCTTCTATTGTGAGGGCAAAACGCAGCGTGTATAATTACAGATGAAAAATTCGTTATGTACATGAAAAGGAGAGAGCAGGCGATGAAATTATACGCGGTACGGTATGGAAAGAATTTTATATACGGAACAGAGGGAACCGTTTTTCGGGAGGCGGTAAATGCGAATAAGTGTATCGAAGATTTCGCGTTTTTCTATTATCTATTTGAAATCAAAGGAAAATATTTTATGGTAGACACCGGTTTTCGGGATGTGTCACTGGCGGCGGAGATGGGAGTTGATTTGCTGGCGGTGGAAGCAGAGCTGGAGAAATTATTTGGCGGTGAACTGTCGATAGATACGATTATTATTACCCACAGCCATTGGGACCATATCAACAATCTTGACTTGTATAGTCCGGCGCGTATTATTATGTCAAAGGCAGCCAGCCAGATTGCTCTGGAGGAGGGAACGGACGAGATAAAACGTATTTTGCAGGAAAGAGCGGTTACCCTTGTGGAGGACAGGATTCTTATTGACGATTTATTTTTGTTTCAGGTAATTGGCGGCCATACGCCTGATTCATCCGTTCTCTTTTTTGAGGAAGAAGGGAAGAAGTATGTCATAACAGGAGACGAGTGTTATGTGCAGGACAATGTATACAAAAACATTCCTATCGGAATCTCTACTGCTTCGGACAAAAATGAAGAGTTTGTCCGTTTTTGTCATGAGAAGAAATATATCCCGCTGCCGTTTCACGACAGAGGGATTTTGGATAAATATGAGAGGATATCAGAAAATGTAGTGAGAATCTTTTAAGGCAGGAAAAATCGTTACTCTGAATTGCAGAAAATTTTTGTTCCAGATTATTTAAGAGTGAGGATGTCCCTCTTTATGATTTTGGTTAATCATAGTTTTGGGACACCCTCACTCTAGCTTTTGGGCTAATGCCTCTTATTTTGTAATCTTCAGTTTCTTCAGTAAAGTTTTAGTAATTTTACCGTTTGCGGCAATACATTTTTTACGCTGATATTTTTTGATTGCCCGTTTTGTTTTTGCTCCGCAATGTCCATCTGCCCTGCCGCATTTATAGCCGAGCTTATTGAGTCTCCGCTGTACCTTTCGTATGGTAGAAGTGCTATAATATTTTGAACTGCTTTTCGCGCCTGTGCAAGTATTGGAATAAGGACACACGCCGTTTTTGTGTAAATGAGGCCCCATGCCGTGGTCGTAATGACGACTTCCAGAGGAGCTGCTGCGATTGGAGCGGTGATGTCCTCCGTGGCCGTGTGCGGACACAACAAGCGGAGAGAACGATAAACACAGGCACATGAAGATAATTTGAGTTGTTCTGATAAATTTCATAAATATAACCTCCTAATTTTTTTATGACAAAGTTTCCATTGTTGTAGCCTGACAGGTTCGACTTGCCACCGTCGGGCTACATTTACAGAATAACATTGCTTTTTTTTCAAGTCATCATAAAAATGTAAAAGAGTTGTTAAAATCTGAAACTGATTTGTGTCCTTTGATTGTATTCTTATAAGTTCTCATATGTAAAATAGTCAAAGTAAGCGTAGGTTTCGGATGGCTTTCCGTTTGAGGTTGCATAGAGTCCAATCGTATTACCGACAAAACCGTTGGCAACGTCGGTGCTGAGCATACGTGCGTCAACATGTTCGGCCAGCGTATCGAAAGTTTCGGAATCGGTGCTGTACAGAAAAGCTAAATCCTGTTCGCTCTGCGTCATGCGCAGGTATAGGGTGCTAAAGGAAGTATCCAAAAGTTTTTCGGCAATAACTTCCGTTTTGTCGTCATAAGTTTTTAACACACATAATGATGTTTTACTTTCGCTTGTTCCAACAAGAAGCTGGTAATTATAGGACTGGCTTTGATAAATAGCCAGACCGGCCTGTTCGTTGTCCGCAGCCGCTTCAAACGTCACGGATGTCTCGGCAAGGAAATGAAAAGATTGCTGCCTCCGGCACAGATAAGACGGAGCGCCGGTGGAAGAGAGTAAATCAGGAGACAGCTTCATCTGTAAATATCCTGATTTATTTGTTGTCGAGTAGTTTTCCTGTTGTGGATTGCGCAAATAGAGGAAATGCATCGGTATTTTGCTGTTGTCAAAATCTTCTTTTGCCGGAACCGGACAGTCTGCATCGGCCGGAAGATTCGGAGCGGTAAATGTTTCTTCCAGAATGCCTTTTCCCGGATTTACGACCGGCCATCCGTCTTCCCATGTAAAAGGAACTAAAAAAGTTTCCCGCCCGAGATTGCGGTAATAACCGCCGCAGATTCGGGATGCCAGACATACCATCCACCATTCTCCGTTTTGTGTTTCCACGATATCTGGGTGGCCGACATTCACAATCGGGTATTGATTTCCCAAATGACGATGTGTCAAAATCGGATTTCCCTTGTAACCCTCAAACGGCTCCGTCAGACTTTTACTGCGGGCAATTGATACCGCATGGTGATGTCCGGTTCCGGCTTCAGAAATCAAAAGATAATACCATCCGTCCTTTTTGTAAATATGCGGGCCCTCCGCCCACTCAACGCCGCGAAGCGCACCGTGCCATGCAGGATAGCTCTCGCCGGTCAGCTTCATCGTCTGTAAATCAAGCTCTTGTATGTAAATTTCGTTGTCGCCAAAATATCGTGCGCCTTCCCGGCGATCCTGCGTTCCGCAATAGTAGCACTTTCCGTCATCATCAAAAAACAGCGATGGGTCAATGCCTGCGGAGCCGAGAGGATGCGGGTCTGACCATGGGCCGGCAGGATTTGTTGCCGTTACGATAAAATTGCCCAGAGAGCTGGAAACATTAGTTGTAATCATATAAAAAGTACCATCGTGATAGCGCAGCGTGGGAGCAAAAATACCGCGGCTTGTTTCTATATTTTTTAAAGGCAGTTGTTCCTTTCTATCCAATATATTACCAATCTGCTTCCAATGTACCAAATCTTTACTGTGAAAGATAGGAACCCCCGGCCAGTAAGCGAATGTTGAGGTGACAAGATAGTAATCGTCCTCCACACGGCAGATGGAAGGGTCAGGATAAAAACCGGAAAGAATTGGGTTTGTGTAAATGTTTTTGCTCATCAGAAAAACCTCCTTATCGTTACAATACTTAAACCAATTTTAACATAACTCATAAAAAATGTGAAT
Organism: uncultured Eubacterium sp.; assembly: GCA_910577295.1. GTDB lineage: Bacteria > Bacillota > Clostridia > Lachnospirales > Lachnospiraceae > Eubacterium_F. Next base: position 33,472 of record CAJTLS010000007.1, read on the forward strand.
AGAAAACGTAAAAGGAAAAACGGCACCTTTTTATTGGCAAATTTCATAAAAATTGATATCGAAAACTATGGACATGTAACAAAAATAGTGATATAATTTATATAAAACTGTATACATATTATACAAAAAAACAATCATGCAGTCTGTTAGAGAATGATATTCTTTAGCAATATGCATAAAAAGAGAAACAATGAAAGGAGATTGCGACAGCTATGTCAAAGTTGATGAAGAAAAAAGGCTTACGGACGTTTCTGATAATAGTGCTTGTGATTATCGCATTTGTGCTATTTTTTAAGTTAAAGGGAACTTCTGCGAGCGACAACTCCGACAAGTATGCGGGTGTGGATTTTGCGTCTATGAGCAACGAATATCAGCGAAGCGGTCAGTACAGTGATTACGTTGCCAACCGCTCAGAAGCCAATACGCCGATGGATGCTGAGCACAAAGTGGACATTTTTGATTATGATAAGGAAAAGAGCAAAGATGTCAGTGTTCGTGATGATGTAGGTCCGGAAAGTGACAAAGCGAAAGCGGTACAGATTAAAGAGGGAGGGGCTGCCGTTTACAAGGTGAACGTTGATAAGGCAGGCTACTACAATATGCGGTTAGTTTATTACCCTTCATCAGGAGAAGAAGATGACCGTGGTATTGCGATTGAGACCAAAGTTGAGCTTTACAATAAGAAAACCAATCAATTCGAGCCTCCATTTAATGGCGCGGAAGGTATTGATTTCGGACGGGTATATACAAATGAGGGCAAGCCGACAAAGGATAATCAGGGAAATGAGATTCGCCCGTCGCAGATTGAAGACCCGACGAGAGAGTGGATAGAGTCTTATTTCGAAGATGCAACGGGATATGAAATGGAGCCGTATTACTTCTATTTTGAAGAGGGCGAGAACACAATTCGCCTGACCGGTGTCAATGAAAAATTGATCATGAAAGAATTTGCCATTGTCAATAGGCCGAAAATACCTTCTTATGAAGAGTATGCCAATGAAAATAAAGGCAAAACAAATAATGTCAAAGCCGGATATGTAAAGAAAATTCAGGGAGAGAAATCCGATAGACGTTCTTCTCCTTCTCTGTATGCAACGTATGACCGGACATCGGGCGATACGGAGTATGAAGATGAAAATGGCAATATTACACAGCATAATACGGAACATCAGGTTCTGGATGTAATCGGCGGTACTCAGTGGAAAGTAGCCGGTGACTGGATTGAGTGGACCACGGAAGTAGAAGAAGAGGGCGACTATGTCATAGGTATTAAAGGGCGTCAGGGTTACAACCGTGGATATATCGCGAACCGCTCACTGCTGATTGACGGTGAAGTGCCTTTTCAGGAAGTTTCTCAGATTCAGTTTACATATAGCAACACATGGCAGATGCTCTGCCTGCAAAATGAAAAAGGGGAGGCGTATAAGTTCCACCTGACGGCAGGCAAGCACAAAATACGGATGAAGATTACATTAGGAAAGCTCGGCGAGTATTTGTCGCAGCTCTCGGAAAGTGTATACCGTATGAATCAGTACTACCGTCAGATTTTGGTATTGACGGGTACCGAGCCGGATGAGTTCCGTGACTATCAGATTGAGAAAGTTTATCCGGGAGTTATTGATGCGATGGACGCGGAGTCCAAACGCCTGTACAAACTGGTAGACGACGTTGCTGCTTATACCGGTGAAAAAGGCGGCGAGATATCTGTAGCGCAGACGTTAGCGGCACAGATGGAAACGTTTGTGGACAGACCGGATAAAATTCCTCAGACATTAGCCAATTATAAAGAAAATGTAAGTTCGCTCGGAACTTCCATCAATAACCTGAGTGCAGCGTCGATGGATATTGATTATATTGTTCTGGCGGCAGACCAAAAAGACATTCCGGAAGTGAATGAGAGCAGTTTCGACCGGATACTGCATGAGTGTACGTTGTTTATAAATTCATTCCGTACCGATTCTTCCGCTCTCGGTAATGTATATGATTCTAATGACCCAGATGTAATCGACGTATGGATTACTGCTGGACGTGACCAGAGTACTATTTTGAAAAACATGGTTGACCAGCAATTCACTCCTAAGTCGAAAGAATTATATGGTAAGGAAATTAAAGTAAACGTCAAGCTGATTGATGCGGCGGCGTCCGCCAATACGGTAACAAACTCAACGGCTGCGGTAAATGCTATGTTGCCGGCGGTTATGTCCGGTAACGGTCCGGATGTGGCGCTTTGTATTTCACAGACAGAGCCGGTAAACTATGCATTGCGAAGCGCGACGATTGACCTCACGCAATTTCCAGATTACAAGGAAGTGTTGTCCGAGTATCAGCCGAGCGCCTATGAGAGTTACTGGCTGACGGATAAGACGGGCCACACAGGACTGTACGGACTTCCAGAGACGGAAAACTACAACGTGTTGTTCTATCGTACGGATATTATGAATGAGCTTGGCATCGATGCGACACAGATTAACACATGGGATGACGTGTTAAAGATTATTCCGGCGCTTCAGAAAAACAGTATGTCATTTGCCATTCCTTCGGTAGAGCGTAAGATTAATAATGCGTCCAATCCTGACCTTGCGAACTACTATGCACAGTTAGTGCAGCGCGGCGGCGGTTTGTACCGCGATGAGGGGATTGAGACTATGATTGGAACTCAGCAGGGAATTTCGGCATTTGAGTTCTATACGAAGTTGTTTACCAACTATAAATTAGTAAAACAATACGATTTTGCCAATCGTTTCCGAAGCGGCGAGATGCCAATCGGTGTAGCCGATTACAGTACGTTTAATACGTTGTCGGTATTTGCTCCTGAGATTAAAGGTCTTTGGAACTTCGGACTTGTTCCGGGCGTAAAACAGGAAGATGGAACGATTAACCGTTCGGTTCAGTGCTGGGGAACTGCTTCCATGATGCTTCGTGGCGCAGAAGTCCGCAATAAGAAAGATATTGCATGGAGTTTCCTCAAATGGTGGGCAAGCTCGGAGACACAAGCTACTTATGCAAGAGAATTAGAGGCTGTTATGGGTGCTGCTGCACGTTATGCGACAGCAAACAAAAACACATTCAAGACGTTGTCATGGAGTGCAAAAGAATCGGAGGCACTGGAAGAACAGCATAAATGGGCGTTTGGTATTCGTCAGGTTGCCGGCGGTTACTATACGGAGCGCCATATTACAAACGCTATCCGTAAGGTTATGAATAATAATGATGATCCGCGTGAGACGCTGCTGGATTATGTTATTACGATTAATAAAGAGCTCTCGAACAAGCGTGAGGAGTTTGGATTAAAGACGCTGGAACAAGAGAAGAAAGAAAACAAAGATAAAAAAGAAGAATAAGAGAGGAGTGAAGAAATGAATTTTCTGGGGAAATATGTGCAGATAAAGAAACGCAATGCAAAGATAGCCTGGAAAAAGGCAAAGATGTCAAAGACATGTTACCTGTTCCTGTTGCCGTATTTCATCGTGTTTACTGCATTTTACATTTTGCCGGTACTGATGTCGATTTTCTATAGTTTTACATATTATAATGTACTGGAACCGGCAAGATTCGTTGGTGTAGACAATTACATCAACCTGCTCCTTGCGGATGATGTATTTCTGATTGCAGTAAAGAATACATTTCTGCTGGCGGCAATTACCGGCCCGCTTGGTTATATCATGGCGTTCCTCTTTGCATGGTTTATCAATGAGCTGCCACGATACATTCGTGCTTTTGCCGTTGTTGTGTTTTACGCACCTACGATTTCCGGACAGGCATATTTGGTTTGGTCAATTCTGTTCAGTGGAGATGCCTATGGTTATGTAAATGCTTTTCTCATTAAGTTTGGTTTTATCAGTGAACCAATTCTGTGGCTTACGGATACCGCTTATATGATGAATGTAATTATTATCGTAGTGTTGTGGATGAGTCTCGGACAGGGATTCCTATCGTTTGTAGCCGGTCTTCAGGGTATTGACAACTCGCAGTTTGAGGCTGGCTATGTGGATGGTGTCAGAAACCGCTGGCAGGAGTTATGGTATATTACCCTGCCGGGTATGAAACCAATGCTTCTGTTTGGTGCGGTTATGGCGATTACGCAAACTTTTGGCGTGGCTGACCAGACGATGGCGCTCTGCGGGTTCCCGAGTACGGACTATGCCGCGCGAACAGTTGTTACCCACCTGATTGATTATGGTACGACACGATTTGAGATGGGTTATGCTTCTGCGATTGCGACGATACTGTTTGCGGTTATGCTGCTCCTGAATAAGGCGATACAGTCGTTGCTTAGCAAAGTTGGAACTTGATAGGAGGTATAGCAAAGATGAAATTGATAAAATTAAAGCGAAGAAAACCGAACCGCTCGGTTGGTGGAGATGTCGGTATTTATATTTTGCTCATCCTATTTGGTATCTTCTTTGTGCTCCCGCTGGTGTATTCCATCAGTAGTGCATTTAAACCGTTAGATGAAATATATCTGTATCCACCAAGATTTTTTGTGAAAAATCCTACGTTTAATAACTTTCAGGATTTGCTCGTAGTTATGTCGAGTTCCTATGTACCGTTTACCCGTTATGTGTTTAACACGGTATTCATTACCTTGCTCGGTACGGTAGGACACTTGATTATCGGCTCTATGGCCGCTTACGTGCTGGCTAAATACGAGTTTCCGGGCAGCAAAAGGATATTTAAAATTATTCAGGCGGCGATTATGTTTAACGCCTATGTGTTGCAGATTCCTACCTATATTATAATGAGTAAACTGGGTTGGATTGATACCTATTTAGCGCTTATGGTTCCGGCGTTTGCCTTGCCGATGGGATTGTTCCTGATGAAACAGTTTATGGAGCAGATACCGGACGCTCTGATTGAGGCGGCGAAGATAGACGGCGCGAAAGAGGGCAGAATCTTCCTGCGTATTGTTATGCCGAACGTAAAACCGGCGTGGCTGACCGTTACGATTTTCTCAGTGCAGAACCTGTGGAACTTGAAAGGTCAGGTGTACATATATTCGGAGGAATATAAAATGCTTCCGTACGCTTTACAGCAGATTATGGCCGGTGGTGTGGCCCGTGCGGGTGTCGGTTCTGCAGCGACGATGGTCGTTATGATGGTGCCGATTATTATCTTTATAATGGCAGAGAGCAATATTTTGGAAACCATGGCTAGTTCTGGTATTAAAGACTGATAAAAGGAGGAAATAAAATGAGAGTGTTAAAACGATTTACATCTGTATTTGTGTTATTACTCGTTGTGTCCCTCCTTGCAGGCAGTGTGGACTCATTGGCCAATAGTTCAAACGGCAATCATTATACTTATACTTATGATTGCTGGGGTGCGGACCGAGAGTCTCCGGATGCCTATACGGTAGAGCGCGTTATTTCTGGTTCTGACTTTGAACAATGCGGAAACTTTAAAGACCCGCAGGGAATATACTGCGTAGGAAATAACATGTATGTCGCAGATACGGGAAACAACAGAATTTGTCATTTTACATATGGAGATGATAAATTTGTGTTCGTCAAAGTTGTGGACAGTTACCAAAATGCCGACGGCAAAAAGGTTTCCCTAAAAGAGCCGCAGGATGTTTTTGTGACAACCGAAGGGCAGATGTACATAGCAGATACAGGGAATAATAAAATTGTTCATTTGGATGCGGACGGTAAACTTGTAAAAGAAATCGGACGTCCGGATGATAAGACGTATACGGAAGAAAAATTTCTTCCGCAGAAACTTGTAGTAGACAGGGCAAAGCGTATTTTTACACAGGTACAGAATGTGAACAAAGGTTTTCTGGAGTTTGATGATGCCGGAGATTTTACCGGGTTTGTCGGCGCCAGTGAGGTAACTTACGACTTCTTTACCTATTTGTGGAAAATGATTGCTACGAAAGAGCAGCGAGCACAGATGGAGTTGTTTGTACCGACCGAGTATTCCAATCTCTGTCTGGACTCCGAGGACTTTATCTATGCGACGATTAGTACGTTTGACGGCCCGGTAGAAATGGCGGAGCCGATTCGTAAACTGAATGCAAAAGGTACGGATATCTTAGTGCGAAATGGATACGACGACCCTTACGGTGATTATCGTTATACCGATCACGGAGAATTGAAAGGACCATCCCAATTTAACGACATATGCTGTCTGGACAATGATGTCTACTATGCATTGGATACGAATAAGGGACGTATCTTTGCCTATGATTTTCAGGGCAATATGTTATATGCTTTTGGCGGTCACGGGTACAAAGCAGGATACTTTATGAATCCGTCAGCTATTGAAGATTTAGGAGATTCTTTAGTTGTTGTCGACCAGAAACTGGGTACGATTACACAGTTTACGTTGACGGAATACGGCAAGCTGATTAATGGAGGACTGGCAGAGTATAAAATCGGACATTATGATGAATCTGCCGATATATGGCGTCAGGTACTTCGGTTAAATGGTAACTACGATCAGGCGTATATAGGTATCGGGCGTGCACTTCTCCGTAAAGGGCAGTATAAAGAAGCGATGGAATATTTCGAATTGAAATTAGATTCCAAGAATTATTCCAAAGCGTTTAAACTGTACAGAGAACAATGGTTCGAAGAGAACATCGGGAAGATTTTACTTATTTTCGCTATTCTCGTTCTCCTCGGCTTTGGTATTGGATTTGTTCGGAAAGCCAGAAAGGAGGTTGAGAAAGGATGAAGATAAAAGAAAAGCTTTGTGATAAGGAAGCTTGGAATCGATATTTTGCTTCGCTGCGATATTCTCTTCACTGTATTGTGAGGCCATTTGATGGATTTTGGGATCTTACCCATGAGAAGAGAGGTTCCATGGCGGCAGCTAATACAATTATCGCTTTAGTCCTTTTGACCAATTTAATTAAATTGGGGGCAACCGGTTTTATATTCTATCAGGTGAATTGGGATACGGTAAATCTTGTCTTGGAAATTGCAACATTTTTGGTGCCGTTTATCGTTTATGTGGTTGCCAATTGGTGTTTGACGACATTGTTTGACGGGAAAGGTACATTAAGGGATATTTGGATAGGAACAGCATATGCAATGACACCTTATGTGATTATTCAGTTATTGCTTGTTCCGCTTAGTAACGTGGTAACTATAGAAGAGGGGGCATTTTATGGTGTCTTTGGAGCTTTCTCCTTTGTCTGGTGTGGTATGCTCATTGTAGCATCAGTAATGATGATACATGATTTCCTGTTGGGAAAAGCACTTGCATCACTGCTTTTTTCGGGAGTGGGAATGTTGATTATTGTATTCCTGCTTGTACTCTTCTTTAGTTTGATTAGTGACGGTTTCGCATATTTCTATTCGATTTACAAAGAGACCGTATTCCGAATGTATTGATGAAAGGAGGAAAAAGACAAAATGAAAAATAAATTGTATTTACTCCTGATTGCAGTACTTTCGTGTTTCGTATTTGTTGCCTGTGGAGAGGAAGAGGGTAACAATGTAGAAATGGAAACATACGAGTATGACAATAGTGGGGATGTGACTATTTCCAACGGTTTGCTGAGTCTTACCGTCAGCGGTTCTTCCACTCAGATTGAAGTGAAAGATGAAAAGACCGGAAAAACATACCGTTCCAATCCGACAGCGGAGGAAATTGAAAAGTATGCCAATGCGGACGGACAGTATAAGGATGTGCTGAGTGCGACGATGGCGCTTACCTACTCCAATAACACAGATACGCAAAAAGAAATTGATAACTATTCTCAGTGTATTCGGGATAATAAGTTTTATAAGATTGAAAAGGTAAGCGATACGGAAGTTGTAGTGAAATATTCCGTAGGAGATTTCGAAAAGTCATATGTATGTCCGGTAGCAATTAAAGAATCCAGAATGAATGAATTTCTGGAGAAGATTCCAAAGGGAGCTCAAAAGTCAGTACTTCGTTGCTACATTTATTACAATTACGAGGAATTGAGCGCTTCTGGAGAAGCTTCGGATCAGGAACTGCTTTCCAAGGGTGAGAAATTATTTCCGGATCTGAAAGACGAACCGGTATATTATTTGGATGAAGAAGTTACGGACGCCCGTTTGAAACAGTTAGAGACAAAGTTTATTGCGGCGGGATATACGGAGAAAGACCGTGTCAAAGATATGGGCAGCTACAAAGTTTCCCGTAATGAGGGTAAGCCGATTTTTGATATTTCCGTTCATTACATATTGGAAGATGATAATCTGGTTGTCAAAGTTCCGATGAAAGATATTAAATACAATACCGATTATCCAATTGTTAAATTACAGCTTCTTCCATTTATGGGTGCCGGAAACACCGAGGAAGAAGGGTATATGCTTGTACCTGAAGGAAGCGGCGGTATTATTAACTTCAATAACGGCAAAACCTTGCAGCAGAGATATCAGGGCGATATGTATGGTTGGGATTACGGACAGAGCCGTAAAACTATCATAGATGAGTCAAAAGCAAGTTTTGCAGCCTATGCAATTGCCAATAAGACGAAAAACAATTCGTTCTTGTGTATTGCCGACGAGGGAAGTTCTTACGCAATGGTTCAGGCGGATATTTCCGGCAAGAACAACGGCTATAATTATTCAACATTTATTTATAACATGCTTCATGGAGAGAATATGGATGTGTCCAAGAAATCTGACACAACGGTTCGCGTCTATGAGGACGGACTTCCAGACGAGACAATCTCACAGAGATATATCTTTTCGGATAGTACGGAATATTCTGATTTAGCAGTTAAGTATCGCGAATATTTGCAGAAGAAATATCCAAATCTGCAAAAGAAGAAAGAAGATACAAGTGTTCCGTTAGCTGTTGAGATGATTGGAGCAGTAGATGATACGGAACATATACTTGGTTATCCGGTTGTTCGTTCACAGTCTCTGACGTCTTATTCTCAGGCAAAGGATATTTTGAAGGACTTGAAAGATTCCGGAATCGGTAATATCAATGCAAAGTATACCGGTTGGTTTAATACCGGAGTAAAACAGACTTCGGCAATTAAAGTTGATACGGTAGGACGATTGGGAAGTTCATCAGATTTGAAAGATTTGACTGCTTATGCAAATCAGACAGAGGGAATGGACTTGTACTTAAACGGTACTTTCACATATGCTTATAAAGATAAATGGTTCGATGGATTTTCTTCCAGAAAGCATGCGGCTAAATTTGTAAATCGGGAAGAATGTGAATTGTTTACTCTTGACTCGGTTACGTATAAAGCAGATGATGAAGACCGCGGAGACTTAGGATTTGATAGTTATTATTTGCTAAAGCCATCCTATTCTATGGAGGCGGTTGACAATTATGTAGAAGAAGTAAATGATTATGGCTCCAAGAATATCGGATTTGAAGATATCGGCAATAATTTGGCAGGTGATTATAATCCGAAGAGCCGTGTATCCCGCGAGGCATCCTTGAATCTTCAGGTGAAGAAGATGCAGGCGTTGAAGCAGGGGGGCAGCAAACTTATGATTACCGGTGGAAATCAATATGCTGTTCCGTATGCAGATTATGTGACGGATATGGATGTTTCTTCCAAGGCAGTAAACATTGTTGACGAACAGGTTCCATTTTATCCAATGGCGCTGCATGGTATTGTAAACTATTCGAGTTCACCAATCAATCTGTCGGAGAATCAGGAAGATAATATTTTGAAATCCGCTGAAACCGGTGCCGGTCTCTACTTTACTTATATTTATGAGGATACAAGCATACTTCAAGATGGTAAGTATACAAGATACTATGCTTGTAATTTCGGACAGTGGAAAGACGATACGGTGAAGTTGTACCAGAAGTTTAATGAAAAACTGGGTGATACTTATAACCAGTATATTACAAAACATGAAAAAATAACGGATGGTGTTTACAAAACAACTTTTGAAAGCGGCAAATCGGTTCTTGTAAACTACAACTATGAGAACTACGATTATAACGGAACAACTGTTGGAAGCAGAGATTTCGCTGTTGTGAAGGGGGGTGAAGAATAAATGGCTCGCAAGAATAAGAAGAAAAAAACTTTAGCATTTAAAAATGCGGTGGCAGGCTATTTATTTATTACACCGTTTATCATCGGATTTATTATGTTTATGTTAATTCCGTTGATTCAGTCTCTTCGTATGAGTTTTAGTACGGTAGAGCTGGAGGGTGGCTTGTCTATGACATGGGCAGGTCTTGAAAATTATCGTCAGGCGCTTTTTGTAGACCCGGAGTTTGACCCAGCTCTGATTAAAGAGTTAGTCAAAATGCTGACGAATGTTCCGGCAACATTAATTTTTAGTTTCTTTATTGCTTTGTTGTTAAATCAGACCTTTAAGGGAAGAGGTGCCGTGCGTGCTATCTTTTTCCTGCCGGTTATTCTTTCTTCCGGTGTTATTGTCGGTTTGGAAAGTGGAAATACGTTATTGGCAGATATGAAAGACGTTATTGAAAGCACATCGAATGATGCAAGCATTACCAGTGTGTTGGAGAGTATATTGATTACATCGGAATCAAGTCCGATGTCCCGAATGTTCTGGTATGTATTTGAGATTATTAACAGTGTGTATGATATTGCAATAGCGTCCGGTATCCAGATTATCATCTTCCTGTCCGCCTTGCAGACAATTTCACCTAGTATGTTTGAGGCGGCAAAGATTGAGGGATGTACGGCATGGGAGAGCTTCTGGAAGATTACGCTGCCAATGGTAAGTTCTATGATTTTGGTAAATATTGTATATACCGTAATCGACTTCTTCCTGAAAACGGATAATGCGGTTATGGAGAAAATTGATAAGGTCGGTATCGGAGGCGCCATGGATTATGGACAGGCGTCGGCGATGGCTTGGGTTTACTTTCTCTGTGTTATTGTAGCGTTGGGTCTTGTTTCGTTGATTATTTCTAGGAGGGTATACTATTATGAGTAAGATGGGTACTAAATTCAAAACCTTCAGGGAACGCAACAAGAAATCCAATGGTTATCTGTTGAGAAAGACATCTTTCAATGTTGCTTACAAAATCATACGTTTTGTGTTGTTATTTGGACTGTGTTTCCTGATTTTGCAACCGTTATTAAATAAGATTTCCATCAGTTTAATGGAAGAGCGTGATTTGTATGATTCTACGATTAATGTAATTCCAAGGCATTTTACGTTGGATAACTTTAAGATAGCTTCGGATCTGATGGAATATTGGAAAGCGCTGGGTAATACCTTTTGGATTTCCCTGTTAGTAAGTATTTTGCAGATTATTTCCTGTACTTTGGTAGGATACGGATTTGCGAGATATAAATTCCCATTAAAGGGACTTTGGTTTGCGATGGTTGTACTGGTAATTGTAATTCCGCCATCCACGATTCAATCTTCCCTTTACTTAAACTTCCGTTATTTTGATATCTTTGGTATCTTCCAATTGATAACGGGTGAACCGTTGAACCTTTTGGATTCATTTACCCCGTATGCACTTATGTGTCTCGGATGTATGGGATTGAAAAACGGTTTGTACATTTATATGCTGCGTCAGTTTTTCCGCGGTATTCCTAAAGAACTGGAAGAGGCGGCATATGTTGACGGATGCGGTAAGTTTAAGACGTTCCTTCGCATTATGCTGCCGGATGCAAAACCAATGATTACATCTTGTTTTCTGTTTTCATTCGTATGGCAGTGGACGGATAGTTTTTATGCGGGGATGTTCCTGTCGAGTGATTATGCGATTTTATCCAATAAAGTGTCCCGCTTATCGGAGGTATTGAACTCCTTTGTAAAAGCGACGACGGGATTGGATAAGGCTTCTACTGCGTATGCATCGGCCATGATTGGAACCGGTACGTTAATGATTATCATTCCTTTGATTATCGTGTATCTGTTTGCTCAGAAAGGATTTGTTGAGAGTTTGAGCCAGTCGGGTATCAAGATGTAAGGAAGCAGTGTGTGGCACTTTTTAAATGATTATATCGAATTACTCTGTAATTCGTATAATAAATAAAATAAGGAGGTTAAAAAATGAAAGTAAGCGTAAAGAAGTTAATTGCAATGGGTCTGTGTGTAGTTCTTACTGTAGGTACTCTTACCGGCTGCGGTGGAAGTGAAAAAGCGGGGAGTGATAAAGGCTCTTCTGCTAATAAAGAAGGTGAAAGTAAATCTGCAGAAAAGAAAACATTTGAAGACTTGGGAGGGATGGACATTATTGTCGGTGACTGGTATACCGAAGCCAGTACTCTCGCCGACAGAACCGACGAGTTCGGAAAGAAACAGAATCAGTATTGGGAAGAGATTCAGAAACAGTACAATTTTACGATTAAACGTGATGCCGTATTTTCTTATACTGATGCAAAGGCAGACTATGTAAACGCCGTTATGGCAAATAATCCGAAATTCCAGTTGTACTATTTGTATCAGGAATTTGTATCCGAGCCTTTGATGAAAGGTCTGATGTATGATTTGAGTACTCTTCCAGAATTCAACTTCGATGAAGAGAAGTGGAATCCTACCGTAAAAGAGCTGATGAGCATTGGTGATGGAATTTGGGGTATGAGTCCTGAAAATGAGCCTCGAGGTGGTATCTTCTATAATAAGCGTCTCTTTAAAGAGGCTGGTATTAACGAAGAAGAGCCATATGAACTTCAAGCTTCCGGCGAATGGACGTGGGATAAGTTCGAAGAGTATTGTAAGAAGCTGACAAAAGATACGGATGGTGATGGAAAGACAGACCAGTATGCGATGGCAAGTTTCTCCAAATATTATCTTCCGATGTGTGCAGCAAATAACAATGCTACTTTTGTTTCACGAAACAAGGATGGTAAGTATGAAAACGCAATTACGACAAGCGAGTTCAAAAATGCTATGAACTGGGGCGTTGATTTGATTAAGAAAGGTTATATACAGCCAAAACCAGAGAACGCCGCATGGGATTGGTACAAAGCAGCATTCCGCGATGGCGAGTCAGCAATGCAGACGGCAGAAGTGTATGAGATTAGCGCATTTGCTGATATGGAAGATGACTGGGGCTTTGTTATGTTCCCATATAATCAGGATACGAAAGGCGCTACCAACAAGACAACGCCAAATGACAATATTGTAGTAATGCCAAGCTGCTTTGATGCAGATACAGCAGAGAAGATTGCTTTTGCTTATGATTTGTATACGGAGCCAGTAGATGGTTATACACCGGAGGAGCAGGTTCTGGAGAAATATTATACACAGTTCCGCGATGACCGTGCTGTAGACGAGACGATTTCCATGATGTTACAGCAGGAGCATAAATCTACGTCTTATCTTCCGATGATTAGTGAAATCGATTATGGTGATTTCTGCTACAGTGTATATGCTATGGCAACGACACCAGCCAAGAAAATTGAAGAGCTTTCTTCAAAATGGGGAAGTCAGATTGACAAAGTTAATAAGAACTATGAGAAGTTCGCACAAGAGCATACGAAGTAATCAAATGTAATATAAGAATGAGGGCTGTTCAGAATAAGCGAAAGGTTTGTTTTGTACAGCCCTTTCTAAGCTTGGCGGCGGGTTTGATTTGGCATCGTCAGGCTGATAAAAGTAGAAAACAATAGATGCAGGCATCTTTTAAAATAGAAGAATGGGTAAATAAGGAGGAAATGATGGAACGTTATCAGGATGAAACACTTACATTTGAAGAGAGAGCAGCAGATTTAGCGTCTCATATGACATTAGAAGAAAAGGTATACCAGACGTTACATGGAGCTGCAGCAATTGAAAGGCTTGGAGTCAAGGCATATAATTATTGGAACGAGGCTCTTCACGGCGTGGCAAGAGCAGGAGTGGCTACCGTATTTCCTCAGGCCATTGGCTTAGCCGCTACCTTTGATGAAGATTTTTTGGAAGAGATAGCGGAGGTCATTTCTGACGAGGGGCGCGCAAAGTTTAATGCACAGCAAAAATATGGTGATTATGATATTTATAAAGGTTTGACTTTTTGGTCTCCCAATGTCAACATTTTTCGCGACCCAAGGTGGGGGCGCGGACATGAAACATATGGAGAAGACCCTTATCTGACGAGCCGCCTTGGTGTTAGGTTCATAGAGGGCATGCAGGGTAAGGATGAGAAGTATATGAAAGTGGCCGCCTGTGCTAAACATTTTGCCGTACATAGCGGGCCGGAGGACATAAGACATAGTTTTAATGCAGAGGTATCGCAGCAAGATATGCGGGAGACTTATCTGCCTGCTTTCAAGGCATGTGTGAAAGAGGCTGGTGTAGAAGTCGTGATGGGAGCGTACAATCGTACGAATGGCGAGGCTTGTTGTGGAAGTAAAACATTATTAGAAGACATTCTCCGCGGGGAGTGGCAATTTAAGGGACATGTCACATCCGACTGCTGGGCCATCAAGGATTTTCACGAATATCACATGGTAACAGCAAATGCGGTAGAGAGTGTAGCGCTGGCAATGAACACGGGTTGTGATTTGAACTGCGGCAATATTTACGGCAATCTGTTAAAGGCGGTTGAACAGGGCATTGTAAAAGAGGAGACAATCGAGAGGGCGGTTGTTCGTCTTTTGACGACGCGAATGAAATTGGGTCTTTTTGATGCGCCAGAAAAGGTACCGTATAATACGATAAATTATGATGTAGTAGACTGTCCAAAACATAAAGATGTGAATGAAAAAGCAGCACGTAAGAGTGTCGTACTGTTGAAAAATGAAAAACAATTGCTTCCGCTGAATAAAGAGAAGATTAATACGATAGGAGTTATTGGGCCAAATGCCAATAACCGCAAAGCGTTGATTGGAAATTATGAGGGAACGGCTTCCGAATACATTACTATATTGGAAGGGATTCAGAGATATGTTGGTGATGATATTCGGGTTATGTTCTCGGAAGGCTGTCATTTGTGTAAAAATAAAATGCAGGTGCTGGCTCAGGAAAGAGACCGTCTATCGGAAGTACGCGCGGTGGCCGACTGTTCAGATGTCATTATTGCCTGCATGGGATTGGATGCCAGTCTGGAAGGTGAGGAAGGAGATGAGGGCAATGAGTTTGCCAGTGGCGACAAGCCAAATTTGAACCTTCCGGGTCTTCAGGAAGAAGTGTTGAAAATATTAGTTGAGGCAGGAAAACCGGTTGTTTTAGTAGTATTATCGGGAAGCGCTCTGGCAATTAATTATGCTGATGAAAATATTCCGGCGATTCTTCAGGGATGGTACCCGGGGGCCAGAGGAGGAAAGGCGATTGCAGAGATACTTTTTGGTGAGTACTCACCGGAGGGAAAACTGCCGGTAACATTTTATCGTACAGTTGAGGAACTTCCGGAATTTACTGACTATTCCATGAAGAACCGTACCTATCGCTATATGAAAAAAGAGGCGCTGTACCCGTTTGGATATGGCTTGAGTTATACGGAGTTTACCTGTTCGCATGAGACGGTTGAAAGGGATGGAGACAAGTTTAATGTTTCCGCTCTCTTGTCAAACGAGGGAGAAATGGATGGTGCGGAGACGCTGCAGGTTTATGTGAAAGCGTGTCAGGACGGCGCGCCGAACTGGCAGCTTAAGGCATTGAAAAAAGTTGCCGTCAAAGCCGGCGGGGAAGCGAAAATCACCGTTGCTT
This sequence comes from uncultured Eubacterium sp., assembly GCA_910577295.1. GTDB lineage: Bacteria > Bacillota > Clostridia > Lachnospirales > Lachnospiraceae > Eubacterium_F. The sequence continues at coordinate 48,996 of CAJTLS010000007.1, forward strand.
TAGAGGAAGCGGATTTTGCACTTTATAATGAAGAGGGAAGAAAGATATTAAAGGCAGGCGACTATGAAGTGTACGTCGGGACATCGCAGCCGGATACGAGAAGCGTGGCGCTAACAGGCAGGACTCCGGCAAAAATTACCGTGCACTTTGATGAAGATAAGGAAATTGCAGAATAAAATTGGAGGGAAATATGGAATACAGCAAATGTTGGCTGGATTACCGGCCGCTTGAGTCGGTAGAAGAGGTATGGCTGACGCTTATTGTTTCGTGTGATGGCTTGATTATAGAAAGCGCTGTCAAAGAATATGTTTTGGCAATGGAAAAACTGGCTGGCAGAAAGCCGGCAGTGACAGCAGACGAAACGGCTGCGGGTGTCAGGCTTCTTGTGGATGAAAACATCGTGTCCGGTACGGACGGTTATCAAATTATCGGGGAAGACGGCGGCTACAAGATTACTGGACAGTCGCAAAGCGGCGTTCTCTATGGCGTTTTTCATTTTCTTCGTATGACGGTAAACGGAGGACTGTCACAATTGCCCGTTGAAAATGTACCGGCAATGCCGCTGCGTATGATGAATCATTGGGATAATATGGACGGCAGTATTGAGAGAGGATATTCAGGAGAATCATTCTTTTATAAAGACTATGAGATTTTGTGGGATGAGCGTCTGGAACACTACACGCGTATGATGGCGTCTATTGGGATTAATGGTATTGTCATAAATAATGTAAATGTCCATGAGAAAGAGACGTATTTGATTACCGATACTTATTTGCAAAAAGTAAAACAATATGCGGATTTATTTCAGAGATATGGAATAAAGCTATATACCAGTGTTAATTTTGCTGCACCAATGGAATTGGCAGGATTTGATAACTGTGACCCGCTGGAGCCGCAGGTGGCCGAGTGGTGGAAAGAAACGACGGCACATGTCTATGAAGTGATTCCGGAATTTGGCGGATATTTGGTAAAAGCCGATTCAGAGGGAAGACCGGGGCCGTTTACTTACCAGCGGACTCATGCCGATGGAGCCAATATGCTTGCGCGTGCGTTAGCTCCGTATGGAGGAATCGTAATCTGGCGCTGTTTTGTCTATAACTGCGGCCAGGATTGGAGAGACAAGAAGACCGACCGTGCGCGTGCGGCATATGATAACTTTATTCATCTGGATGGGTGTTTCGACGAAAACGTAGTGCTGCAGATAAAGAACGGACCGATGGATTTTCAGGTGCGGGAACCGGTGTCTCCATTGTTTGGCGCCCTGAAAAAGACGAATATGATATTGGAAGTACAAATTGCACAAGAATATACCGGTCAGCAGATTGACCTCTGTTATCTGCCTCCTATGTGGCGTGAGATTTTGGACTTTGATACTTATGCGCAAGGGAAAGGGAGTACGGTAGCGAATATTGTGCGGGGCGCTGCATACGGACAGAAGTTTTGCGGTATGGCTGCGGTCATCAATACGGGTAATGATAAAAACTGGACGGGAACGGATTTGGCGGCCGCCAATACATACGGATATGGCAGGCTGGCAATGGAGCCGACTATGTCCTGCGAAACGATAGCAAAAGAGTGGACAGATTTAACACTTGGTGCTAAAGTAGAAAAAGATGTAGTCAATATGTTAATGAAATCGTGGCCGACCTATGAGAAATATACGTCGCCGCTCGGTATTGGCTGGATGGTGACGCCGCATTATCATTATGGTCCGGATATTGACGGATATGAATATGACCGTTGGGGTACTTATCATCGTGCCGATTGCAATGGTCTGGGAGTTGACCGCACGCCAGCGGGTACAGGTTATACGAACCAGTATAACGAGCCGTGGAGAACAATTTATGCAGATGTGGAACAATGCCCGGAGGAATTATTGCTCTTTTTCCATTATATTCGCTATGATTATACCCTAAAATCCGGTAAGACACTGATACAGCACATTTATGACACGCATTTTGAGGGCGTGGAAGAAGTAGAGGCGATGATTGCCGCATGGAAATCATTGAAAAACCGTATTGCCGGAGAAGTGTACGGGCGTGTGCTGGAGCGGATGGAGCTTCAGTTGACCAATGCAAAAGAATGGCGTGACCGCGTAAATACATATTTTTACCGCAAGAGCGGCGTGAAAGACGAAAAAGGAAGAACAATTTATGAATAACGTGGACAAAACCACAGAAAAGAGGTAGTAAATATGGATATGACGTTAAGATGGTATGGTGAGGGAAACGATAGTGTGACATTGGAGCAGATTCGCCAAATACCGGGTGTGACCGGTGTCATTACTGCGCTTCATGACATTCCGGCCGGGGAGGCATGGACATATGAAGAAGTTATGAAAAGAAAGAAAGAAGTAGAAGCAAAAGGACTGAAGCTGGTTGGTGTGGAGAGTATTAATGTACACGAAGATATTAAGATTGGCCTGCCAACGAGAGACCGACTGATTGAGGATTACTGTAAATCACTTGAGGCAATCGCAAAGGCAGATATTCATTTAGTGTGCTATAATTTTATGCCAATTTTTGATTGGACAAGAACCGACCTTGCCATGCCGTTAGAAGACGGCTCTACGGCGCTTGCTTATGATTCTTCTATCATTGACGGAATAGATGCCAGCGAGATGTTTGAGCGTGTGGAGAAAGCGAGCGGTGGTTTCGTAATGCCGGGCTGGGAGCCAAACCGCAAAGATGAAATTATGGAATTGTTTGAGAAGTATAAAGATGTGGACGCAGATAAACTTCGTGAGAATTATAAGTACTTTTTAGATGGTATTATGCCGACCTGTGAGAAATATAAAATTAAGATGGCGGTTCATCCTGACGACCCGGCATGGGATGTCTTCGGGTTGCCACGAATTGTCACATGCGAAGAAGATTTGCTCAAGATAGCAGACATGAATAAAAGTATATATAATGGTTTTACTTTCTGCACCGGCTCGCTGGGAAGCAATTTAAACAATGATTTGCCAAAAATAATCCGCAATCCTAAGATTGCAGAGCGGATTCACTTTGCCCATATCCGCAATATTAAATATGAAAATGACAATCTGTTCCATGAAGTTTCCCACCTGTCAAAAGATGGAAATTTTGATATGTACGAGATAGTAAAGGCTTTGATTGACATGGGCTTTGACGGTTGTATCCGACCGGATCACGGACGGATGATCTGGGACGAACAGGCACGGCCGGGGTATGGTCTGTATGATCGTGCACTGGGAGTTGCATATATTAACGGCTTATGGGAAGCGATTCATAAAAATAAAAAAGGGAGAGATTGAGATGAAATTAACGGATTTGCAAAATCAGATTTCTTCGGATTGGGAGCAAAAAGGATATCTGCTTCCTAAGTATAATCGAGACGAAGTAAAGAGCGCCACAAAGAGTGCGCCTGTCTGGGTACATTTTGGTGCGGGTAACATTTTTCGTGCGTTTCCGGCGGCAAAATTACAGGAACTTTTGAATGCGGGAGAATATGACCGCGGTGTTATTGTGGCGGAGAGTTTCGACCATGAGATTATAACAAAAGCGTATAAACCTTATGATGGATTGAGTCTTTCTGTTGTATTGAAAGCAGATGGAACGATTGAAAAACATGTCGTGGGAAGCGTTGTGGAATCGCTTGTGGCAGATTCGTCAGTGACGGAAGACTGGCAGCGGCTGACAGAAATTTTCCGTCAGCCATCCTTACAGATGGTGACTTTTACAATTACGGAAAAGGGGTATTCTCTTGTCAACGGAAAAGGGGATAAACTGCCGGGAGTCGAAGAAGGGTTAGCGGCAGGTCCTGGCGGCCAGAGCCATTTGATGGGACGCATAGCAGCCTTTTGTTATGAGCGCTTTTTAGCGAATGCGGCGCCGCTTGCTCTTGTCAGCACGGACAACTGTTCTCACAATGGCGATAAGTTAAAGGAATCCGTGATGGCATTTGTGAAAGCTTGGAAGACTGCCGGCAAGGTAGAGGAAGAATTTGTTTCTTATATGGAAGAAAAAATTTCTTTTCCATGGACAATGATTGATAAGATAACACCGAGACCGGATGAGAATGTAAAAGAGATGCTTGCGAAAGATGGATTTGAAGATACGGAAGTTATTGTGACAAAATTCAATACCTATACGGCGCCGTTTGTCAATTCAGAAGAAACCGGCTATTTAGTAGTGGAAGACGATTTCCCGAATGGGCGGCCGCCATTGGAGAAAGCCGGTATTGTATTTACAGATAGAAAAACGGTTGATAAAGTGGAGAAGATGAAAGTATGTACTTGTCTGAATCCGTTGCACACGGCGTTGGCTGTCTATGGCTGTATGCTTGGCTATACATCCATTCATGCGGAAATGAAAGACGCGGAACTTAGTAAGCTGATTGAGACAATGTGTTATCAGGAGGCGATGCCTGTCGTAGTAAATCCGGGCGTTATTGATCCAAAAGAATTTGCGGAAGCCGTTTTGAAGCTTCGTCTGCCGAATCCGTTTATGCCGGACGCACCGCAGCGCATTGCCTGCGATACTTCTCAAAAATTGCCAATCCGTTTTGGAGAGACGATTCGCCTGTACATGGAAAGAGACGATTTGAACCCGCAGGATTTGACTTTGATACCTCTTGTGCTTGCCGGATGGTGCCGCTATCTGATGGGAATTGATGATGACGGAAAAGAATTTGAACAGAGTCCAGATCCACGTCTGGATGAGATGCGGGAGCATGTAAAGGGAATATCGCTTGGCGACACCGATGTACATACGGCTTTACAGCCGATTTTGTCGGATGCCACCATCTTCGCCTCAGACCTTTATGAAGTTGGTCTTGGCGAGAAGATAGAAAGCATGTTTGTTGAATTGATTGCTGGACAGGGAGCGATTCGTGCCACCCTAAAGAAATATTTAGCCTGACGGTAGCGATTCGAACCCGTTTCTTAACCAGCTATTTTGCAAATGCGTTTGTTAGTTTCAACCGCCGCAGCCACTGCTGCGAAGCATTCAACTGCCTCCGCATTCACAAAATATACTACTCTCGGCGCACCGTAAGGCTAACTTAGATGATGTTTCATTGTGTTTAGCGCGTTTTTTTCCAGACGTGATACCTGCGCCTGTGAGATATGAATTTCCTCCGCTACTTCGGTTTGGGTTTTTCCCTCGAAGTAGCGGAGTTTTATTATGTGGTTTTCCCGCTCGGGCAAGTGCTCCAATGCGTCGCGCAGGGACAGGTGCTCGACCCAGTTTGCTTCTTTATTCTTTTTGTCGCTAATTTGGTCCATGACATATAAGGTATCGCCCCCCTCCGAATAAACGGGTTCATACAGCGATACCGGACTCTGGATGGCGTCTAGTGCAAATACAATATCTTCTGCTGGTATGTCAATTTCTTTGGCAATATCTTCCAATGTCGGTTCATTTTCCTGACGTTTCATAAGAGCCTCTTTTGCATAAATTGCCTTGTATGCAGTATCCCGCAGGGAGCGGCTTACACGTATGGCGTTGTTATCACGTAAATATCGTCTCACTTCGCCAATTATCATAGGCACGGCATAAGTGGAAAATTTTACCTCTTGACTTACATCAAAATTGTCGATAGCTTTCATAAGTCCTATGCAGCCGATTTGAAATAAATCATCAATATTTTCATTACTATTGTGAAAGCGTTGGATAATGCTGAGTACCAGACGGAGGTTTCCATGAATGTATTGTTCACGGGCTTTTTTATCACCTTTTTGTATTTTTTGAATTAATTCTTTCTTTTCTTCATTCGAGAGTAAAGGTAGTTTACTTGTATTGATTCCACAAATTTCAACTTTATAGTGAGCCATAGTCTGCCCTCCTATTGATTTGTAATATTAGGGTTGACGGTTTGCGAACGAATTATGCGTAATTTCATAGAATGAATCAAAAGAAAAGGAGTTCGTGAGAAGAATGTGGTAACAGCGCATTTTTTCACGCAGGCCGATATGAGAATTTGTGATTTAAAAGAAAAAGAAGTAATTAATATATGCGATGGGGAGCGGCTGGGATATGTGGAAGACGTCGAATTTGACCTCTGTACGGGACGGGTGACACATATAATAATTCCCGGGCCATGTAAGTTTTTTGGCGTTTTGGGGCGGGAAGAAGAGTACATTATCGAAATCTGCCAGATTTGTAAAATCGGATGCGATTTAATTTTAGTTGACGTTAATCTGGAAAAGGTTCGCAAAAAATGTAGTTGTTAAAGTCTTTACTTATGTGATGAAATCCGCTATAATCACCTTAATAAGGCGTTGCTGCCGCAACAAAGGAGAGAGAGAATGAAGTGTCCGTTTTGCTCTGAAGACAATACAAAAGTAATTGACTCAAGGCCGGCTGATGACAACAGTTCCATCCGCCGCAGAAGACAATGTGAAAAATGTGGAAAACGATTTACGACTTATGAAAAACTGGAAACGATGCCGTTAATTGTCATTAAAAAAGATCAGGCGAGAGAACCGTACGACCGCTCCAAAATCGAAAAGGGCGTATTTCGCTCCTGCATTAAGCGGCCAATCTCCGTCGACCAGATAAATGAATTGGTCGACAGCGTAGAGAGCGCGGTTTTTAACTTGGGTGAAAAGGAAGTGCCAAGCGGCCGGATTGGAGAGATTTTGATGGATAAGTTACAAAAACTCGACCCGGTGGCGTATGTCCGCTTTGCCTCCGTATATCGCGAATTTAAAGATGTAAATACATTTGTCGATGAGATTAAGAAGTTGTTAGACAGTCAAAACTAAATGAAAAATAAAAATGCTCTCTTGTTTCTTTTTTTATCCTGTGCTATGATGAGCGTGGGTTATTCTCCGGAACAGGAGGAGTTATGTTTAGCAGTATTTACAGTGCGGATGTGGCAGGCATGGAAGCGCGCCTGATCTGCATTGAGGCAGATGTCCATGACGGTCTGCCTGTTTTTGATATGGTGGGATATCTTGCTTCTGCCGTAAAGGAAGCGAGAGAACGTGTGCGTATTGCCATACGCAATATGGGAGTTCATTTTCCGGCGAAGCGGATTACCGTGAATCTGTCGCCGGCCAATCTGCGCAAGGAGGGAACGTCGTTCGACCTTCCCATTGCCATTTCTCTATTAACCGCATTCGGTTTTTTATCCAAAGAGTGTACGAAAGACATATTAATGATAGGAGAGCTGGGACTCGATGGCAGTCTCCGCCCGGTTAAAGGCGTTCTCGCTATGATTCTGGAGGGGAGAAGACAGGGAATACGCCGTTTTGTCGTGCCCGATAAAAATGCAGGAGAGGGCGCAGTATTAGAAGACATTGAAATCTATGGCCTCCAGACGTTAGCGCAGACGATGAAGTTTCTGCGCGGAGAATGTCCGTTGGCGCCGATTCGCGTTTCGTTTCAGAAATGGCGGAAAGAACAGGCGTATCAGGAAGATTTTTCGGATATCATCGGTCAGGGCGCGGCGAAGCGGGCGGCAGAAATTGCCATTGGAGGACGGCACAATCTGCTGATGATAGGGCCGCCAGGGAGTGGTAAGACAATGTTGGCGAAAAGACTGCCCGGAATCATGCCCGTGATGGACTTGGAGGAGAGCCTTGAGATTACGAGGTTATACAGTATATGCGGGCTATTGCCAGAAGAGGATAGCGTCATGACGAAGAGGCCTTTTCGTGCGCCGCATCATACGATAACACAGACGGCGCTTACGGGAGGCGGGAGGCTTCCCATGCCGGGAGAGATTACATTGGCGGCCAAGGGGGTGCTTTTTTTGGATGAGTTACCGGAATTTAGCCGCAGTTCACTGGAAGTACTGCGACAGCCGTTAGAAGAACATAAAGTTACGATTTCCCGCTTGGGTAAATCATACGAATATCCGTCGGACTGCATTTTTGTCGCCGCCATGAATCCCTGTCGCTGCGGATACTTTCCTGACCGAAAACGCTGTCGGTGCACGACGGGGGAGATACAGAGATATTTAGGGAAAATCAGCGAGCCGTTACTGGATAGGATGGACTTATGTGTGGAGACGGGAATGCCCGATTTTTCGCTGTATGGCAGAGGGGATGAGTGTTCCGCACAAATCCGTGAGCGGGTGGAAAGGACGGTTCAGATACAGAAGAAAAGGTATCGAAAAGAGGCGTTTTCTTATAACGGGGAGCTGCCGGAAACACTGTTGCACAAATACTGCCCAATGGAAAAAGATGAGCAGGAATATCTGAATCTGTTTTTTGAAGAAGAAAAGTGCAGTATGAGGAGAATAACAAGAGTTGTCAGGGTGGCGAGGACGATTGCCGACTTAGAGGAAAGTGAATGTATTTTAGAGAAACATCTGACCGAGGCGATGCGGTTTCGCAGCGTAGACCGCAGTTATTGGGGGGTGTCGATATGAGAGAAGATAAGTATGAGTACTGGCTTTGCCAGACTAAGTATTTGCGGCTGCAATCCATGCGCCGGCTCCGTGAGACATTTGTTCATGCGAAAGCAGTCTATGAAGCCCCCATACGATTACTGGAACGATGTTCCTTTTTAACAGAGAAAGAGAAAAAAATACTCCTTGAGGGAAAGAAAGACGGGGGATGGGAAAAGCGGTGGGAGGAGATGGGAGAGCGGGGCATTCGTGTTTTTACCTATTTCCATGACGGATATCCCAAACGGCTCCGGCATATATACCAACCGCCGAAATGTTTGTATGTCAAAGGAAACCTGCCAGAGGAAACGAAAATTTCTCTGGCAATCGTCGGTGCGAGGGATTGCAGCGTTTATGGGCGGGATATGGCGCGGATGTTCGGGTTCCGTCTGGCAGAGCAGGGGATTCAGGTGATAAGTGGGATGGCAAAGGGAGTGGACGGTTGGAGCCATCAGGGAGCGCTAGAGGCGGGAGGCGGTACGTTTGCCGTTTTGGGAACGGGAGTTGATGTGTGTTATCCGTCTTCCCATCAGGCGCTTTATCGAAGTATCGCAAGACATGGAGGCGTTATTTCAGAACTGCCGGTATCCACGAAAGCCATGCCACCCTATTTCCCGCAGCGAAACCGCATTATCAGCGGACTCTCCCAAGGGGTGCTTATTGTGGAAGCGAGGGAACGGAGCGGCTCGCTGATTACGGCGGATGCTGCCTTAGAACAGGGCAGAGATGTTTTTGTCATACCAGGGCGAATCGGGGATGAGCTGAGTGAGGGCTGTAACCGCCTGATTCGACAGGGAGCGGTTCTCGTTTTGTCGCCGCAGGATATTTTACAATACTATAAGTTGGATTCGGCAGCAGAGCAGCCGCGGGAAGCGAAAAGCGACGACCTTTTATTGGCATGCATGCAAATAAATCCCATGCATATAGATAGTATCATAGCAGAGACAAAGCTCTCTCCCACGGAAGCAATGAAAGGCCTGATTCGTTTGTGTCGGAACAGGAAAATTGAAGAGGTGGGAAGAGGATATTATCAAAAGAAATTATAAAATGTGCTTGAAACGTAAAAAAAAATGGTGTATGCTAGGATACGTTGAAATTTTCAGGTTCAACTAAATAGGGAGCGACATTAACGGTATTCTTTCCGCTGCGCTTCTGAATGGAGGTTTATATGGCTAAGAATCTTATTATAGTAGAGTCTCCGGCAAAGTCGAAGACCATCAAGAAATTTTTAGGGAAAAATTACGAGGTGGTGGCGTCAAATGGTCATGTCCGTGACATGCCGAAAAGTCAGATGGGAGTAGATTTTGACAATGACTTTGAGCCAAAGTATATTACGATAAGGGGAAAAGGCGATTTGCTTGCTTCCCTGCGCAAAGAGGTGAAGAAAGCAGATAAAATATATCTGGCAACAGACCCCGACCGCGAGGGAGAGGCGATTTCATGGCATTTGTGCCATGCGCTCAAACTAGACGAGAAAAAGACGAGTCGTATTACTTTCAATGAAATTACGAAAAATGCGGTAAAACAATCGCTTAAACAATCGAGAGACATTGATATGGATTTAGTAGACGCACAGCAGGCCAGACGTGTGCTTGACCGTCTGGTGGGCTACTCCATCAGTCCGTTATTGTGGGAAAAAGTGAAACGGGGATTGAGCGCCGGACGTGTGCAGTCAGTTGCTCTGCGCATAATTGCAGACAGAGAGAGTGAAATAGACGCCTTTATTCCAAAAGAATATTGGACGATAGAAGTAAACTTTCAGGTAAAGGGCTTGAAGAAGCCGTTTTTTGCAAAATATTACGGGAATCCGGAAAAGTATGAAATTTCTTCCAAAGAAGAAGTAGAGCAGATTGTGAAGGAGCTGCAGCAGAGTACATTTACGATAAGCCAAATCCGCAAGAGCGAGAGAACAAAAAAATCTCCTCTGCCGTTTACGACTTCCACGCTTCAGCAGGAAGCCTCCAAGAGACTGAACTTTGCCACCCGCAAAACGATGCAGATAGCCCAGCAGTTATATGAGGGCGTGGCAGTAAAAGGGCATGGTACGATTGGTCTGATTACTTATCTGCGAACAGATTCGACACGTATTTCAGAAGAAGCAGATGCGTTATGCAAAGAGTATATCACAGAACATTATGGAGCGGAGAACATAATTGAAGCGGCGTCAGCCCAGAAACCGAATAAAAAGATTCAGGATGCTCATGAAGCAATCCGCCCGACGTATGTAGAATTGTCGCCGGCTCAAATCAAAGAATCATTGACGAGGGATCAGTTTCGTCTGTACCAATTAATATGGAAACGTTTCGTGGCAAGTCGTATGCATGCGGCAAAATACGAGACGGTATCCGTGCGTATCGACGCAGGGAAACATCAGTTTACGAGCGCGGGTTCGAAGTTAGTCTTTCCGGGGTATCTTACCGTGTATCAGGGGGATGACGATAAAGAAGAGGCAAATTCCGTTTTGGAGAAGCTAACCAAGGATTCGCAGCTTTCCATGCAGGAACTTTTGCCGGAACAGCATTTTACGCAGCCGCCGGCACACTTTACGGAAGCCTCTCTCGTAAAGACGCTGGAAGAATTGGGAATCGGACGTCCGAGCACGTATGCACCAACGATTACGACGCTGATCTCACGGCGTTACGTTGCGAAAGAGAAAAAGAATTTATACCTGTCTGAGTTGGGAGACATCGTGAATCAGATTATGGTAAGTGCGTTCCCGAGTATTGTAGATGTAAATTTTACCGCAACGATGGAAGCGCTGCTTGATGGTGTTGCCGAGGGGAACGTCGAGTGGAAAACGATTGTGCGCAATTTCTATCCAGATTTGGAAAAAGCAGTAAATCAAGCGGAAGAAGCGTTGGAGAAAATTAAAATAGAAGATGAAGTTACCGATGTCATATGTGATTTATGTGGTCGCAATATGGTGATTAAGTATGGGCCGCACGGCAAATTCCTTGCCTGTCCGGGATTTCCCGAGTGCCGGAATACAAAACCGTATTATGAAAAGACCGGCGTCAAATGTTCAAAATGCGGCGGGGAGATTGTCATTAAGAAGACGCAGAAAGGACGGCGTTATTATGGCTGCGAGAACAATCCAGAATGCGATGTTATGACATGGCAGAGGCCGTCGGGCGAGATTTGCCCGAAATGCGGAAATATGATGTTGGAAAAAGGAAACCGGCTTGTGTGCGCCGACAGCGCCTGCGGATATCTGGTTGAAAAACAAAAAAACAGTTAATGCTTGTCAATTGAATGATTTTGTGATAATATTGTCACATGGGGGACAAGTGTATGGGGATTGAGTTACTGGACAAGACTCGAAAGATTAACCGTCTCCTCAATGACCGGCATTCTTCCAAAGTTGCCTTTGCGGATATTTGTTCCGTGTTGGGACAGATTTTATCAGCGAACGCGTATGTGTTCAGCAGCAAGGGAAAGATTTTGGGAGTCTATGCAGATGGTGCGAGAACGATTCCGAGTCTTCAAGACAAAAGGGGAAGTTATATTGAAGCAAAGCTCAACGAGAGGTTTCTGAATGTACTTTCGACAAAAGAAAATGTAAATCTTGAAACCCTGGGATTTTCGAAAGAGGAAATTGCAGGATTTAAAGCGTTAATTACGCCCATTAGTATTGGAGGAGAACGTTTAGGGACGCTTTTTCTTTATCGCAGAGAGGAAGAGTTCTGCATAGAAGATATTATTTTGAGTGAATACAGTACAACGGTAATCGGGCTTGAGATGGTGCGCTCGGTACAAAAAGAGACCGATAAAGAGAATTATGAGAAGAGTAATTTTTCTTCTGCGCTGACCACCCTCACACCGTTGGAGCAAAAAGCCGTAAGTTTTGTCATACATGAATTGGATGGCAAGGACGGGATGCTTGTCACGAGTAAGCTGGCGGGCAAAGTCGGGATTACAAGAACGGTTTTTGTCAATGCGCTTCGCAAATTGGAGAGTGCTGGATTAATCAGGACAAAATCATCTGGTGTAAAAGGAACTTACATACAGGTATTAAATGATATTGTATATTCAGAATTTGATATTTATTATCAGGAGAAAAGGAATTCGTAAACGCAAAGGGAATTGTGATAATCATAATGTCTTTTTGCGTTTTTCCTAGAAAGGAGTGGTACAGTGGTACTATCAAATGCCTACAATTACATCAATGTACTGGATAAGGCGGCAGATGCAAGTTGGACGAGAAACGATGTGTTGGCGAACAATATAGCAAATGCGGATACACCGGGGTACAAGCGTAAAGATGTACAGTTTGAGACGTATTTGTCCGACGCGGTGGCGGGAACTGATTCTCTTGACGCCACGGTTGCGGAAATTGATTTGAATCAGTTGAATGCGACGACATATACGGAGCATGCGGGGCTTAGTTACCGCATGGATGGTAATAATGTGGATATTACGACGGAGAATGTGGAATTAGCAAAAAATCAGTTAAAGTATTACACATTGATGAACTCCATTAATCAGGAATTCACTCGTCTGAAATCAGCATTGAAGACTTCATAATAGTCAGATAAGGAGGATATAATATGTCAGTATTTGGCGCAATGGATGTCAGTGCAACCGGTATGACGGCGCAGCAGCTTCGCATGGACACCATTTCAGAGAACATAGCAAATGTAAATACAACAAGAGGGGCTGACGGCAGACCATATCGCCGGAAGACGGTTGTTTTTAATGAGAAAAGTTATCCAACATTTAGCGAGAGCCTGAGCATGGCCAATAAGCACAACATTGGCAAAGGTGTGAAAGTGACTCGTATTGTTGAGGATCCTTCCGAGGGAAGACTGGTATATGATCCTGCCCATCCAGATGCGAATGAGGATGGTTACGTTACACTGCCAAATGTCAATACCGTCACGGAGATGACAAATATGATTGACGCAACTCGTGCTTTTGAGGCAAATGTTACGGTGATGAATTCCACAAAAGGAATGGCGATGAAAGCGTTGGATATCGGTCAAAATTAAACATAGATAAGGGGAATGAAAAATGGATATTGCCAGTTTATCAGCGATTAGCGGCATACAACATGTTACACATTATGCTGACAATAGCATGCAGACGGAGAAATCAAAGGCTACGGGGATGGCGAGTTTTGAAAGTCTGTTAAATTCTGCCATGAATTTAGTAAAACAGACAGAAGATTATTCCAATGCTGCGGAAGTAGAAGAAGTGAAATATGCCATGGGAGAAAGTGACAGTTTACATGATTTGATGGTGGCGCAGCAGAAAGCAAACGTGTCCTTGCAGTATACGGTGGCGGTAAAGAATACGATAGTGGAAGCTTACCGTTCTATTATGAATATGCAGGTCTAAAAGGATGCAGATAAGACATTTTTGGAGTGATTACAGATTATGATGGAGCAGTTGTTATCAATAAAGGATGCAATTATTGCGTTTTGGAATAAATATACGGCAAAGCAGAAGACTGTGATTATATGTGTGGCATGTGCAATTTTACTTGCTATTGTTTTACTTGCCTATTTTATGACCCGTCCGGTCTACGATAATCTGGTTTCTCTTTCTGGCGATGCAGCAGTTACTTATGATAAGGCTCTGCAGAGCGCGGGAATTGACTACAAAAAAGAATCAGAAGAAAACGGAAATATTATCTTTCAGGTGGAGCATTCAAAATATGAGGATGCGGCTCTTCTGATGAGTGAGAACCAGATTACGGGAGATGAGATGTCATGGAAAGATGCCTTGGATTCTGATATGACAACTTCCTCGGATGAAAAGCAGACAAAAAAGACATTGGCGCTGCAGTCGATGATTCGTAAAGGGTTGTTGAATTTCGAAGGAGTCGGCGACGCCACAGTATACATCAACCGTCCGAAAGATGACGGCACAATTTTTAGTGAAAAACAGCCAACTTCCGTGAGCGCGGCTCTCAAACTAACAGGGAAAAAAACCATGGAGAGTGACAAAGCCAATGCTATCGCCTACTATCTGGCGAATGCAGTTGGAAATGCGGATACAAAGAGTATTGTTATTACCGATACCGCCGGAAACCTTTTGTTTAACGGAAAAGAGGAGACCGGACTCGGAGGTACGATTAACACTACGGCTGAATTTAAAGAGAAATTAAAGCAGACATATGTAAAAAATGTTCAGGACTTATTAATCAAGTATGGGTTTGATGATGTGGAAATTTCCAACAGCAATATTGTACTTGATATGGATAAAGTGAGCGAACTGAAAGAGACCTATACAACGAACGAGGGACAGGATCAGGGGTTGTATGGCAGTTCTTACGAATATAAATCCACAGGAAAATCAGCGGCGGGCGATGTGCCGGGGACAGATTCTAACGGCGATGTAACTGATTATGATATTCAGCCGGCGGGAGACAGCTCCAGCGAGACGATATTGAATAAATATGATTATCTGCCAAACAAAACAGTGGAAAACATCGAGCATGAAATCGGGGCGGTAAGACCGGAAGAATCTTCTATCGGTATTGTGCTCACCCGTTACAATGTCATTAAAGAAGAGACGCTGGATAATCAAGGGGCCTTGAACGATTTGTCGTTTGACGAATATGTCGACGCAAACAGTGCTACGACGGAGCAGGAAGTTCCGGCTAATCTGGCACAGCTTGTAGCGGCGGCGACTGGTATTGCGGAGAATAACATTCAAATCCGTGTCGTTCAGAAGCCGGTTTTTGAGGCGGCGGAAGAGAGTTCTTTTGGCGACAATGTGACGAATTATCTGATGATAATTCTGACAGTGTTAATTGCGGGTCTGCTTGTTTTTGTTATTATAAAGGGAACATCACCGGTAGAGGTGACAGAGATGGAGCCGGAATTGTCGGTAGAGGATTTGCTGGCGACGACACAGGAAGAATCTCATTTGGATGAAATTGAATTGGATGATAAATCAGAAACTCGTATTTTGATAGAAAAATTCGTGGATGAAAATCCGGAAGCCGTTGCATCCTTATTGCGCAACTGGATTAACGAAGAATGGGGAGGTGTCTAAATGGCAGGAAGCGTTTCGGAGTTGGATGGTATTCAGAAAGCAGCCGTTTTGCTTATTACATTAGGCCCGGAAACTGCGTCGGAAGTATTTAAACATCTCAAAGAAGATGAAATCGAGCAGTTGACATTGGAAATTGCCAATACAAGAAGCGTTACCCCGGCGCAAAAGGAAGCGGTGTTAAACGAGTTCTATGAAGTCTGTCTGGCACAGCAGTATATTGCCGAGGGTGGTATTGGCTATGCCAAAGATTTGTTGCAGAAAGCGTTGGGGAGCGACAAGGCACAGGAAGTTCTTGGCAAGCTGACGGCATCTTTGCAGGTGCGTCCGTTTGAGTTTATCCGCAAGACTGAAGCGTCGCAGATTCTCAACTTTATACAGGATGAACACCCGCAGACGATTGCCCTCATTTTATCGTATTTGTCACCACAGCAGGCGGCCGGCATTATCAGTTCACTGACGCCGGATAAGCAGACGGATGTGGCAAAACGTATTGCGATGATGGATCGTACATCACCGGATGTCATCAAAGAAGTTGAAAATATTTTAGAGCAGAAGCTTGCTTCACTCGTGAGTCAGGATTACACAATTGTCGGCGGCGTCGATTCTGTTGTTGAAGTATTGAATACCGTTGACCGTGGTACTGAGAAACATATTATGGAAAATTTGGAAATCGAGGAACCGGAACTTGCCGACGAAATCCGCAAGAAGATGTTCGTCTTCGAGGATATTTTGCTGTTGGAGGACCGTTCCATTCAGCGTGTGCTGCGTGAGGTTGAGAACAGTGAATTGGCAGTTGCGCTTAAAAATGCAAACGAGGAAGTTCAAAATGTTGTCTTTAACAACATGTCCACCCGTCTGGTAGACATGATTAAAGAGGATATCGAATATATGGGACCAGTGCGTCTGAAAGATGTCGAAGAAGCACAGCAGAAGATTGTTAATATCATTCGTAAGCTGGAGGATTCCGGTGAAATTGTAATTTCCCGTGGCGGAGGTGACGAGATTATTGTCTAATCTAATCAAGTATCCTTTTGTGGATTTGCGGGGTAAGCAGACAAAAGTTATTGGGTATGAAAAAGAGGAAGAAAAATTTGTTCCTCTCGATAATAAGAAAAAAGTTCTTATGAAAACGCTTGACGAGGTGGAGCGCGAAAAAGAAGCGCTGGCTTTGCGGGCGTCGGAGAAAAAAAATGCGCAGGCCGATTTTGAAGCTGGAATGCCAGTGACTAATTTCGATGAAATTTTTGAGAAAAAAAGAGAAGAGGCGGAAAAAGAAGCCGGAGAAGTAGTGGCAGCGGCAAAGACGGATGCGGAAACAATTCTTCGAGAGGCGAAAGAGCAGGTGGATGAAATCCGTGAAGCCGCCCGTCAGGAGGGAATTGCCCTCGGGCGCGAAGAAGGCGTGGCGCAGGCGGCAGAAGAGATGGATGAGCTGAGGGAGCAGCTTACGCAGCAAAAGGCGGCGCAGGAAAAAGAATACCGACAGATGATACAGGATACGGAGGGGCATTATGTGGAAATACTATGTGCCCTTTTGCGAAAACTGACAGGAATCATCGTTACGGACAAACAGGATATCATTCTTCATTTAATCCGCTCTGGGATTGCCGATATGAAAGCGGCTGAAAAATATATTATCCGTGTATCTCCGCAGGATTTGCTTTTTGTGGAGGGCAATAAAGAAGACATTATGGATAAAACAGGAATTACCGGAATGTTAGAGGTGCAGGAGGAAAAGGGGCTTTTGGACGGTGAGTGTATCATTGAAACCGATACGCAGATGATTGATTGTGGTTTCCGAACTCAATTGGAAAATATGATTAGTACGCTCCGTATGCTTGCATAAAAGGGATTTCAAATCAGGAAGGTTGATAGGCGTGCAATTCATTAACTTTGATAAATATGAGACTTTAATTGAGAAGAGCTATGTCAGTCAATTAGGAAAAGTTGCCAAAGTAGTCGGGCTGACGATTGAGTCTATCGGGCCCGGTGCAAAATTGAATGATTTGTGTTTGATTAAATCAAACACTCGAACAGAACCCGTAAAAGCGGAAGTTGTCGGCTTTCGTGATGACAGGGTTCTTTTGATGCCATATGATGATGTAGAGGGCGTCGGCCCGGGAAGCTGGGTAGAAAATACAGGGAATCCGCTGCAGGTTGCCGTGAGCGACGATTTGCTCGGATGTACGTTAAACGGTGTGGGAGAGCCGATGACAGTTTCCAGTGTGGACATGAATTGCCCGAAATACTCGGTGGAAGCAACGCCGCCGGATCCGTTGAGCCGTGAGATAATTTCGGATGTACTTCCGCTAGGCGTAAAAGCTGTTGATGGGATGATTACAGTAGGCAAGGGGCAGCGTATCGGCATCTTTGCCGGAAGTGGCGTCGGGAAAAGTACCTTGATGGGTATGTTTGCCCGAAACACGAAAGCGGATATTAACGTCATTGCCCTGATTGGCGAGCGTGGGCGTGAAGTGCGTGAATTTATAGAGAGAGACTTGGGGCCGGAGGGGATGAAGCGCTCTGTTGTCGTTGTGGCGACTTCGGATAAGCCGGCTCTAATACGAAATAAGGCGGCTAAAACAGCTACTGCGGTGGCGGAATATTTCCGCGATCAGGGGAAAGACGTTCTTTTGATGATGGATAATCTCACACGTTTTTCTATGGCGCAAAGGGAGATTGGTCTGGCCTCTGGAGAACCTCCGGTTTCGCGCGGGTATCCGCCGAGCGTATATGCCGAGATGCCAAAACTTCTGGAACGCGCGGGAAATTCGGATAAAGGTTCGATTACCGGACTATATGCGGTATTGGTCGACGGCGATGATTTTAACGAGCCGATTGCCGACACGGCGCGTGGTATTTTGGATGGGCATATCGTACTTTCCCGTGGGATGGCGCAGAAGAACCACTATCCGGCTATTGACGTTCTGGCCAGCATTTCCCGTGTCATGAGCGCGGTTGCTTCGCAGAAGCACAAGCAGTTGTCAGGAGAGATGAAAAAAATTCTGGCAACTTATCGGGATGCCGAGGATTTGATAAACATAGGCGCATACCGCGCAGGTTCCAATAAGGATATTGATTTTGCTATTGAGAAAATCAATGCGGTCAATACATTTTTACAGCAGGGAACAGACGAGAAATTTTTGTTTGACGATATACTTCAACTGATGGAACAAATTTTTTCAGGTGATGAGGCGACTGAGGGGTAGTGACATATGGGGCGATTTATTTTCTCTTTGCAAAACATTCTGAACATAAAGGAAAAGTTGGAAGAACAGGCAAAAAATGAATACAGTCAGGCCAATCTGCTTCTTCAGGAGGCGATTGCCAAACGGGAACTGTTAGAGGCGCGGCTGGCAGAGGAAAACAGCCGTCTTCAGGCAGATATATCAGATTCACTCAACGTGAGAGAGATACGGGAAAGAGAAGAAGCAGTGGAAATTTTCCGTATGTATGTGAGACAGCAGATACTTGTTGTCATGCAGCGGGAAAAGGAAGTTGAAGTGGCGAGGGAACACTTAAATGAGGCTATGAAAGAGCGGAAGACGTTTGAAAAACTTCGCGAGCACGCCTTTGAAAAGTTCCGTCTGGAAGAAAATCTGCGTGAGCAAAAAGAAGTGGATGAGTTAGTAAGTTATCGTTACGGATTAGATAGCGATTGAGATTAAGAGAAAGGACGGGTGAACACCTATGGCAAAGAAAGACAAGGATAAGGAAAAGGAATTGAGCAATGACGAGAGTACCGGCGGCAAGATTGTGACGGTTCTTATTGTCTGTGCGATTATAATAATCTGGTTGGCAGTTTTCGGCGTGTTAATAAAGTTGGATGTCGGCAATTTTGGCAGTGAGGTTCTCTATCCTGCCTTGAAAGACGTGCCGGTTGTAAACTGGATCCTTCCGGAACCGGCCGGAGCAAAAAAAGATGAGATGGAAGAGTATGATAATCTGACAGAAGCAAATGCAAAAATCCGTGAACTGCAAAGCAGGCTGGCGGCCAATAACAGCGCCGACAGCGCTAACAATAGTGAGATTGAGCAATTAAAGGCCGAGCTGAGCCGCTATAAAAAATTTGATGAAGAGAAAAAAGCTTTTTCCGAACGCGTGAAAGAATTTGACAAAAACGTAGTGTATAACGATAAGGCACCGGACGCTGAAACATATAAGACATACTACGAGGAGATTAATCCGGACACGGCGGAAGAGATATATCGCGAAGTGTGTAAAGATTATGAGTATTCGCAGGAGATTAAAAATCAGGCGGAAATGTACGGGAAAATGGAGCCTGCAAACGCGGCGGCCGTGTTGTCTGAAATGACGAACGACTTAAATCTGGTGGCAAAGATTCTCGGCAGCATGCAGTCCTCAAAGCGGGCGCTTATTATGAATAATATGGCGCCAAATATAGCGGCTCAGATTACGACAAAGATGACTTCCATGAAACAATAGGCGGTGCCAAAGAAGTTTTCTTTCCTTTTTCCCTAAAGATTTGTCTGTGATTGGTCGATAAACATTTCGTAGATGATTTCAAAGAAGAAAGGAGGGAAAGAGATGAAGACACAGGGGATATCGCTGATTATGTCAGGGAGCAGCGCAAAGATGTCCGGTAAAAGTACAAAAGTAAATGCTTCTGCATTTGACAGCTTTATGGACACGCACGCCTCGAAAGTATCTGCGGTTGGTGAATCAAAAGAAGCGTTGTCCGTATCGAATAAGGCGGATGTGACGAATAATGAGCAGCTTAACGCCAAGAATGACATGGAGTCAAAATGCCCGGACGCGAAAGCGGCGGGAGAGATGTCAAAGAAGCCGTTGTTGGAACAGGGGAATGTCGGTTCAGAGACAATGGAAGACGTTGATATGTCGGAAATGATGACTCAGATGATGGCTATGCTGCAGGAATTTTTCGGACTGTCCGATGAGGAACTCATCGATGTGATGGAGCAGTTGGGAATGCAGTTGCAGGATATGCTGTTTCAGGTACAGAACAATACAATTGTTTTGGTAGATACCAGTGCAATACAAAAATTTGTATTAGGCGTCCACGGAATTGAAGATACAGCGGCAATTCTGACGAATGATAC
This sequence comes from uncultured Eubacterium sp., assembly GCA_910577295.1. Classification (GTDB taxonomy): domain Bacteria; phylum Bacillota; class Clostridia; order Lachnospirales; family Lachnospiraceae; genus Eubacterium_F. Next base: position 69,440 of record CAJTLS010000007.1, read on the forward strand.
GCTGAATCAGGAAATCGGGCAGTTGACAGAAGAACTTACTAATATTCTGGCAGAGGGCTTCGGGGTAAAACCGGAACAAATAGCCGATTTACCAAAGGACTTAATGCTTAACTTTGCGGAGCAGATGCAGCAGGCAGCGCAGTCGGTAACAGAACCGGAACCGGAACAATTACCACAGGATGCAAAAGGTTTGGAGAGTATGCCGGTTATTGTGGAAGAAGAGCTGCAACAGAATGAGGGAGGAGAAGACGACTCTCTGGGTTATACGAAAGAGGGCATGACAAATTCTTCCGAATCTGCTTTACCGTCGACAGAACTCCATGAACAGGCAGCGGCAACATTTACTGATAAATTGTCGCAGGCGCTGGAAAAGGTGAGTAACGTTGAGGAACTGTCGGAATTGCGAACAATGACCCGGATTGTTGAACAGGTTGTGCGTCAGGTGAAAATACGTGTGATGCCGATGACGACAAGTATGGAGATGCAGTTGAATCCGGCAAGTCTGGGACGGGTGAATTTGACCGTTGCGACAACAGGCGGCATAGCGACAGCGACGATGGTTGTTGAAAATCAAATGGCCAAAAATGCGTTGGAAAGTCAGATGATAACGTTAAAAGAAACATTTGCCGAACAGGGATTGAAAGTAGAAGAAGTGGAAGTTACAGTTGCTGAATTTGGTTTAAAGAAAGAAAATCAGGAGCAGCAGGAGACTGGTAAAGACAGGAAACAGAATCGAAGATTCCGTTCGGACGACGAATTATCGGAAGATGAAAACGCCGTGACGGAGACTAATATGACGGCATCGGATAGAAGAGACGCCAACAGTGTGGTAGACTACACGGCATAATAAAACAGAAAGGAAGTGAGAAGATGGCAGGAACCAGTAACGTGTCAGATTTGACAACAAAATTAGAAGAAATAGAAGCTGCAAAGGAAGCGCAAAAAATAAAATACCGCGGTTCGAGTAAGTTAGGAAAAGAAGAATTTTTGAAACTGCTTGTTTGCCAGATGCAAAATCAGGACCCGCTGAACCCGCAGAACGATACAGAATTTGTTTCCCAGTTAGCGCAGTTCTCCTCATTGGAGCAGATGACAAACATGAATACAACGATGAGCAATACATCTGCTTACAGTCTGATTGGTAGGGAAGTAATTATACAGAAAGCTGATGAAACCGGACAGTATAAGGAGACGCGCGGCGTAGTTGACTATGTCGGCTTCGAAAATGGTGAGGCAGTAATTTCTGTTGACGGCAAGAAATTTAGCATGGAAGATATCGTGAAAGTATTGGATACTGCTTATGCCGCGAAAGATTATCTGCCGAGTGTGGAAGAGCAGAAACATGTGTTTGATTTGAGTAATCCGGGATTGACGGAAATTAAAATTAATCTGGGCAGTAACGGTTACGAGGCAAGCAGTGTGGCTGTTGTCATCAATGGAGATTACATTGATAAGAAATATCTTACATTCGATGCGGATAAGGGCATCCTGACAATTGCACCGGAAGCGCTGAAAGATTTGGATACGGGTAGTTATTATCTGGGACTCTATTTCGACGATCCATACCAGACTTCTATTACAGATAAAGTAACTATTCAGATAACGAACAGCGGTGCTAATACGGACGACAAAGAAGATACAGAGGGAGACACAGAAGGAGAAACGGAAGGAGAGACGGAAGAAAAAGACAAAGCTTGACAAGGAGGTCGGGACTATGAATGTAAATCAAACGTTTCCTTCGATTGAGCGAATCAGAGGTCAGATTTCGGCGCAGGACAGCGTCCGCAAAGGAGAACAATCCGCACCGAAGACGACACAGAGTTTTGACGAAATTCTTTTTTCCAAGCATGCCTCAAAAAGACTGGAGACGCGTCAGATTGATATGACGCAGGAACAGCGTGACAGATTGAGGGACGCGACGCATCAGGCGAGAGAAAAGGGGATGAATGAGTCGCTTGTCATGGTAGACAATATGGCATTTATTGTCAATGTGAGAAACAATACGGTAATTACTGCTGTGAAAGATACAAACAAAGCAGTTTTTACAAATATTGACGGAGCAATTATCAATTGATTTGTAACAAATTAGCATGCTGGCCCTTAACAGGAAGCATGAGCGCCTTTGACTGCCGGATAAGGCGTGGAAATAAAAATATTGGAGGGTGATTCATTATGATGAGGTCATTGTATTCCGGAATTTCCGGATTGAGAGTACATCAGACAAAGATGGATGTAATTGGTAATAATATTTCAAATGTAAATACAGTAGGATTTCGCGGGAGTGCCGTAAACTTTACTGACGTATTTTATCAGACGACACAGAGCGCTACCGGCCCGAATGCGGCGACCGGAGCTGCCGGTACGAATGCTACACAGATTGGTCTCGGCGCCAATGTGGCGGCAATTGCTGTGGATTTGAGCGGAACCGGCTCTACCCAGCGTACGGACCGCGGAATGGACGTTATGATTAACGGAGATGCCTTTTTGATTGTGAGAAGCAATGGTAACGATTATTTTACTAAATCAGGCGCTTTGGATATTGACGCCAATGGTACGTTGTATTGTACAACAAACGGGGCTACTGTCCTCGGATGGGGAGTCGATGAAGAAGGCGATATCAGAAAGGATAGTGTAAAGCCGTTGAAATTGATGGGTGGTGAAAACGCTTATTCCGAGCCGAATGCGACGACGAGTGTTACCCTTTCCGGAAACGTAGACCAGAAAGATAAGCAGGTTGCCTTTAGCGAAGATGGCGTAGGGTATCCGATAGCTGTTGGTTTTTATGATAATTTAGGTAATTTATGCTGTGCCAAGCTTAGTATTATACAGACGGGCGTTGATTCGAACAATACTTATACTGTCCGTGTGGATGATATTTTAGGGCCGGATAGTAAATCGTTATTAAAGTGGAAAAATGAAGAGACAGGTAATTATGAATCGACCGAACAGGTAATTAACTTTAACGGCATAGACCTTGGCGGTACCAATTATACGGTAGACCCGAGCAGCGGCGCCATTACCTTCCAAGGTCCGCCGCAATGGCCGGTATTGACATTTGATTCCGTGACTGGTCATTTTACGAGCGTGAGCAGTGAAGACGGCAATATACTTAACTTAAATCTCAGCGCCGAGGGTGCTCCGTATCCGGTCAGCGGTGTCGATATTGATTTCTCAGATTTGACAATGTATGCGACCGGTCAGACCTGTAAGGTAAAACCGAACCGTGGAGATAAAAATAACGAGGGAGGCGGAAATGCTGCCGGCAGCCTCAATGGTTTTTCTATCCAGACAGACGGAAAGATTTACGGCGTGTACAGTAATGGAGACAAAAAATTATTAGGACAGATTGCCGTGGCGACATTTGCCAATCCATCCGGTTTAGAGGCGGTAGGAAACAGCTTGTATGCTTCTACTTTGAACTCGGGTGATTTCGACGGTATCGGTATTGATATTTCGGAAGTTGGCAAATTCTCCGTCGGAGCATTGGAGATGTCAGACGTGGATTTGGCAACGGAATTTACAAATATGATTACGACACAGCGTGGTTTTCAGGCAAATTCCCGTGTTATCACAACCTCTGACTCAATGCTGGAAGAACTTGTTAATCTGAAACGATAATTGTAATGAAAGACAATAACATATGGGTGATTGCTTTTGCGGTCACCCTTTTCCCATGTGATTTAGCAGCCTGACGGCGGGGTCCATTTGTTACCGTTAGGCTAAGAAAATGTGAACCGGGAAAGGCAGTGATTTGCAGTTTCCCAAACAAAAAAACGTTTTGGAGTGGAGAATTCTTATGATTGAAGTGACAAGATTAAATGGAGGTGTTTTGACAGTTAATCACTATTTGATTGAGACAGTGGAGGAAACGCCGGATACGGTCATTACATTGACGACAGGGAAAAAATTAATTGTAAAAGAGAGCAGGCCGGAGATTCACGAAAGAGTGAAATCGTATGAAAAGGAAGTCTTCTCGTCTTTTGCGGACATTTCAACAAAGAATTCAAAAAAAATGTAAAAGAAAGTAGACAAAAAGACAAAAATTTAGTAGAATTGTATGAGTAAGAATTATCTGAACTATTTTGTAAGACATAAGGTGGTGTAAATTTGGATTTAGCTACATTAATAGGTATTTTCGGTTGTGCAGGCGCCGTTTTTTATGGTATTGTCTCTGGTGATCAGGGTATGGCTGCCCTTGGAAATTTCTGGGATCAGGCCTCCATACTGATTACGGTTCTTGGCTCTTTTATGTGTTTGATGACTATGTCGGAGAGTATCGGTGATTTCGTTGGTTCCCTAAAGACGTTCCTGCTGACGACAAAAGTGATGGAGAGCAGCGAGGGAGAAACGATACATACCATTATAGATTTGGCGAATGTGGCCAGAAAAGAAGGGCTGCTCCAGTTAGAAGAAGCGGCGGGAGACATTAACGATGAATTTCTGAAAAAAGGTATCATGCTTATTGTAGATGGTACGGATCAGGAGCTTGTGACAAGTATTCTGGAGACGGAGCTTGCCTACATAGAACAGCGCCACGGTAAGAAAGTGGCCTTTTGGGACAATCTGGCTGCGATGGGGCCTGCCTGGGGTATGATTGGTACGCTGATTGGGTTGATTAACATGTTGAAGCTGTTAGATGACCCGAGTACCATCGGTCCGAACATGGCGGTGGCCTTGATTACGACGCTGTATGGTTCCCTGCTTGCCAACTGGATTGCCATTCCGGTTGCAACAAAGCTTCGCGCAAGAAACAGAAAAGAAATCATGTTAAAAGAAGTTGTCTGCGAAGGAATCCTTTCGATACAGGCGGGAGAAAATCCTCGTGTTATTGAAGAAAAGCTGAAGTCTTTCCTTGCGCCTAGTGCCCGTAATGAAGTGCTTGGTGAAAACGAGCAAGGTGGTGACGCTTAATGGCAAGAAAGAAACAGGAAGAAGAAAAAGGTATTGAAGCAGGATGGATAAATACCTTTGCCGATTTGATGAACCTGCTCCTTTGTTTTTTCGTTCTTTTGTTTTCGATGTCTACGGTAGACGCTGATAAGTATGAGCAGTTAGTTACTTCCATGACGGAAAGTATAAATATTTTTGATAAGGGAGGTTCATCCATCGGAGAGGGCGCTTTTGTCTCCACTGGAACCGACCAGTTGATTTCCGTGGAACAATATTTTAACGAGTATGAGAATCCGGGCGAGAGTACGGAAGTCAAAGAAGATGAATCCAAAAGAACGGATGTTGACGGCAATCCGCAGCCGAATGATTCGCCGGATGAGGATCTCTCAAATGCAGAAAAGCAGTATCAGGCGAAAAAGGCGGCCGAACAAAAGGCAAAAGCGGATGAATTATATGGCCGTGTGAATGATGATGCCAATCGGCAGAATGTTGAGGATAAAATTAACATAAACATTGATAAAGACAATCAATATGTACAGATTTCTTTAAATGGAGCCCTGTTGTTCGATACCGGAGAGGTGGACATTAAGAAGAGTGTGCTTCCTCTTATGAGCAAAGTGGGTGATATTTTGAAAAAGTATTCCACTCATCGCATTAAGATTGAGGGACACACGGATAACGTACCGATTTCCGGCAGTTTTAGAAATAATATGCTGTTGTCGACGGCTCGTGCCAATTCGGTATTTGAATATTTAAAAGATGTAAAAAAGATTTCTCCTAAATCAATGGAGACTTCCGGATTTGGTGAATACAAACCGGTAGCGTCTAATAAGACGGCAAAAGGGCGTGCTCAAAACCGTCGTGTGGAAATAAAAATTTATACGGACAAGTAAGGAAATCAGGAGGGAATATCAATGAAAAAGAATATACTTACAATTATTATTATGGCGGCAACGCTTATTAATGTTGTGCTGTCGGTTGTATTGGTATTTGCTGTAATGCCGGCGATGAATAAGACGAGCGCCTTGGTTGACAAAGTGTCTTCCGTCATCGATTTGGAGATTGAAGATCCTAATGCGGAAGAAGAAGAGTACACAATGTCAGATTTGAAGACGTATTTGAAAAAATATGATGCTACCGTCAATATCAACCTGAAAAAGGATTCCGGTGACGCTACGAATCATTACGTGCAGTTGAACGGCTGGGTACTTTCTTTTAACAGCAATGCGGATGATTATGACACGGTAAACGAACTCGTTCAGACGAACGACGTATATGTGGATGATATTGTAAAAGAGACGATTGGAAGTTTTACTGTTTCTACGATTGATGTCGCCAAAGTAAAGACAGAGATTATTAAGAAAATTCAGGAAAAATATAACACAAAGGCAATTGTTTCGATTTCATTGACTGACTTCCTAAAAGTTTGATGTTAATGGCATTGCAAAAAAAATACTTTATGTTATCTGATAAATATGTTATGATAAGAAAAGATGTAATTATCTGAAGCTAGATGAGTGAGGTGAGAATGTATGGGCGACGTATTATCGCAAAATGAGATAGACAATCTGTTGTCTGCCTTGAACAGCGGTGAATTTGACCCCAATGACACTGGCGAAGTGGAAGAGAAGCAGGTTAAGGATTATGATTTTGCCAGACCGTCCAAATTCTCAAAAGAACATTTGCGTACGCTGGTATTTATTTCCGAACATTATGCCAGATTGCTTTCGACCAATCTTCCTGTATATCTGAGAAAGAATGTGCAAGTGGAAGTAATGCATTCGGAGGCGGCTACTTATCAGGAGTTTTCGAATTCGTTATCCAATCCGGTTTTGTTAGGCGTTGTCAATTTCGCACCGTTAGAGGGAAATGTGATTTTGGAGCTTGCTACTGGACTCGGGTATGCGATTGTAGACCGTATGCTCGGCGGCGACGGACAGCCGTTGAGTAAGAGCAGGGAATTTACAGAAATTGAAATAACCATTATTGAACGAATTATGGTTATTTGTACAAATCTGCTCGTGGAGCCATGGCAGAGTGTACAGTTGTTAGAGCCGACGCTTGAGAGAATTGAAACGAATTCCCAGTTTGCCCAGTTTGTAACGCCGAATGAGATGACTTCAATTATTACTATGAGTATAAAAATCGGCGAAGTTGAGGGCTTGATGAATATTTGTATTCCATTTGCTGTGTTGGAACCGGTTATTGATAAGGTAAATACGAAGTATTGGTATTCTACAACGGCAGAGACAGAAGAAGGTACTTATCGCGAATTTTTGGAAGAGACATTGCAGCGTGCTAAAATTCCAGTACGGGCAATTATGGGGCGGAGCGCTATTTCTGTAAATGATTTTATACACCTGAAGCCAGGCGATGTCATTAAGGTAGACACGGGAATTGAAGATGAATTGGATGTTTATGTTGGAAATATTAAGAAATTTTCTGCTATACCGGGGGCCTACGAGGACTCCTATGCAGTCAAAATAAAAACAATCTATAGAGAGGAGTAATGCAATGGACGGAATGTTATCGCAGGAAGAAATCAATGCGTTGTTGGGCGGAATGGATGCGGATGCCGCACCCGAGGAAGAGACAACAACCGAGAATGCACAATCTTCCGTTGCTGTTTCGGATTCCGAAATGCTGACTCCGGAAGAGACAGATGGACTAGGAGAAATTGCGAATATAAGTATGGGGACAGCGGCTACTACGTTGTCGATACTTGTGAACAACCGAGTGGATATTACCACACCCTCCGTTGCCTATACAACGATGGAGGAGTTGGCCGAGAAAAAAGGTGCTCCTGTTGTATTTATTTATATTTCTTATCGTGCCGGTCTTCAAGGAAATAACGTTCTGATTTTAAAAGAGAGGGACGTAAAAGTAATTACCGACTTGATGATGGGTGGAGATGGAACAAATATCGAAACTGAATTGAACGATCTTCATCTGAGTGCTATATGTGAAGCGATGAATCAGATGATGGGTTCGGCGGCCACGTCAATGTCATCCATGATTAACGAGATGGTTGATATCAGTCCTCCTACGGCGACGCGTATTGATTTCGGCGAGGGATTAGAAAACGCAGGTCTCATGGATATGGCGGGGCAGACTTTTGTGGAAGTTTCGTTTAGGATGGAAATTGGTGATTTGGTAGACAGTGAGATTATGCAGTTATATCCGATTGAGTTTGCCAGAATGGTATATCACCAGTTTATGAGTGTGACACAGGGAGGAGCGCCGGAACAGGAAGCACAGGCAGCTCCGGAACCAGCACCAGCTCCGACACCGGCGCCACAGCCGATGCCGCAGCAGCCGGTAGAAGCACAGCCGGCGCCACAGATGCAGGCAGGAATGCAGCAACAACCGATGGCAGCAGCGCAGCCTATGTATGCGATGCCGCCGCAGGATATCAATATACAACCGGCACAATTTCAAAACTTTAATCAAATGCCGAACTTAGACGGTATTGCACCGGAAAATATTGATTTGATTATGGATGTTCCGCTCGAAGTAACAGTTGAGCTGGGAAGAACAAGCAAATCAATAAAAGATATTTTGGATTTCTCTCCGGGTACAATTATCGAATTGGATAAGTTGGCAGGTGAGCCGATTGATGTTCTGGTAAACGGTAAGTTCGTTGCAAAAGGTGAAGTTGTTGTAATTGAAGAAAGTTTCGGTATTCGTGTTACCGAGATTATAAAAGATTAAAAATGGAGGAGAATAACAATGGCAAAGAGTGTTTTAATATGTGATGATGCGGCTTTTATGAGAGTCATGATTAAAGATATTTTGACAAAAAACGGTTACGAGGTAGCTGGAGAAGCCGAAAATGGTGTCAAAGCAGTAGAAAAATACAATGAGACAAAACCTGACCTTGTTATGATGGATATTACCATGCCGGAGATGGATGGTATTCAGGCTCTCAAAAAAATTCGGGAATCCGATGCCGGAGCAACGGTTATTATGTGTTCCGCAATGGGTCAGCAGGCAATGGTTATCGAATCAATTCAGTCCGGCGCCAAGGATTTCATTGTAAAACCTTTTCAGGCTGACCGTGTTTTGGAAGCTGTGAAAAAGGCTGTTGGTTAATTATGACATGGAGCAGTTTCGGGCAACTGTTAGTGCTTGTTTTCATATTCATTATTGTACTGGCGGTCACTTATTATTTTACTAAGTGGGTTGCTAAGTCGGGAATGGTGCAGTCACAGTCAGCGAATATAAAAGTTGTGGAGACTTTTAAAATTGCAGCCGGTAAGTATATTCAGATTATCCAATTGGGAAATAAGTATTATGCAATCGGAGTGACGAAAGACACCATTACCTTTCTGACGTCATTAGAGGGAGACCAATTAGATTTGGAGCCGAGTGGTGTTTCACGTCAAAAGGTTTCCTTCCGGGACTTGTTAGAGCGAATGTATCAAAATAAAAAATGAGCCGCATGATAAATAGAAAAAGAAAAGGTTGGTATTTATGAAAAAACAGGAAAGGGCACGTCAGATTTCGATTGGAATGATTGTTCTGTTTGCGCTACTGTGTATATTAACCTTTTTTTGTGCTACAAAGGTTTATGTGCAGGCAAAGCCGGTGCCTTCGAGCGCCGATACGAATGAGAGGTCCGGAAGTTCGAGAGGGGAAGTACAGGACCCGGATTCTCCACAGGATTTCCAATTTAATATTACGTCTAACGCAGGCAGTTCGAGTTTATCGGCAAGTATGCGGATGCTGCTTGTTTTAACGTTATTGTCGCTGGCGCCATTCCTGCTTATTATGGTGACGTCTTTTGCGAGAATTATTGTAGTGCTGCATTTTTTGCGTTCGGCGTTAGGTACACAGTCGTCGCCGCCTAATCAGGTATTGGTAGGTTTGGCGCTTTTTCTTACATTGTTTATTATGAGTCCGGTAATCGCGCAGGTAAATTCCGAGTGTATCCAGCCTTTTGACAAAGGGCAGATGACACAGGAAGAGGCTTTGAATGCCGGTTTGAAGCCGATTCGTAGATTCATGTTTGAGCAGACAAGCAGGAAAGATATCCGGCTGTTTTTACAGATTCAGAAAAAGACGGATAATGTCTCGGTAGATAAGGAAGAAGAAATTCCGACGCTTGTCTTAATACCGGCTTTTATGATTAGTGAATTGAGGACCGCATTTATTATCGGTTTCTTATTATATTTACCATTTATAGTTATTGACATGGTGGTAGCGTCAACTCTGATGTCTATGGGTATGATGATGCTTCCTCCGACGACAATTTCCATGCCGTTTAAGATTCTGCTATTTGTACTGGCAGATGGATGGAACTTGGTAATTGGACAAGTCGTTAAAACCTTTTACTGACGGGAGGCAATGGAATGACAGATGCAGATGTATTAGATATTACCATTGATATGATTTGGTGTATTATAAAATGTGCCGCGCCGTTATTGTTAGTATCGTTGATTGTTGGTCTGGCTGTCAGTATATTTCAGACGATAACATCAATACAGGAACAGACGCTCACTTTTGTTCCTAAATTATTGGCTATTTTTATTACTTTAATGCTTTGCGGCGGTTGGATTATGGATAACTGCGTAGATTTTTTGGTAGATTTATCCAATAAGTTTGCTGTTTTTGCTGGAGGCTGAAAATGACGTTTACGGTAGAAAATTTAGAATTTTATCTTCTCGTTCTCGTCCGTGTGTCCGCTTTAGTTATGACAGCGCCGTTTTTTAGTTATAATTCTGTTCCGGTGCGGGTGCGGGCGGCCATGAGTGTGTTTCTTTCGCTTGTGCTAATTCCGATAATTCCGGTTATTGATTTAAACTACGCCGGTGTCGTGGGGTATTCGGTGCTGATATTAAAAGAGACGCTGATTGGCTTTACGCTTGGCTTCATGTGCAATATGTGTTTTTTCATCGTCAGTTTTTCCGGACAGCTTATGGATATGGAAATGGGACTGTCGATGGCGAGTATGTTCGACCCCATGACCAATACGCAGATTTCCGTGACCGGTAATATTTATAACTATTTGCTTATGCTGATGATGGTAGTGACAAATATGCACTACTATATTGTACGGGCCATTGCGGACTCGTTTACTTATTTTAATATCGGGAAAGCGATTTTTCCAATCGCAGACATAAAAAATCTTGTGGTGGATTTTATCGGCAGCTATTTCATTATTGGCTTTCGCATTATTTTGCCGGTATTCTGCTGTATGCTGTTAATCAATGTTGTTCTTGGCGTGCTTGCCAAAGCGGCGCCGCAGATGAATATGTTTGTCATAGGTTTGCAGATAAAAGTTTTAGTAGGACTGATTGTATTAGTATTAATATTACAAAGTTTTCCGATGGTGGCAGATTATATATTTGATGAAATGAAAGAAGTTATTACCAATGTAATTCACGTTTTTACGCCATAGCAGACGGAATAATGGAAAAATAGTTGGGAAATGGGGATTTCTATGATTCTGGAATATAATCTTCAGTTTTTTGCGAAAGATGGTAACGGAGGGGAAAAAACAGAACCGGCGACGCCAAAGAAATTAGAAAAAGCGAGAGACGAAGGGCAGGCGGCGAAAAGTCAGGATTTGAATACGGCTGTGTTACTATTTGTTCTCTTTTCATGTTTGCGTTTTTTTGGCGGTTTTATGATGGAGCGCATCAACAACGTATTTCTCTTTTTCTACAATTCCATTAGCGGATATGCAGGAGAGGATTTTTCAGTTGTTCGGGTGACGGGATTGCTGCAGTTTGGAATGAAAGAAATCCTGATGGTTATTTTACCAATTATTATTTTGGCAGTAATTGCTGCTTTTATTGTCAATGTCGTTCAGGTAAAATGGAAAGTGACGTTTAAGCCGTTAAGGCCGAAACCGTCCAAATTAAATCCTGTTAGCGGTTTTAAAAGATTTTTTTCAAAAGACAAATTAGTGGAAATGATTAAGGCAATCGTAAAAGTTGCCATTTTGTTTTATGTTGTCTATTCTTCCCTGAAAGAAGAATGGGGCCTTGTCATTAATATTTATCAGTTGGATTTGTGGCCTGCAATTTCTTTGATTGTAGATACCGTGCTTATGACTTCCTTTAAAATCAGCGCTGTCTTTCTTGTTATTGCCTTTGCCGATTGGAAGTATCAGAAACATAAGTTTAAAACTGATATGAAGATGACGAAACAGGAAGTGAAAGATGAGTACAAAAATGCGGAAGGAAATCCGCAGGTAAAAGGTAAGATAAGACGGAAGATGCAGGAAGCATCCAGACGGAGAATGATGCAGCAATTGCCGGAAGCGGACGTGGTAATTACGAATCCGACCCATCTGGCGGTTGCGTTAAAATATGATAAGACAGAAGCCGAGGCGCCGGTTGTAATTGCCAAAGGCGCCGATTATGTGGCTGCCCGTATTCGGGAGACGGCAAGGGAAAACCACATTGAAATTGTGGAAAACAAACCGCTGGCGAGAATGCTCTACCACAATGTGGAGATAGGGGAGCAGATACCGCCGGAGCTGTATCAGATGGTAGCCGAGATTTTGGCTTATGTGTATGGTTTACAGGGAAAAGTCAGTTGACTTTGTATTGATATAACGGAGATTGTAAACAGGATTTACAGTTGTCCGCATAAGAGGAAACAGGAAAGGAGAGAATGTCATGCAGAAAGCAGATTTAGCGCTTGGCGCTTTTATCTTAATACCGATTTTATGCCTGATTATTCCGGTACCGCTTTTTCTGTTGGATTTATTTTTTGCTTTAAATATTGCGTTGGCGATGATTATTCTTTTTAATGCTCTGTTCTCGAAAGAGCCGCTCGATATGTCGAGTTTTCCGACGCTGCTGCTTTTGACGACGCTGTTCCGTCTGTCCTTAAATGTCAGTTCCACGAGAAATATTCTGTTATACGGAGAGGCTGGTAACGTTGTCAGTACGTTCGGTAATTTTGTCGGCGGCGGTAACTTAATCGTCGGCGGGATTGTGTTTTTTGTATTGGTTATCATGCAGTTAGTCGTAATCAATAAAGGTTCGGAGCGTGTATCAGAAGTAACGGCGCGTTTTACACTGGACGCCATGCCCGGTAAACAGATGGCGATTGACGCCGATTTGAATACCGGAGCAATTACCGATGAAGAAGCGAAAGAGCGAAGGGAAAAAATCCAACAGGAATCCGCATTTTTCGGTTCCATGGATGGTGCGACAAAGTATGTAAAGGGAGACGCCACGGCGGGTTTGATTATTACCGTATTGAACTTTGTCGGTGGAATTGCCATCGGCGTGTTGATGAATGGCGAAGATTTTAGTACGGCAATCAGCCGTTATTCTATTTTGACGATTGGTGACGGCCTGACAAGTCAGATTCCGTCTCTTATGATATCGCTATCTACCGGTATTCTTGTGACCAAAGGCTCAAAAGAAGCCGATATTGGAAATATATTGCAGAAACAGTTGTTTTCGATTCCGAAGGTTATGAATATCGTCGGTGCGGCGTTGATTGGTTTGGGAATCTTTACGCCATTGAATATGCTCATTTTCTGTGCATACGGCATTTTATTTATTATTTGTGCCCGTATGATGTCCAATGAACTGGAAATGGCGGAAGTAGAAGATGCGGTAGCGGAAGAGGAAGAATCGGCGGAAGAGATTCGACGGCCGGAAAATGTCAATTCCCTGCTGCAAGTCGATTCGATTGAGTTGGAATTTGGTTATGGTGTCATTCCGCTTGCGGACGTCAATCAGGGCGGTGACCTTCTCGACCGTGTCGTTATGATTCGACGCCAGATTGCGTTGGAATTGGGATGTGTCGTTCCAATGATTCGTCTGCGCGATAACATTCAGCTGAATCCAAATCAGTACTTAATCAAAATTAAAGGTGTTCCGGTTAGTGAGGGTGAGATTTTATTTGACCACTACATGGCGATGAATCCGGGATATGTGGAGGAAGAGATATCCGGTATTCCGACCTTTGAGCCATCGTATCATCTGCCGGCGATATGGATTACGGAAAGCCAGCGTGAGCGCGCGGAGTCGCTTGGTTATACGGTAGTTGACCCGCCGTCGATTATTGCCACACACCTGATGGAGATTATACGCTCTCATTTGGACGAACTTCTTACTCGTCAGGATGTTCAGAATCTTATCGAGAATGTCAAAGAGGCAAACGAAACGCTTGTTTCCGAACTTGTACCGAAGCTTCTTAATGTCGGTGAAATTCAGAAAGTATTGCAGAATTTGCTGGCGGAGGGAATTTCCATTCGTGATTTGGTTACTATTTTTGAGACACTGGCCGATTATGCGCCGACAACGCACGACACGGATATTTTGACAGAGTATGTAAGGCAAAATCTGAAGCGGGCGATTTCGAATCAATATTTCAATAACAATGAAACTACGAGTGTTGTAACACTGGACCCGACTGTGGAACAGCAGATTATGGACTCTGTAAAACAGACAGAGCAGGGTTCCTATCTGGCGTTGGACCCGGATTATACACAGAAGCTAATGAGATCTTTACATGAAGAGACCAATAAATTGGAAGAATTAGGACGTACGCCGATTCTGATTACTTCGCCGATTGTGCGGATGTATTTGAAAAAGCTGACGGCAGAACAATTCCGAAGTTTGCAGGTTTTATCATATAATGAAATTGACTCCGATGTGGAATTACAATCAGTTGGGATGGTGACGGTTGAATGATTATTAAAAAATTTTTGGCGAAGACGGAAACAGAAGCGATTGAAATGGCAAAACAGGAGTTGGGTAATGCCGCTATTGTGATGAACATAAAGAAAGTAAGGCCGAAAGGGCTGGCAAAATTGTTCATTCACGGGAAAGTAGAGGTGACGGCGGCTTTGGACGAGGCGCCTGTCCAGACAGAAAAAGTTTCGGAGTCTACTGTTTCTGATTTCAGCCGCCCGAAGCCGGCGATGGATGTGGCAAAAAATACTGGAGAAGAGGATAGTCTGGAAGAACGTCTCACAAGATTGCAGGCATTGTTGGAAAAGCAGATGTCGGAGAAAAAAGAAGAGGAAAAGAGTGGGGAGACGATAGCGAAGCAAAAGACGGAGGAGACAGCAGAGATAGAAGAGGCAGTTCCGGTTGATGAAGAAAAAGAGAAAGAAATTGAATACGCAAAAAACTGCAAAGAGCTGATTTATCAGCAGATGCTTGCCAATGAAGTGGACAAGGAAATCGCGGATTCGATTATGGAGGAAGTAAACCGTTCGCTTCCGGAAGACGCTTTGTTAGACCAAATACTGGCGAATATTTATCAAAAAATAATATTGATGATTGGTCAGCCATATCTAATTGACGCAAAACCCAAAGATAAAACAATATTTATATTCTTTTTAGGTTCCACGGGGGTTGGAAAGACGACGACGATTGCCAAGATTGCCTCAAAACTGAAATTAGAGGAAAAGGCTAATATTGTCCTTGTCACGGCAGATACTTATCGCATCGCGGCGGTAGAGCAGTTGAAGACATATGCCAATATCTTGTCGGTGCCGCTTAAAGTAATTTATAGTCCCAAAGAGTTAGAGGAGTCGATGGAAGAATTATCCCAATATGATATTTGTCTCGTTGATACTGCCGGACGTTCCCACAAGGATAAGGAGCAGATGAATGATATTCGTGAATTGATGGAACAGATTCCGATTGCAGAGCGGCAGATATATCTGGTGTTAAATGCCGGAACAAAATATAATGATTTGCAGGAAATTGCATCGACATATTCCTCTTTTACGGATTACAGCATTATTTTCACAAAGTTAGATGAGACATCTTCGGCGGGGGCTATGCTCAATATAAAAATGAAAACGAAGTGTCCGCTTTCATATGTGACATGGGGGCAAAATGTGCCAGATGACATTGGAGAAATTGACCCTCAAAAGGTGGCAAAACAGTTGTTAGGCGGTAATCGGGTGAATTAGTGTACAGTGATTTGGAAAGGCAGGTGTATCATGGATCAGGCAGAGAAATTGAGAAATATTATAAAGAAGCAGGAGATTGAAGCTGTTACAAATAACGCCCGTGTCATCACTGTCACCTCGGGAAAAGGAGGAGTTGGAAAGACAAGTATATCGGTTAATCTGGCGATTCAACTCCAGCGTATGGGGAAAAAAGTGATTGTTTTGGATGCTGATTTTGGTTTGGCAAATATTGAAATTATGCTGGGGGTACGCCCGCAATATAATTTGTCAGATTTAATGTTCCGGGGAAAAGATATCAAAGATATTATTACATATGGGCCGGAGGGAATCGGCTTTATTTCCGGTGGTTCAGGCATTCGGGAAATGGCGAATCTGACAAGGGAGCAGGTCTTTCAGTTAATCAACAAGATGTACGACTTAGACCGTCTGGCGGATTTCATTATTGTTGATACGGGAGCGGGAATTAGTGATTCTGTTCTGGAATTTGTGGCGGCCAGCGCTGAGGTATTGTTAGTTGTCACACCGGAACCGACGTCCATCACCGACGCCTATGCGCTTCTCAAATCGATGAACGTCAATTCTTCTTATAAACCGGGCAAAACGTCAGTGAAGATGGTTGCCAATCAGGTGCGGAACAGCAAGGATGCGGATAAGCTATTTGACAAGTTAGGAGTTGTAGTTAATAAATTTTTGAATATAGAGATAGAATATATGGGGGGCGTTCCCTATGACACCAATATGCAGAGGGCTGTCGTAAGGCAGGAACCGCTCTCGATGACAACTCCGAATTCGGCGGCGGCAAAGTTTATTCAAAAGATGGCGCATATGTTCGAAGATGAGGAAAAGGAAAGCGAGCACGTTTTCGGTATTATGCAGTTGTTTTCCAATGTGATACGAATGAAATTTAAACGTTAGCGGGAAAGCAGACAGAGGAACGGAGGTTGTTATGAAAGTAGCATTTGAGATTGGAGACCGGATAGAGCTTACACATAGTAAGAGCGCGACGGGACAGAAATTGTCGGAGCGCAAATTCGGGAGTCAGCTTCTTGATTTTGATGGCGTGCGGACTGCCAAAATAGCGATGCCTATACTGGAGAGCAGGGTGATTCCTCTTGAGGTAGGGGATGACTATGAGATGTGCTTTTTTACCAATTCGGGTTTATATCAGTGCAGAGCAAGAATCCGTAAACGTTATTCTGAAAGTAAAATGCATGTGATGGAAGTTTTGTTTTTAACTGAACTCACCAAATATCAGCGGCGTAAGTTTTACCGTTTAGATTGCATGTTTCCTGTTAAATACAGGCTTGTTTCTGACATAGAGCTACAGCTTCGGGAGCGCATACAGGCGGATAAGTGGGAAACAGAAGAGGAGAAAGACCATTGTATGGCCGCTCTTGGCGAAATTCCAAAAGATTGGAAAGAGGGGACGATTTCTGACCTTAGCGGCGGCGGATTACGGTTTCACGGTAAGGACCAACTGGAACGGGGAACCGTTGTCGAAGTAATGCTTCCTCTTTCTCTCAAAAGCGGTGTTGTTCCTCTTACTTTTTTTGTGCGTGTGATTGCCTGTATGAATTATGAGGGAAGTCGGATTGCCTTTGAAGTGCGCGGCGAGTTTATTCATATAGAAGATGCAGAGCGGGAGATGGTTGTGAAATATGTTTTTGAAGAGCAGAGAAGAAGGTTGAGGAAGGAGTGGTAACTCCATGGAAAAAAAAGTATTAGTAATAGATGACTCTGCACTTATGAGAAGAGTATTATCTGATATAATTAACAAAGATAAGCTGCTGACAGCCGGTAAAGCCGCTGAAAATGGAAAAGAAGCGCTGGAAATGATTTTACAGGGGGAGAAGTTTGACATTCTGTTGGTAGATATCAACATGCCGAAGATGAATGGCGTTCAGTTTCTGAAAGAGCTTAACAAGTATCGTATACATATTCCGGTGTTGATTGTCAGTTCTATTGCCAGTGAAAGTGCAAATGAGACAATCGAGGCATTGGCGTTAGGCGCTTTTGACTTTGTAAAGAAACCGAATGGCAGCGTCGGATACGAAATGGAAGATTTTCGCAGACAGTTGTTGTTGCGTATATATCTGGCATGCGGATTACGTGTGGACTCTGCGGAAGAGAGCAAGGAGGAAGTCCAGAGCCGTTTGCCGCGGAAACGCTTGAAGAGAGCGAAAGGACACGACAGGACGCTTGCCCTGATTGTTTCTTCCACTGGCGGGCCCCGTGCCCTGCAATCGGTACTTCCGTATTTTCCCATGGATTTTCCCTATCCGGTTGTCGTGATTCAGCATATGCCGGCCGGTTTTACGGATTCTCTTGCCAAGCGGCTGGACGTAATGAGTCCGCTGCATGTCAAAGAAGCAGAAGACGGTGAGATTATTCAGGCCGGAAACGTGTATATTGCGCAGGGAGGGAAACAGTGTGAGCTAATCGAGAGAGGTAAAGGAACTTTTGTTCTGTCAGAGACGGATAAACCCGCTCGAGGTGGACTGCGGCCATGTGCGGATATTTTTCTGGAATCTCTACCGGATACCTCTCTGGAGCGGTGCGTGTGTGGGGTTTTGACCGGTATGGGAGCGGATGGATGTAAAGGACTTCAATATGCAAAGCAGTATAAAGAAATTAAAGTGGTAGCGCAGAATGAGGAAACTTGTGTGGTATATGGAATGCCTCGCGCAGTAGCTAAGGCAGGTATAGTAAATGAAGTTGTTCCACTGGATGAGGTGGCCAACGCCATGATAAAACAATTAGGAGTGTGAGAAGATGGATACAAGCCAATATCTTGATTTATTTATTGATGAGACAAAAGAACATCTGCAAAGTCTGAATGAGCACGTGTTAGTGTTGGAAAAAGAGCCGGATAACGCAGATACCATTAACGAGATTTTCCGTGCTGCCCATACTTTAAAAGGTATGTCCGGGACTATGGGCTTTAGCCGTATGCAGCGGCTGACTCACGATTTGGAAAATGTGTTTTCCGAAATTCGTAATGGGAATATGAAAGCGAGTGAGAAGTTAATTGATGTGCTGTTCCGTGGTTTGGATGCACTCGAGTCTTATCTGGAAGTAATTTCTACGGAAGGAAATGAAGGAACAGAGGACAATGAGGATATTATTCAGGATTTGAATGGCTTGTTAAAGGGGCAGAAAGTTGGAGCTTCAGAAAAGCCAAAACAAGAAACGGCAGAAAGTACAAAAGTAACAGAGACAACACTGACAGACGAAGAGAAATGTAAGTTCCGTCAGATTACGATTTCCGAATCGGAGATGAGGGGGATACAGTCGGCCAAAGAAGAGGGAAAAAATATCTATGGCATTACCGTATATTTGCAGGAAAGCTGTATTCTAAAATCAGCGCGTGCTTTTCTGGTATTTAAGTCGGTAGAAAATAAAGGTGAGCTTGTCAAATCCATGCCGACGACGGAACAGATAGAAGACGAAGAGTTTGAGCTTGATTTCAGTTGGATTTTGGCTTCTTCGGATACGAAAGAAAACATAAAGCAGTTGATTTGCAGCGTATCGGAGATTGCCGATGTTTACATAGCTGATTTTGAAGTTCCGGAAATCAAAGAAGAGGAACAACCGGAGGATACGGCGGAAAAAGTAGTCGAGAAGCCGGAGAAAAAGGTGGAGGAAGTACAGGAAAAACCGAAGAAAGCAGCCAAAGGTAAGGTGGGAAGCCGTTCGGTGCGTGTCGACATCGACAAATTGGATATTCTTATGAATCTGGTGAGCGAATTGATTATTGCCAAAAATGGTCTCGTGTCTGTCAGTGCCGGCGATATGCTTGTACAGCCGGAGAATAACCAGACATTCCACGAGCAGATTGAATATCTGGAGCGTGTCACGACAAATTTGCACGAGTCTGTTATGAAAGTCCGCATGGTGCCAATCGACAGCGTGGTCAATCGTTTCCCTCGTATGATACGCGATTTGAACCGTAAACTGGATAAAAAGATGGAATTGTATATGAGCGGTGAAGAGACGGAGCTTGACCGTACCGTTATTGACGAAATCGGCGACCCGCTCATGCATTTGCTCCGCAACTCGGCCGACCATGGTTTGGAGAGCAATGAAGAACGTATCCGCCTGGGCAAGCCGGAAGTTGGTTCCATTTTTTTGGATGCTTATCAGGATGGTAACAATGTCGTAATCGAAGTGCGTGACGACGGCGGCGGCATTGATGTGGATAAAGTTCGTAAAAAGGCGATTGATAAGGGTGCTATTACGGAAAAACAGGCAGAGACGATGAAAGATAAAGACTTTATTGATTTGCTCTTTCAGCCTAGTTTTTCAACGGCTGACCAGATTACGGACGTATCCGGCCGTGGCGTCGGTCTGGATGTTGTCAAGACGAAAATCGAAGCTTTGGGAGGGAATATCAGCGCCAAGACGATAGCGGGAGAGGGAAGTACATTTACCATCCAACTGCCGTTGACGCTGGCGATTATTCAGGCGCTCATGGTTGAAGTGGGTGAGGAGAAATATGCGATTCCGCTTGGCAGTATTAATGGTATTGAAGATATTGGAAAAGACGAAATCAGTTTTGTGCAGTCAAAAGAAGTTATTAATCTTCGCGGGCATGTCATTCCTATTTTGCGTCTGCAGCAGCTTTTGGATATTCCAGAGCCGGAAGTTGAGCCGGAGAATCTGCTTGTAGTAATTATGCAGAAAGGCGACCAGCAGGTCGGTCTGATTATTGATAACCTGATTGGCCAGCAGGAGACGGTAATTAAATCGTTGGGACGGTATATAACCAATGATAAACTGTTTAGTGGTGCGACGATATTGGGAGATGGCGAAGTTGCTTTAATCCTTGATACCAATACATTGATTTAGGAGGTGCTGACATGGAAGAGTATATGACAGGAATAGAATCCGTAGAAGAGATACAGTACATCGTTGTGAAACTGGGAGATGAACAGTACGGAATCGACATCTCATATGTGGATAATATTGTCCGTATGCAGAGAATTACCCGTGTGCCGAAATCACAGAGCTATTATGTAGGGGTAATTAATCTGCGTGGAGAAGTAGTTCCGATTATGAGTCTGAGAAAAAAGTTTGGACTGGAAGATGATGTCTATGCCAATGCAACCCGTATTATTATTATTCGCACGGAAGACCAGTCAATGATTGGTTTTATTGTAGATGAAGTGCAGGAGGTAGTAAATCTGGACCCGAGAAAGATAGAAAAGCCTGCCTTTAAGTTAGATGAGGAGAATGCATCGTTTTTGTCCGGCATCGGTAAAAAGAGTGATGAAAGTTTAATCTCTTTGTTAGATATTGTGGCAGTCGTAGAGGATAAGAAAGAAGCGTGACGTAATCATGATACGTGTGAGAATGGCGGATTACAAAATATGTAATTCACCGGAGCGAATAAGTACGGTTGGTTTAGGCTCGTGTCTCGGAGTTGTTTTATATGATGAAGTTTCGGGGTTGTGTGGAATGGCACATATTATGCTGCCAGATAGCACAAGATTGAAATATAACGATGAAAAAGGAAATCGCAGAAAATTTGCGGACACTTGTCTGGAAGATATGTTTCAGGAGATGCTAAAGCGGGGAGCCAACCCGATGCACATGTATTCTAAAATAGCGGGCGGTGCGAAGATGTTTGCGTTCGAGTCACAAAGCGAAGTGCTTAATATCGGAGAACAAAATGTTAATGCAGTCCGCAGTTTTTTAAAGGCGCATAACATCCCAATAAGGGCAGAACATGTTGGGGAGCATTATGGGAGAACCATTGTGTTTTGTCCGGAAGACGGCTCGTTAAAGATTAGAGTCGTGGGGAAAGGTAAATTAGAAATCTAGAGAGGTGCTTAATGTGAAATATAGGTATATTCCTGCATTGGTTATGCTGGCGGCCGGTTTGGTGTGCTGTATTTTGAGCGTGGTACAAGGCTGGCCGGTGCAATACAGTTTGATTACATTGCTCATCGTGCTCATCGTTTTTTATATTATTGGACAGATTGCAACGCAAATTGTCGGACGTGTACAGGCAGAACACCTTGCCATGGTCGAGGCAGAGCGCAAGCGGAGAGAGGCAGAGGAGAAGGCGCGCAGGGAGCAGGAAGAGCGTGAAGCGATGGAAGCGGAAGAGGCAGAAAAGCAGGAGGTTCCGGAAGCGGAGGAAGCGAATAGAAATGGATAGGGAAAGGACGTAGCAGATGAGGGAAGCGGACAGAAATAAATTGTGGGACCGATATCATGTGGAGAAAACTCCCGAACTACGCGAACAATTGATTTTGGAGTATGCCAACGTAGTGAATCTGGTGGCCGGACGTCTTAGTATGTATTTGGGCTATACGGTAGAATATGATGATTTAGTAGGGTATGGTATTTTCGGTCTGATTGACGCCATTGACAAATATGATATGGCTAAAAATGTTAAATTTGAGACTTATGCAAGTCTGCGTATTCGTGGTGCCATTCTTGACCAAATCCGAAAGATGGACTGGATTCCGAGGACGCTGCGCCAGAAACAGAAGCGGATGGATACCGCCGTGGCAAAACTGGAAAGCGAGTATGGACGTGCTGCTACCCCGCAGGAAGTGGCGGATGAACTTGGTATAACATTAGACGAATATGAAAATTGGAAAACCGAGGCGGAATTTACCAATTTGGTTTCTTTAGACGACTATCTGGAACAGGGAAGTGAAGGACGTATCGAGACTTTCGGCGCCAAATTTCAGCAGCCGGAGAATGCGATACAAAAACAGGAACTAAAGGAGATGCTTGTTGAGGCTCTCAGGACTTTAACGGAGAAAGAACAGAAAGTAATTACGTTATATTATTATGAGGAGCTGACGCTAAAAGAGATTAGTGAGATTTTGTCGGTGTCGGAATCCCGTGTTTCGCAGTTACACACAAAGGCGTTACAGAAAATTAAAGTACAATTAGGTGATTCGGTTGATTTGCTTAATCTATTTTGAAATTGCAGGCTCAGGAGGTTGAATACCTTTTGGGCCGAACTCTTTGATTTACAAAATGCAGGAGGATAAGTATGGCTGCCAACGGTTATTTTCAATTGATTCATGAAGACGGCAAAATGTGGATGAAAGTATTTCCACCGGAAGTAGAGGGAAATATGTTTACGATAGAAGATGTTATGAACTATCTGGACATGATATCATTTCCCGATTATGATGAGGTGGCAATTGACCAATATATTAAGAATATGGAGTTTGACAGTCCGCTCCTTTTAAAAGAGGGGGAAATTATTCCGGAGAGTGAGAAATGTTCGATCTCCATTACACCGATGGGGGAGCGTGCATTTGTCCGTTTCTATCCGCCCTCGACAGGCGGCGCATCGCTTACGGAAGAGGATATCATCAGTGATTTAAAGCACGCGGGAGTTTGTCACGGCATAAAGAAAAAGGCGATACGGCATTTTCTGGAGCATCACGAATACGGGCGTGAATATATTATGGCAGAGGCAACGCCTCCCGTACAGGGATACAGTGCAAAGATACAGTATTTTTTCGATATCAATACAACGGCGAAACCAAAGTTAAATGAAGATGGCAGTGTAGATTTTCACCAACTGGGGAATATTAAGTCTGTTCAGGCAGGAGATAAACTGGCAACCCTGACGCCGGCTTATCGCGGAAAGGCGGGCGTCTCCGTACTGGGTAAGCCAATCCCTCCGAAGAAAGTGAAAGTAAGGAATCTGCGTTTTGGACGCAACATAACATTGTCGGAAGACCAACTGCATATTTACTCGGATGTTGCGGGTCATGTCACTCTGGTTGAAGATATGGTAATGGTATCAAATGTCTATCACGTTCCAGCCAATGTAGATTCTTCTACGGGAGATATTGAATACAAAGGAACGGTAGAAGTGGCGGGGAATGTCAATACGGGCTTCGCCATAAAAGCGGAGGGCGATATTATCGTCAATGGCGTTGTCGAGGGTGCGACACTCGTATCCGGAGGGAATATCGTGTTAAAACGCGGTATGCAGGGAGCAGAGCGCGGTACACTGGAGGCAGAAGGCAATATTACCGCCAAATTTTTAGAGAATAGCAAAGTGGTTTGTAAAGGAAGTCTTCGGTCGGATGCCATTTTGCACAGTCAGATATTCTGTCAGGAGAAAATAGAAGTTCTCGGGAAAAAGGGGCAGATTAACGGCGGCAGCGTGAAGACATATGCGGATATAAGCGTTACCAATCTTGGCTCGACGATGGGAGCTGCGACGAAAATAGAGATCATATCGGAAAAGGATTTAATTGTCCGTACGAACGATTTAAAAGAGGAAATCGCAGAGACGGAAAAGGCTCTGCAGAAAATAGAACAGATTGTCCATAAAGTAAAGGATAAACTGGCGAAAAAGCAGGAGATTAAGCCGGAGCAGAAGAAATATCTGAAAAATGCGACAATCGAAAAACCGAAACTGATGAAACAAATAAGAGAAAAGAAAGAGGAAAGAGAACGTTTGTTACGGCGTATAGAGAAGAATAAGAAAGCGTGTATCCGCGTTGATAATGTCGTTTATCAGGGTGTTGAAATTGTTGTGAAAGACGTAAAGAAAATTCAACATGAATCGGTATCGCATTGCCGGTTTGTTCGCGATGGCGCGGATGTAAAGATGGTTGGATTGTAATGAGGATTGGAGGGTATCGTTATGCCAATGGGAACAATCGATGCGGTCACAATGGCGCCGCGTACAGTCAATGCAGCAGAAATACAGGGAAAAGAAAATACGCAATATCAGAACATCGGGGAACAGGGTGCAGTACAGTTTCAGCGTGAGACGGTACAGCAGGCCCAGCAGACAGCAGAAACACAGGAAAGTGAGACGAATGAATACGATAACAGCGGCGGTTCGGGAAAAGGGTATGCTGGCGGGCAGTCGAAAAGGAAAAAGAAAGACGATAAAAAAGGGCAGAAGATGGCTCCGCGTTCCAATAGCAGTTTTGATATTATGATATGATGCTAAGGTCGAAAAGTCAAAATGCCGTTCATGCATGCATGTTGCGGCATTTGACCTTGAGACCTGCCAAACATGAGAAAGGAGCGATTTACGCAGTAAATCAGCGGATTTCGAATGTTTGTTGGAGTGCGAAAGTTGTGAAACAACGGAGCAATCCAGAGTATCAGCAAGAGCGAGAAAGGTCAAAAGCCGTAATTGTGAAAATGGAGGAAATTATGACAGGTTTGGAAGTATTTTTAATTATCGCGGGCTTTGCCTGCATTTGCATTAGTTTTTTTGTTTCTGCAAAGAAAGCTGCCGGACTGGAAGACGACGGGGAAGCAGTTCGTTCCTCTGCCGTCTGGTCGGAAAAGGAAGAGCAGATGATTCGGGACAGAATCGATAATATTTTGACAGACATACAAAATGAACTGGTAGATACAACGGAAGACCAGATGAACCGCCTGTGTAATGATAAGATTATGGCGGTGGACGAGTTTTCGAAACAATTGCTGGAGAAGATTGAAAACAATCATCAGGAAGTTGTTTTTATGTACAATATGCTGAATGAGAAAGAAAAGGAGATTAAAAATATCGTACTTGAACCGGTGAAAGCGCCGCAGCCGTCATCGGCTGCCGCCGAAGAGGTAAAAGCAACGAAACCTCCTGCTCACAGCGCGCCGGCCGTCGAGACTCCGAAACAAAAATCAGTCGGGGAGCCAAAACAGAAAACGAAACCGGCGGCTCCTAAGACGGAGAAGCGGAGCAGTGTTCCGGGCAATGTAAATTTGCAAATTCAGAAGATGTATAAAGAGGGAAAATCTGTATTGGAAATTTCAAAGGAATTGAATATCGGTCAGGGTGAAGTAAAACTGGTTATTGCATTGTACGGGGGCAAGAGATAATGAAAAAGAAATATTTTTTACGGGGACTAGGAGCGGGTATACTCATTACCGCACTTATTCTGTCTATCGGATACCGCAAACAGGATTCCGGAGAATCTGTCGTACAGAGGGCAAAGGAATTAGGGATGGTCTTTCCTGAAAAGACACCGGACGCGACAGCGACGGCAAGTGGTTCGGCGACCGCAGTTACGACAACTCCTGCGAATACACCGAAAGAATCGCCGAAGAAATCGGAAAGATCGACAGCGGATACAACAAAAAGGCCCGACGCAAAACCGACAGCGACATCCACAAAGAAGGACAAGCCGACGCCAACCGCCGGTAATTCGGCGAGCAAAAGGAAATTTACGGTGCGGGAAGGATTGTTATCAAGTTCTGTGGCAAGGGAGATGAAAGAAGCTGGAATTATTAAAGATGCGGACGCTTTTGATAAGTATATTGAGAAAAGCGGAATGGCGCGGAAAATCCGGACTGGCACATATAAAATTCCGGTGGGCGCGAGTTATTCCCAGATTGCAAAGATTATTACACGGAGCGAGTAGTGGAACTGATGCATATGAAAATAGAAAAATTTTCTTGCCATATGTGTAACAGCGTGTTATAATAAATCGGATTGAAAAAATCACACTTGTTGATTTTTGCTATGGTGCCGTTATCGGTGTGGCAAAAAGAAGAAGCAGGTGGAAGAAAAACCAAATGGAGGTAAGAAATAATGAGTGTTATTTCAATGAAACAGTTACTGGAGGCAGGTGTTCATTTTGGACATCAGACGAGAAGATGGAACCCTAAAATGGCAGAGTACATCTATACCGAGAGAAATGGTATTTATATCATTGATTTGCAGAAATCGGTAGGAAAGGTGGACGAGGCCTACAATGCGATTAAAGAAATTGCAGCCGATGGCGGTAAAATTCTTTTTGTCGGTACGAAAAAGCAGGCGCAGGATTCAATTAAGACAGAGGCTGAGCGCTGTGGTATGTATTATGTCAATGAGAGATGGCTTGGCGGTATGATGACTAATTTCGAGACGATTAAGGCTCGTATCAAGAGATTGAAAGCTATTGAGAAGATGTCAGAAGACGGAACATTTGATGTGCTTCCGAAGAAAGAGGTTATTAACCTGAAAAAGGAATGGGCAAAATTAGAGAAAAACCTTGGCGGTATTAAGGATATGAAAGAGATTCCGGATGCTATCTTTGTTGTTGATCCAAAGAAAGAGAAGATTTGTATTCAGGAAGCGCACATCCTTGGCATTCCTTTGATTGGTATTGTAGATACGAACTGCGACCCGGAAGAATTGGATTACGTTATTCCGGGAAATGACGACGCTATTCGTGCCGTTAAACTGATTGTTTCCAAAATGGCGGATGCTGTTATCGAGGCAAATCAGGGTGAATCAATGGCAGATGAAGCTCCGGTTGAAGAATCAGAAGAAGAGGCAGTATAATTTAGAAAGGTAGGATTTTGAACAATGGCTAATATTTCAGCTTCAATGGTAAAAGAATTGAGAGAGATGACAGGCGCCGGTATGATGGATTGTAAGAAAGCTCTTACAAATACGGAAGGCGATATGGATAAGGCAGTTGAATGGCTTCGTGAGAATGGTCTTGCTAAGGCTGAGAAAAAGGCAGGAAGGATTGCCGCAGAGGGAATTGTAAAAACAAATATCAGCGAGAATGGTAAAAGCGCTGCTATCGTTGAAGTCAACAGTGAGACGGATTTTGTAGCTAAAAATGAAAAATTCCAGAACTTTGTTGCCGCAGTAGCGACACAGGTAAGCGCTTCTGACGCAGAAGATATCGATGCGTTTATGGCTGAACCGTGGGCTGCCGATACTTCTAAAACAGTTAAAGAAGAGTTGGCTTCCCAAATTGCAACAATCGGTGAGAATATGAATATCCGCCGTTTTGCCAAAGTATCCAGTGAGAATGGTCTGGTAGTGGATTACATCCATGCAGGTGGAAAGATTGGCGTTCTCGTTGCAGCAGAGACGGACAATACCGGAGACGAGATTGTTGAGTGCTTAAAGAATGTGGCAATGCAGATTGCCGCTATGAGTCCTCTGTACCTTTCTACGGACGATGTGTCAGAAGACTATAAGGAAAAGGAAAAAGAACTTCTTCTTGCACAGGCAAAAAATGATCCTAAGAATGCAGGTAAACCGGATAATATTATCGAGAAGATGATTACCGGACGCTTAAATAAAGAGTTGAAAGAAGTGTGCTTATTAGAGCAGGCTTATGTAAAAGCAGAAGATAAGGAAAATGTAGCACAGTATGTGCAGTCTGTCGCTAAGGCAACTGGCTCGAACTTGAAGCTGTCACAGTTTATTCGCTTTGAAACAGGTGAGGGACTTGAGAAGAAGGAAGAGGACTTTGCAGCAGAAGTAGCAGCACAGATGGGAGGAAACTAATAAGAAAAGTTTCCAATTAAAATTCCTTGAAAACATGGGAGAATCAAGCATCAGAGTATGTTTTGTGAATATAAATAGAGTAACATAAGCTATCGTAAATCATTGTAAAATATCACATTAATTTTGGTAAAGATTTGGTACGGATTTTGGTAAGAATTTTTACCAAAGTCATTCACGAAAAGTTTGCTTGTTTATTTATGTTTTGGGAGGAATGAAGCATCTAATGAAATTTCAATATTTTTAAGGGTATTATTTGTCTTGATAGATAATGCCCTTATTTTTTATATGAAAGGGTTTTATAGAATTGATACGGAAGAACACTTTCTTATACTCATTATTAGATATAGGAATATTATTCTATAGAATATTCTTTTTGTTTTGTAATAACCAAAAAGGCAATCATACATATGTTCGGTTAAAAATTGCAAGAAAGGAGAGATCTTGCACATATGATATTTTTTAGTAAACAGTCGGTGTTATTTTTAAGTTCGAATCTTAATACTAAAATTCAATTATAAAGAGTCTGTGAAACTTTTTCTGTAAAATAAAGAAATAACTGGTCTTCTATGATAAAATAAAAATCATAGGA
>CAJTLS010000008.1:0-67841 GCA_910577295.1 uncultured Eubacterium sp.
GTAGATGGCAGCAAGGAAAAGTATGGTTATAAGACGGTGGAGCGTCTGGTGAATACCTCTGGTGCAGGCGTGGCCTCCCAGCGTGTTTCCACAAACCAGAGTTATCTTTTGAACAAAATCACCGCCGACGGCAGCGAAACCCACTATGAGTACCGCGCCGGTTCCCTGCGCGGCTCCAAAGAGGAAGGAAGCGGGCAGAAAAGGGACGTGGTAACCGAGCAGTTCTATGTGACGAGGGAGTATGAAAAAGATACAAAAACAGGAAAAAAATCAAACGGGGTAAAGTATGATTACTTCCAGAAAAAGGGAAGTGATGACCTGCGTTCTTATGACGATTTCCGCGAACGGGAAAAGAAGGCGGATGACAGTGAAGGCGAGATCTATGAGGCGTGGCAGTACGGCAACAGCGGCCTCCGGACAGTAACCGTAGTCAGTTCCTTTAACCCGAACAAATACAAAACAAACGGGAAGTATTATGACTATACCTATAAGAAATCGAAAATTAACCCGGATACTCTTCATTTAAAGAGCAACACAAAAAAGAATGTCATGTTATACATTTACAATGAAAACAAGCTACTGGTTGATCAGGTGGATTACGGTCAGGAGAAAGTAGAAAGCCGCTACACATATGACAAGGGCGGGAACGGTTCTCTTGTCACCTTAGAAACCAGCAAATTCTTTGGCAAGAAGGGGAGCGGAGCAGTTACCACGAAGCAGGGCTACACCTACGACAAGTACCGGAATGTCTTGACAGAGAAATCCCCCAAGGCTTACCTTGCGAAAAACAAAGGAAAAGAGCATCTGCACACAGTGACATATGCATACCACAATACGGATGCCGGCTATCCAACTGAAGACAAGCCGTTCTGTTTGTGTACATTGACAAGGCAGGAACTCTATGATTCTGCAAAGACAAAAATCAAACTGGAAAGCAAGACAGCCTCTAATGGCATTGATTACAGTAGCATCTCCGAGCAGAGAAGCGTTAATGGTGCTGCTTATAAAACAATATCCAAAACAGATTTTCAATATGATGCGCAGGGAAATGAAATTCAGGGGAAAGTTTTCCCAACCTATGGCAGCGACGGGGAAAAGGAAATCATCCAGAATAATTATACATACAATGCGCTGGGACAGCAGACCAAAAAGAATGTCACGCTGGCTTCCGCAAAAAATCCGGCATCGAACCGCACCTACACGGAAGAAGAGACAGTCTACGACTCCTTTGGAAACTGTCTCTCCACCACAGACGAGAATGGTCTTGTCACAAAAATATCCTATGACCCGGAAACCGGGAACGAAAAAGAAATCATAGAGGCAGCTGGAACAGAATACGAATCCAAAGACAAGGAATATGTATCCACGGATGCCCTGAAAACCTTGACACTGGACGAGTATGGACGGGCATCCATCGACATACAGGATGCCTTTGGCAATACCATCATCAGCAAGGACGAAGCATCTGGTACATGGACAGAAAGCGTTTATGAATACGGAGCCGAGACAGGGGAGGAGCAAGAAGACCCGGAATTAGAAAAAGAAGAAAACGACCGTCTACTGGAAGAGCGGACTTACACGTTTCAGCCTGACGAAAAGAAATTTATCGTCAATGAAGGGGGAAAGACTGTTCCAAACTTCTACATCACAGGCAGAGGAAGCAAAATCCTGAGCGGCAGCAAATATTTCTATGACGATGCAGGGGAAGAGATAGGAAGCGCCAGCTTCAGCAATGGGGAACTGGATGCCGCCCACTGCACTTCATGGAACTTCATCAAAGAAGAAACAGAAGTTATCGGCGAGGAAGATGCCGCGCAGACCATTACCACCAGCTACAGCAAAGAACTCAACCCGTCGGCATATCAGTCTCAGGTAGATACCGACAATTACTATGACCAGTTCAATGATGCCATGCTGAGCGAAAGTATTACTAAAACCGTGACAGATGCCGAGGGAAACATCCTGTCCGAGACAAGCACTACCATCCGAGGTGAAAACCGTTCCGAAATGGTTGACACATACGAGACAGACGATTTTGGAAGAAATGTCAAAGAAAGCACAGTCACGAAAAAATATCAGGATGGAAAGTGGTTGCCGTCTTATGAGGAAGAAGTTATTCTGGCTTATGACGAAAACGGAAATGTCAGTCAGACCGAGACAAAAAGTCGGAAAGAGGGGGAGACAGACTGGCAGTCTAAGATTACAAAAACTGATTATGACGATCAGGGAAACGCTATTAGAGAATACACCCCGAAAGGCGTAAAAGACGGCGTTTTCTCAAAATATACCTATGATATTCTCGGTCAAATGATAAAGGCAGAGTATCCGATAGAAAAGGAAGATGGAAGCATCCATTACCAGAGCACCACGACAGAGTATGATACTATGGGAAATGTCATAGCGCAGAATGACAAAATAGATGCTGACAGGACGGCAAAAACCGAGTATACTTATGATAAACGGGGCAGTCTTGTCATGGTAAAAAACTGCATGGAAGACGGCAAGGCGCAGTACGTCCAGTTTGTCTATGACATCATGGGAAACAAAGTGCGCCAGTTTACTGGCATGACCAGCCCCCTCACCATATCCGTATCCGAAACATCTGATAAAAACGGGGAAGCTTCTGCTAGCGGGACAGAAGATGGAAATGCAGCAAAAGGAAGTGAATCCAGAGAAAAGGGAGAAGAAGCGGATACCTTCTCCTATGCAGGAAAGACTTACCGTCTTACTGTCAGCGGGAAGAAAAAGACGGACACCATTGCCGAGACAAAGTATGAGTATAATGAGAAAAATGAATTAGTGGCACTCATCGACCCAGAGGGGAGAAAAGAGAGCTATTCTTATGATGAAAACAGCAATCTCACCAAAACAGTAGATAAGAATGGCAACACCCTGAAAAACACCTATGACTACCAGAATCGTCTGACGGAAATGGTGGCAAAGGAGAAGAAGACAGGGAAAGAGACTGCTCACACTTATACTTACAATGCCTATGGGGATGTGGAAACTCAGGATGATACCAGATTTACCTATGGGGACGTATCCGGGCAGGTTACCAAAGAGACAACAAAACTCACCAAGAATAAGGACGTTGTCAAAAGTTATACCTATGACAGTGCTGGCAATAAGTCCGCCTTTGATGTGACAGTGGGCGGAGAAAAGAAACTTTCTCTCCGTTATGCTTATGATGGGGAATCCAAACTGGCTTCCGTTACGGATGATAAAGGCAATCAGATAGTGGGATATACCTATGACAACGATGGAAATCTGTCAGAGAGGAGAGTGCCGAGGAATAACCTGACCACCACTTACGCCTATGATTACCAGAACCGACTGACAGGGGTGAAGAACCAGACAGGCAATACCAGAGTGGTTTCTGAGTACAGTTCGGAATACTTAGAAAACGGACAGAAATCCAAGGAAGTTTCTTCGGTTCTTGGCAAAGATGGAAAGAAGCGAAGCAGTACAGCCACCTACACCTACGACCTGCTGGGTCGCATCCAGAAAGAGACCAGAACCGGAAGTGACGACATCACATATTCCTACGACAGCAACAACAACCGTAAGGAAATGAAGGTGGGAAACAAGACCACCGCATATCGCTGCAATAAAAATGATGAGCTACTCCGCACGGATACCTTAAATACCGCTACAGAAAAAGATTCTGTTGTCATCTATAAAAACGACAAAAACGGCAACCAGCTGGCCGCGGTCAACCGTTATGAGATTCCAAGTGACAAAAAAGACGGAACCTACATTGACATAGACGTGACACTGGGAGACAATCGACTGAATGAAAATGTGGTCAACCACTATAATGCACTGAACCAGCTGACAAAGACGCTTACCAGAGACAGCAAAGTAAGCTTTATTTATGATGCCGAGGGACTGCGCACCAGCAAGAATGTGAATGGAGAGAAGACAATTTTTGTCTGGGATGGTGATGAGATTGTCATGGAACTGTCGGACAGCGGCAAGGTGCAAAAGCGTTATATCCGTGGAAATGACCTCGTATATGCAGATAAGGGAACAGGAACAGAGCAGCAGTATTACATTAAAAATCCTCATGGCGATGTGGTGCAGATGACGGACGATAGCGGCAAAGTCATTAAGACCTATGAGTATGATTCCTTTGGGAATGAAGTGAACCCGGATAAGAAAGATGAGAATCCGTTCCGTTACTGTGGGGAATACTATGATAAAGAGACAGAGAATATCTACCTCCGGGCAAGGTATTATCAGCCGTATTTGGGACGATTTCTGACAAGGGATAACTATACAGGGGAAGATGATGACCCATTGAGTGTGCATCTGTATACTTACTGTGGAAATGATGGGGTGAACAGGGTAGATCCGAGCGGAAATATTTGGGAGACTATATTTGATATAGTGAGTCTGGGACATAGTATTTACTCAATGTGTACAGAACCGTCATGGGAAAATGCTGGATATTTGCTATGGGATGCAGCATCCCTTATTCCAGGAGTACCAGGTTCTTATGTGGCAAAAGTGCCTGCGAAAACAGCTAAAGTGGTTTCAAAGAGTACTAAGACTGCTGCCAAAGTTAGTAAAGTGGGAAAAGGTACAAGAGCAGCGTCAAAGTCATTAAGAACAGCAAGTAAGGCGAAACGAGTAAAAGTTCTTTATAAGAATAAAAAATATTTAAATAAAGCAAAAAAACTAAAGATCAGTTCCAAAAAAGTCAAAGTTAAAAAGGTAACTGTAAAAAAGGTTGCGAAGAGTGTACAAAAAACTGTCGCAGGTTTTTCAGAATGGTTAAATGCTGGAAAAGCGGAATATGTTGTATATTTTGGTATTGAAAAAGGTACAGGAAAAGCTGTTTATACAGGTATTACAAAGCAACCTATTACAAAGAGACTATCACAACATAGAAATAGTAAAAAATATAAACGAGATTTTCAACGACTTGATGTACAATTTTCAAACTTAACTCAAAATCAGGCTAAAGCAATTGAGCAGTATTACATTGAGAACGGCCCTAATAGCTGGAATAAAATAAATAGTATCAGTCCGAATGGCAGTTATAAAAAGTTTTATAATGATGCTTTGAATTGGGCTAAAGATTATATTAGTAATCATTGATAAAATTTGGAGGAATCAACAAAAAATGCATTTAGATATAAATAATAATCCGTTGCCAAAGCGGGCAGAAAGAAGATATGCTTCTTTTACAGAGAAACAAAGGAGGCAGATTGAAATACTGAATGATATGACATGGAAAGAGTATCAACTTAATGTGATAAAAAAAACAAAGACTCTACCTAGAAAAGGGGATGTATTTTTGGTGTCGCCACAAAGTAATTGTTTTTTTTGGGGTGTGGTTGTTCAGGAACAGGTTTACCATATGGAAAACGAAAATTTTTGGCTTGTCTTCATTTTAAAAGATAGAGTATCGGATGTATCATTTAATGTGCCTGAGTTGGATATAGAGAATTTATTAATTGAACCTGCAATGGTAGGACAGTTTTTTTGGACTAGTGGAGTGTTTTTTAATGTTGGCAAAATAGAGATTCCATCAGGGTTAGATTATGGATTTTATAGAATTGGAAAAGGTTATGTTGATGAGTATGGGAGAGCTCTTGAACAAGAACCTAAATTGATGGGGACTTATGGAGTTTCTTCAAAAGATGGGCTTGCGTATGAGATTAATTATGAGTTGATCGCTAACAATATTTATGAATGAAATGATGACCATCTGACGCCTGAGATAACGTAATCCGTATAATTGAATATTGGTATGGCAGCCGTTCAGAAAGCATAAGTGACCATAAAAGGCACCAGTGTTTCGCAGTGATGTGGGATGCTGGTGTTTTATTATATGTTGTAAAAACATTGATAGAATCGTGTAATAATAAAACCGAAAAAAGAGGGAGGTTGTTCCAAATTATCAGTTGATGAGATAAAGAAATACGGAAAAAATACTTCAGTCATCAGAACAGGAAGCACAGACGAATTAAATGGTAAATGTAAGGGAAATAGTGCTTGAAGTATTTAATAACCATTAGTATAATAAAAACAGTGTCGCAGACACTGTTTTTATTATACAGGATTAAGGAGATGAAAAAGATGGAAGAGACAATGAAAGACTTTGAGGAGGAAATAAATGCCAGTTTTCGTCGTTTTCGTGAGGGAGACCGAGTGAGCGGCACGGTGGTTAGTGTAGAAGAGGAGGAAGTTCTGGTTGATTTGAATTCATTTTCACAGGGGGTCATTCCGTCAGGTGAGTACAGTGAAGACCCTTCTTTTCATGCGATGGATGAGATTCGCACGGGCGATAGCGTGACGGCTGTAGTATTAGATTCGGATGACGGACAGGGCAGGGTTCTGCTCTCCCTGAAAGAGGCGAAAGAAGAGGAGGGCTGGAAGAAGATGCAACAGGCGTTAGCCGATAAAACGGTATTTACGGTGAAAGTACTAACTAGTGTAAACGCCGGTGTGGTAGCCTTTCTTGAGGGAATACGGGGATTCATTCCGGCATCGCAGCTGGCGTTGGAATATGTCGAGGATGTGGATTCTTTTGTGGGAAAGACTCTGGAGGTAGTTGTTATCACAGCAGATGCAGAGAAAAAGAAGCTTGTGCTGTCGGCAAAGGAAGTGGCGAGAGAGAGGGCGGCAAAAGAGCATGAGAGGAAACTGGATGCGCTGCAGAAAGGATTTGTCACCGAAGGAGTGATTCAACGCATTGAATCCTATGGCGTGTTTGTGGATATTGGCGACGGACTGACAGGGCTCGTACACATTTCCCAAATATGCAATAAATTCCTGCACTCCCCAAATGAGGTAGTGAAGATGGGACAGCGGGTGAAAGTTAAAGTGCTGGAAGTGAGCGAGGGAAAAATCCGTTTGAGTATGAAAGAGGCGGAGGACATTGCACCGGAGGTTTCAATGGAGAGCGGTGGAGCCGATGAAAACAATGTTGCGATGGAATACCATGATGACGAAGAGGCGACGACTTCTCTGGCCGGACTGCTGGCAGGAATCAAGCTGGATGAGTGATTTCCGGCTTTTCATGTAAGGAAAGGGAATAACGGAGAAAGGAGAGACAGGAGCATATGGAACGAGTATATTGGAAAAAGATAGGACAGACGATGTTTGTTTTACTGTCCGGCCTATTGCTTTTTCTTACATTTTTTTCCGTTCAAGCCGATGCCAAAGAATCCCGCACGGTAAGAGTTGCTTTTTTTCCGATGGAGGGGTTCCACACTTTTTCGCAAAAGGAAGGATACGGTGGTGTCGACGTAGATTATCTGAAAGAGCTCTGTCACTATACGAATTGGGAAATCGAATATGTGGAATGTTCCAGTTGGAACGATGCCCTTGAGAAATTAGAAAAGAAAGAAGTGGATTTGGTTGGCTCCGCTCAGTATTCTCACGGGCGTGAAGAGCTTTATGACTATGCCGCACTTTCCAGCGGATATACGTTTGGCTGTCTGTTTGTTGAAGAAAACAGTAATCTTGCTTTTGAAGATTTTGAACGCATGAAAGAGATGACGTTTGGGGTTGTGAAAAACTATGTCCGCAAAAAAGATTTTTTGGACTATCTGAAACAAGGCGGGATTGAAGAGCCGAAATTGCGGGAATACCGCACGACACAGGCGTTGCAGGAAGCGTTGCATTCCGGACAAATTGATGTAGCAGCACATACTCTTACTGAAGTTGGAAGCAGACAGTGTCTGGTGGGGAAATTTGCTTTTGCGCCATGTTATTACATAACATGGAAAGGAAATCAGTCTTTATTGAATGAACTAAATCTTGGTATGCAGGAATTGAAGATGATTCATCCAATGTTGGAGCAGGAGCTTATTTCCGAGTATTATGGAGATAGACGAGAAAATTTTGCTGCGGATGAAAAACAATATATTGATAAGGGAAATACAGTAAAAATCGGCTTCTATAGAGATACAAGACCAATGGCGTATATCAATGCGCAGGGGGAATATGACGGTATTTATATACAGATTATGAAAAAGGTTGCCGAAAGAAGCGGAATACACATTGAGTTTTGTCCGATGGACAGGAAAATGTATTGGAGGGAGCTTTTACAAAGAGGAGAGATAGACTTCTATGTCGGTTCCAATACAATGCAGTCGGCACAGGATGAAAAGATAAAGCTTACGAGTTCTTTTATGCCCTATAATGCAGTGATTATTTCCAAAAATGATTTTGTTCTCTCAGATCAAGAGGTTACTTTGGTTTTGACAAAAGGACGCGCTTATTGGGCAGACAGTTTGGACATGAAAACGAAAGTGATTTATCGGGAAAGTGCAAAGGATTGTCTTCAGGCAGTAGAAGATGATGATGCAAACATTACATTGTTGAATACGATAGAATATAATTATTTGTCAAAAAATGAGAGATTTTCTAATCTCATTGAGTGGGATAATTTTCGGTTTCAGTCGGGAACTGCCCTCGCGGCATCCAAAGAGGTAGACCCCGTTCTTTTTAAGGTTATGAACAAATCCTTAGAACTAATCACCGAGGGAGAGCGAGAGGACATTATCAATCAGTACATGAATATATCTTATGAGAGTTATGAATTGCGTGATTATCTGTATCAGAGCAAAAATGTGATTACATGGTCTGTTATTATTCTTGTGCTCCTTCTTATCTTTGGCTTTTCCATCTCGCATATGAGGAGAAAGTCATATCATCTTTTGGAAATAAAGAATGAGGCATTGAAGACGGCCATAGAAGAGGCAGAGAGAGCGAATCAGGCAAAAACGGAATTTCTCTCCCATATGTCTCACGATATACGCACACCGATTAATGGCATTATGGGAATGCTTAATATTGCGGAAAACAATCCGGAAGATATGGAGCGGCAGTTAGACTGCCGGGAAAAAATTAAGACATCAGCGGAGCATCTGTTATCACTGATTAATGATGTTTTGGACATCAGTAAGTTGGAAAATGGAAACGTAGAACTGGCTGGTGAGACATTTTCTTTGACTGAACTGTTAGAAAGCTGTTCTACAATTATTGGAGGTCAGGCAGCGGCACAAAATGTTAAGCTGATTACTGATTTTGCAGAACTGAAACAGATGCCGCATACATATTTTAAAGGGAGTCCTCTCCACATCAAACAAATAATAATTAATATAGCAGGAAATGCTGTAAAGTATAATAAACCGGAAGGAACGGTTAATTTCCGGTGTTATAAAGTTTCAGAAGAGAATGAGACCACTAACATCTGTTTTGACATATCCGATACCGGAATTGGCATGAGCAGAGAATATCTTGAGCATATTTTTGAACCGTTTACACAGGAACAGGATGGGGCGAGAACTCATTATCAGGGAACGGGACTTGGTATGACCATCACAAAAAGGCTTGTAGATAAGATGGGAGGTTCCATACAGATTGAGAGCGAGCTGGATTTGGGAAGCAGATTTACGGTAATCCTTCCATTGGAAACGGTAGAGATGTCGGAAAATCAAGAAGATAGCTTGGAAACGCAGGATGCAGATATAACGGGAAAGAAGATTTTGCTTGTAGAGGACAATGAACTCAACCAGGAGATTGCCGCCTATATGCTACAGGAGCGGGGACTTGAGGTAACAGTTGCCGTCAATGGAAAAGAGGCGGTGGAGCTGTTCGGACAATCTAACCCTAATACATTCGATTTGATTTTCATGGATGTGATGATGCCGCTCATGAACGGCTATGAGGCGACGAGAGCCATTCGGGCGCTCGACAGATCCGATGCCGCGAGCATACCGATTATTGCCATGACGGCGAATGCCTATGCTGAAGATGTGAAAGAAGCCAAAGAGGCAGGTATGGATGAGCACATGGCAAAACCGCTTGACCCGGAGGTGATAAACCGTATTTTGACACAATGGCTTGGATAGGAATGTTGTCTGTTGGTAATGCTATCATCATAGATTTGGAGGTGTTCAGTAATGGCATATCAGATTTTGATGGATAGCTGCGGCGACAGGACAGTAGATATGAAACGGGATGACCGAATTTCTCTTGTCCCTCTCCGCTTACAGATAGATGACAGGGAGTATACAGACGACGGGGAATTAGATATCAGGAAGCTTTTGCTGTCAATAGAGCAATCAACTGATATTCCTCGTTCTTCCTGCCCTTCACCAATAGAGTATCAACAGAAAATGGATTTGCATTGTGAAAGCATCTATTTGATTTCGATATCAGGAGAACTGTCCGGTTCCTATAACAGTGCCAGCTTGGCTGTTAAACAAATACCGCAGACGCAGGCGGATATTTGTCTCATAAATAGCCGTAGCGCTTCCGCCGGACAGACATTACTGGCATTGTTTATACAGGAATGGGAGCAGCAGGGTTACTCTTTTCAAGAGATAACCAATATGGTGGCAGAGAAGAAGGATAAGATGAAGACCAGATTTGTTCTGGAAGATTTGACGATGTTGGAACGCAACGGGCGTCTGACAGGATTTAAAGCAAAGCTGGCGGGAGCTCTTCATATTTGTCCGGTACTTGCCGCTACGCCGGAGGGAACGATTTGTCAGACCGGACAGGTAAGAGGAATGAATCGAGGGATTGCCAAACTGTTTCATCAGGTAGTCGAGGACGATAAAGAGTATATGTGGGAGCGCATGGTGATTTCGCACTGTTATAATGAAGAGATGGCAATTGAGTTAAAAACGAAACTGAAAAAAGAGTTTCCGGAACGGATGATACAGATTGCCGCAACAGGAGGTATTTCCAGTTTATATGCCGGAAGAGGCGGCATTATCGTTGCGTATGCATAAGGGCAGTTAAGTACATTTGACATTGTTTGTCACTGAGAGTAGAAGTTTCTGTCCACGGCACATATATCGTGCGTGAGCGTCGGGTTTCCTGAAAAAGTGGTTGGTCAGTCTCCATATCATTGGGAACGGGAAGAAAGAATCCGCTTCTTTTTATATAACAGTTAGCGGCAGTAGCTTTCTCCCGAAAATCTTCTTCCACATAGATACCTACGCTTTTATGTACGGCCATATCTTCTTTTGGAAGATAAAAATAATTTTTATAATCTTTAAAGTAATGATACAGCGTGCCTTTATAGAGAGGAATCTGTACGGTGAGCAAGTCGTGTTCCATCGTAATTTGTACATCGCCTTTTTGATAGGTGAGTGGCAGTGGAACCGGACGGTCGAGTTGGTCGCACAAAACAAGTGTATTTTTCTCTGTCCGCCAGTGCGGCTGTTTTGGCTGATAGTTTTCATAACACAAAAGGCGGCTGCAAAAAATAGTGCCAATTAAGTCGTCGTGATTGTGTAACAAAAGATCGGCTTTTCGGCGATTGGCAGAATCGTTACGGAAAAATTTCAGATGCATAAAGTCCGTGTAAAGTTTGATGCAGTCTTTTCCCGTGAAAGTGTCGTGACGTTGAAAACCAAGGCTTCGTTCCACGGTAATCAGCTTTCGATTAGGCAGGGGAAGTAATTTTTTGTTCAGCGGGAAGCAGCGGTATAAGTCCAGACTTCTTTTTCCCTGAAAAGGAGAATCCAGATGATGAAATAAATATTTTTTTTCCAAATATGGGATGTCAAACGTAGAACCGTTATAGTGCGCAATTGTTTCAAAAGGCGCCAAAAAGGAGGAAAAGGCGTCTAGGATGTCAGCTTCGCTTACATAGTCGTCGGCATACCATTGTATAAAACACCATGTTCCGTTTTCAACAAAGGCGGCGCCGAGTAAATAGAGAGAGGAAACGTCTGGAGACAGACCGGTTGTTTCGATATCAAAAAAACATACCTGTTCTACCGGACATGGCAGAGAAGTACACGATTCAAATAATTCTTTTTGATATTCTTTTACCGTAGGGAAAAAACATTCCATAGCCAGACATCCTTTCGCGATGCGCTTTTCAGTCAGCGCTTATGTATCCTTTATGTTATCACAAAAAAAGCGGTATTGCAATTTTCTCAAATATGATATAATGTATCTGTATGTGCCATAACCCGAGGACGGCAAGTCGAACGGCGGATTGAGCAATGGAAATGCGGAGGAAATTATGTACAATTTGGAGCAGAGAAAGGTCTTAAAGCAAATACAGGGCCTTAAAGGCAGGGTACAAAACAGTTTAAGCGGTTTTATTCGTGCGTGTATTGTAGCGCTGTTAGTTTTATTTCAGTTTATTATCTTGCTGGGACTGCCCTTTTTGCTGCGGCAGTATTCTACGTTCTTTTATATTGCCATGGAATTTCTTGGCGTTCTGGCTATCCTTGCGCTTACCAATGACAGCCGAAGTATGTCTTACAAATTCGGATGGCTGTGTATTATCGTCCTGTTGCCAATTTCCGGTAATATTATGTTTGTCCTCTGGGGAAAGATTGGCAAACGAAACAAGCTGAATCGGCGAATTAAGGGCAAGATTCAGGAAACTGACCGTCATTTACAATGGTATCCCGAGGTGGCAAAAGAGTTTAATGAGCGGCATCCGGTGAGTTCCCGCATGTCCCGCTACATGGAGGCGGAGGGAGCGCCGATTTGTAAAAATAATGCCGCCCGTTATTTTGAATTTGGGGAAGAAGCATGGGATTCCGTGTTTGATGATTTACAGAGAGCGAAGCAATTTATTTTTATCGAATTTTTCATTGTTGCGGAGGGAGCAATCTGGAATAAACTGCATGGTATATTGAAACAAAAAATAGAAGAAGGGGTGGAAGTTAAGTTTCTCTATGATGATTTTGGCGGGCTGATGCGTACGGCGACCGACTTCGCGCCGAAACTTCGCGCCGAGGGGTTTCAGGTGGCAGTATTTAACCCCATTCATAAGTATATAAGCAAATTGTTTATGAATTTCCGCGACCATCAGAAAATTATCGTCATTGACGGGGAAATTGCTTACACGGGAGGTTTTAATATTGCGGACGAATACGCCAATTTAGTAGAGCGTTTTGGCGTCTGGAAAGACGAGGGGGTACGTCTGACGGGAGACGTTGTCTGGGCAATGACAATTACTTTTTTGGAGATGTGGTCGGTCTGTTCTCCAGAAGAGAATATACCATATGAGAGATACCGTTCACATAAAAAGCCGGATTCATCCGATATGTACTGCCATGTGTTGCGTGATGGCCCGGCTCTCAATCCACGTTCATTCGTTGGCTCCATGTACCGTCAGATGATACATTATGCCGGACAGAAAATGTATATTATGACCCCTTATCTGATTCTGGAAGAATCCATGGTCGAGACACTCTTGGAATCAGCTCGGAGAGGCGTGGATGTACGGATTATCACGCCGAATATTCCGGATAAGAAACATATCAAATATATGACGGAATACAATTATGGGATATTATTGAAAAATGGTATCCGGATATATGAGTATACGCCGGGATTCATTCATTCCAAAGTTGTAATGAATGAACATTGCGTCATTGTAGGAACGATTAATATGGATTACCGAAGTTTCTATCTTCACTACGAAAACGGTGTGTGGATTTATGACGAGGCGTTCCGTCAGACAGTGGAAAAGGATTTTGAGAAGACGTTTGCCCAAAGCCGTGAGATATCTTATATGGAGTGGCTGCACAGACCGTGGCGGCGCAGGGTAGTACAACATGTATTAAATGTATTTAATTCACTTGTCTGACAGGGGAGGATGAGACGATATGTTAGCATTTGTAAAAGGGAAACTCGATACGGTGACAGAGGATTATATCATCGTTGAAAATCAGGGAAACGGATATGAGATTTTAGTGCCGGGCTCGGTTATACAGGCGATGCCGCAGGTGGGGAACGAGGTAAAAATTTATACTTATCTGTATGTGCGGGAGGATGTGTTACAATTATATGGTTTTTTGACAAAAGACCAGTTAGATATGTTTAAACTTCTGATTACCGTCAATGGGATTGGGCCGAAAGGTGCGTTGGGGATTCTCACCGTCATGGATGTTGATGCATTGCGCCTTGCGATTTTATCGGATGACGCCAAAAGTATTGCCAAATCTCCGGGGATTGGCGCGAAAACGGCGGGAAAGCTTATTTTGGAATTAAAGGATAAATGTCATCTGGAAGATATATTGGATTCCGGCGGCGACCGGACATCTCCGCTCGCAGAAACGGCAGACAGCGGTGCGCGCAACGATGCGATACAGGCATTGGTGGCGTTGGGGTATTCGGCTTCCGAGGCTGCCGCCGCCGTGCGAAAAGTAAAGATATCCGAGGATATGTCCGTGGAGGATATTTTAAAACAGAGCCTTAAAAATGTATAAAGGAATGAAAAGCCAATGGAAAAACGAGTGATATCGACAGAATTGATGGAGGAAGATTATAAGAATGAAAACAGCCTCCGTCCTAAATTTCTGAAAGACTATATTGGACAGAAAAAAGCGAAAGAAAATATGAAGATTTATATTGAAGCTGCAAAGGCAAGAGGGGAGGCGCTTGACCATGTTCTCTTGTACGGCCCGCCCGGACTCGGCAAAACGACACTGGCGGGAATTATTGCCAATGAGATGGATGTGAACCTAAAAATAACATCCGGCCCGGCTATTGAGAAGCCGGGAGAGATGGCGGCGATACTCAATAATCTTCAGGATGGCGATTTACTTTTTGTCGATGAGATTCACCGTCTGAACCGTCAGGTGGAAGAAGTCCTCTATCCGGCGATGGAAGATTATGTCATAGATATCGTAATCGGCAAGGGGGCGGCAGCGAAAAGTATCCGTATTGATTTACCGCGCTTTACGCTTGTAGGCGCAACGACAAGGGCGGGTATGCTGACGGCGCCGTTGCGAGACCGGTTCGGGGTTGTACATCGTCTTGAATTTTACACCGTAGAGGAACTGACCGAGATTATTTTGCGTTCCGCCAATGTATTTCAGGTTGCGATTGATAAAGAGGGGGCGCTGGAGATTGCCCGTAGGTCGCGGGGGACGCCGCGTCTGGCTAACCGCCTGTTAAAGCGGGTGCGCGATTTTGCACAGGTAAAATACAACGGGGAGATAACGCTGAAAGTGGCAAATTTTGCCTTGGATTTACTGGAAGTCGATAAACTCGGACTGGATTATACCGACCGTAATATTTTGCTTGCTATGATTAATAAATTCGGCGGCGGCCCGGTCGGTCTGGATACACTGGCGGCCGGTATCGGGGAAGACAGCGGCACGATTGAGGATGTCTATGAGCCGTATCTCATACAGAACGGTCTGATTGCCAGAACGCCGCGGGGACGGGTGGCTACGAAAAAGGCA
The DNA here is from genome assembly GCA_910577295.1 of uncultured Eubacterium sp. Classification (GTDB taxonomy): domain Bacteria; phylum Bacillota; class Clostridia; order Lachnospirales; family Lachnospiraceae; genus Eubacterium_F. The sequence continues at coordinate 15,195 of CAJTLS010000008.1, forward strand.
TATTTTCATTTTGGTTTGTCATTTGACGAATAAACGCTTTTCATGTATACTGTTGTCATAGTATGAGACGAGGTGCAGCCGATGAGAAATAAGAATGATGTTGAAGTATTGATTGATGGTAGGAAGTATACGATATGTGGTTTTGAGAGCGCAGAGTATTTACAGCAGATAGCCTCTTATATCAACCGTAAATTTATTGAATTTAAAAAGAAAGATTACTATGCCCGACTGGACTTGGATTTAAGAAAGATATTGTTAGCGATTAATATTGCGGATGACTATTACAAAATGAAGAAAAAGGCAAATGAGTATCGGACGGAAAATGAATTAAAAGACCAGCTCGTTTTAGATATGAAGCACGAAATTCTTCATTTGCAGGAGGATGTACAGGCGAGAGATAAAAAAATCGGTGAACTGGAAAAAGATATGGAACAGGCAGAAAAGAAGATAATCGAATTAGAAACTCGTTTAAAACAGAGACATAAATAGTTATGAAGTGAGGACTGCAAAAGCAGTCCTCCTTTCAATCCCGAATATGGGAGTTTGTGCGACGTTTCCGAAATGGAGGTAAAAATGAAGAGACGTGATGTGGAGATTTTGGCTCCGGCCGGCTCGCTCGATAGTTTATATTCTTCGCTGCGGATGGGGGCGGACGCCGTCTATGTGGGACTGCCGCGTTTTGGCGCGCGCGCATTTGCCGACAATCCCGACGTGGAACAATTGCGGGAAGCGCTGTATGATGCGCATTTGCGTGGAAAAAAGATATATCTGACGACAAATACATTGCTGCGCGATGATGAGCTGCCGGAATTGTGCGATATGATTGCCCCACTGTACGAGGCGGGACTGGATGCCTGCATTGTGCAGGATATAGGCGTTCTTTCCCTGCTCCATAAAAATTTTCCGGATATGGATTTACATGCGAGTACGCAGATGACTCTGTTTTCCGGAGAAGAGGCGGAGTTGTACCGCTCGTTTGGTGTAACGCGCTATGTGCCGGCAAGAGAGTTGTCGATAGAAGAGATTCGCGAGGCGCGCCGTCAGACGGATATGGAGATAGAAGTATTTGTTCACGGAGCGCTCTGCTATTCTTATTCCGGCCAGTGCCTGATGAGCGAGGTAATCGGAGGGCGGAGCGGAAATCGCGGCATGTGTGCGCAGCCTTGCCGTCTTCCGTTTACATGCCGGTATGGCAGAGGTCACTTTTTCAGTACGAAAGATATCTGTACGCTTCCTTATATACCGGAACTGGTAGACGCAGGTATCGATTCTTTTAAGATTGAGGGGCGTATGAAGAGCAGGGAATACAGCGCCTTTCTGGCATATTTGTACCGCTTTTATGTTGATTTTTATGTCGAAGAGGGGCGGGAGGCGTTTGCTGCCCTTGTCGGGAATGAGGACAGTCGGTTTTGGAAAGATTATAAAAGGTGCCTGGAGTTATACAATCGGGGCGGATTTTCCAACAGCTTTCTTTTTGAGAAAAAGAAAAAGGAAATGATGGAAATCAGACGGAACGGACATGCAGGTCTTCTTGTCGGTACTGTCTGCGAGGTGGGAAAGGGACTAGTTTCTTTTGATACATTGGAAGAATTACAATATCAGGACGTGTTAGAGTTCCGCAATGAAGATGGAACAAGGGAGTACGAATATACCGTGAAGAATCCGGCGCAGAAAGGGGAACGGGTTTGTGCAAAATTTAAACGGGGCTGCCATTTGTATTGCGGACAGTCGGTATACCGTATGAAAAATACCGCTCTGTTGACGGAAATCAAAAAAAGAATCGCAGAGGCAGAGACAGAGGACAAGCTGCCGCTGTCCGCAACATGGGTGGCAGAACAGGGTAAACCAATTGTGTTTTCCGTGACGGGGCAGGGAGTAACCGTGACGATACAAGGCGCCGTCTTGCAAAAGGCACAGAAACAGCCGTTGACGACCGCAGATGTCCGTCGCCGTCTCGATGCGATGGGAAATGAAAAATATGTATGGGAGACACTGACGATTCAACAGGCGCCAGATAGTTTTGTGCCGTTAGGGGAGATAAAGCGTTTGCGTCGGGAGGGCGTTGCCGCATGGGAAAGGGCAGCAGTACCGACGAGAAAGGCAGGAAAGATAACGCTTGAGCCGGACAGAATAAAAACACCGCCGGTGAAGCAGTATGCTGCCGTGATCGGCGTATCGGATGAGCGGCAGTTGCGAGTCGCATTGGAAACGGATGCCGGAAACTGCCTGATACATCTGCGGCTTGGCGATGGCAATGACTGGCGGCCGGATAGTTTGGAAAAACTTCTAAACGGCCGGGAAGCAGCCATTTCCCTGCCGCGTATTTTGCGGGGAACAGGATATCGAAAATGGATGAAAAAGTGGAACGAGCAGGAAAAAGACTGGCAGCAGATTGCCGTAAGCGCGGTATTTATTAACAGCCACCGAAGCCTGCTTTTTGCCAGAGAGTATTATCCGCAGGCGGCGTATTATGCCGATGATAATATGTATCAGGAAAATGAATGGGCCAAAGCAGCATATGAAAGTATGGGGCTTCGGCCGTGCATACCGCAGACTTATGGAAGACTGGCTGTGATGGTTACTGCGGGATGTGTCAAGGCGACTGCCGGGCGTTGTGACGGCAGGCAGGAGATGGTAGAAATGAAAAATCCAAAGAACGATACATTTGCTGTAGTATGCCACTGTGATACCTGTTATAATACGATATATACGAAAGAGCCGGTAAGGCGTCAGAATAACGGGAGTACTCTTCGCTTGGAGTTTACATGGGAGAGTGAGGATCAGATGAGGAAGGTGATGGGAGAATGGAATTTATTATAGCTGAATTATCCCGCTATATCATTATTATGCTGTTTGCCGTTTACACGTTCTATGGTTTTCGTGTATTTATGAAAAGGACGGCAGAGGGAAAGGAGAGAGTGTTTCGTGCACAGCGCACGTTGATTTTTCTTATGCATCTGCTTTGCAGTGCAATCTTACTCATGGAAAATAAGAGCATACAATATGTGCTCTTGTGGTTTCTTGAGCTGCTGTTCTATTATATCTTTGTGAAAATATACCAAAAGGCTTATAAAGGATTATCCAAACTCATTTTAAATAATATGATGGTCTGCCTGCTTATTGGATTTATTATTTTGGGCAGGCTGTCGTATGATTATGCAATACGCCAGTTATTCATGGCGGCGCTCGCCATGGGGTTCTGTCTGCTTGTGCCGTTATTTATCGAGCGTTTTACGATATGGGAGAAAATCGGATGGCAATATGCAGCTGCGGGTATTTTGTTTCTGCTGCTTGTATTTGTCATCGGTGTGGAAAAATACGGGGCGAGAAACTGGATATCTATCGGCGGGATAGCGATACAGCCTTCGGAATTTGTGAAAATACTCTATGTGTTTTTTATTGCGTCGCTTTTATCAAAGACGACGAGGTTTAAAAATGTTGTGGTAATAACTGCCATTGCGGCAGTCCATGTAGTGATTTTAGTTGTGGAAAAAGATTTGGGTGCGGCGTTGATTTATTTTGTTACGTATCTGATGATGCTCTATGTTGCCACAATGAAAGTCCGCTATCTTTTGGCGGGAGTGGGAGCCGGAGCGGCGGCTTCTGTTGTTGCTTACCATCTGTTCTCCCACGTTCGGGTGCGTGTCATGGCATGGAGTGACCCGTGGCCGCATATTGACCGCGAGGCTTACCAGATTTGCCACAGCCTTTTTGCGATAGGAACGGGGGGACTGTTTGGTATGGGACTCGGACAGGGGCTGCCAAAGAGTGTACCGGTCGTGGAAAGTGATTTTATCTTTTCCGCGATATCGGAAGAACTTGGCGTTATTTTTTCTATTTGCCTTTTGTTTGTGTACATCAGCAGTTTTATTATGTTTATAAACATAGCGATGAAAATGAAAAAACGATTCTATAAGCTTACTGCTTTTGGTCTCAGTGTTGTATTTATTTTTCAGGTGTTTTTGTGTGTGGGAGGAGCGACGAAATTTATACCGTCTACCGGCGTCACGCTGCCACTCATTAGTTACGGAGGCAGTTCCGTTATGACGACAATAATGATTTTCAGCATTATACAGGGAATGTATGTCCTGAATGGCAGAGAGGAGGATGGCCTGAATGAAAATCCGCAGGAAAACGACAGACAGAAAAGAACCCGTAGGTGAAGAAATTCATAGCGGAAAGCGTCAGAATCGCGAGATGGCGGTTGTGACATATATTGTCATGGTTCTCTTTTTTGTCATGGCAGGGTATTTGGTTTATTTTATTTTACATGATTCGGATGATGTAGTAAATAATTCTTATAATAAAAGACAGGAGCTGCTCGCCAAACGGGTAAAAAAGGGGAGCATACTGTCAGATAATGGTACAGTACTGGCAAAAACAGTGACGGATAAAAAAGGAAATGAAAGAAGAGACTATCCGTATGATAGTTTGTTTGCGCATGTGGTAGGGCGCTCTTCGCACGGAAAAACCGGACTGGAGGCTTCGGAGGGATATACGATGCTCACGACGGGAATCAATCCGCTGCTGGGTATGTGGAATGAATTACAGGGCAAGAAAAATCCGGGAAATAATGTGGTTACAACTCTCGATGTCAAATTATCGAAGACAGCGAGTGATGCGCTCGGCTCTCATCGCGGCGCCGTTGTCGTCTTAGAGCCGGAAACCGGAAAAATACTGAGTATGGTGAGCAAACCAAGTTATGACCCCAATGATTTGACCGAAAGCCGCTGGAAACGTCTGACGACGGACAGCAGGGAAAAATCGGCATTATATAATCGCGCCACACAGGGATTGTATCCGCCTGGCTCAAGTTTTAAACTGTACACCGCCCTGCAGTATATTCGTGAAAATGAAAAATACGATAAATTTCATTATACGTGTAAGGGGAAGATAGGAAAGGGCAAGGATTTGATACGCTGCTATGGCGGTGAAGTCCACGGTAAGGTTGATTTGGCAAGAGCCTTTGCCAAATCATGTAATACAGCATTCTGCTCCATCGGGGAAGAGTTGGATACCGACGCATGGAAAAAATTGTGTGAATCTTTTTACTATAACAAAAATATTCCGCTTGCAGGAATGGAGCAGAAGTCTTCGCGTTTTTCAATCAATTCGAAGTCGGCTCAGGGAGATATTCGTCAGGTGTCAATTGGACAGGGTGATACTCTTGTCACACCGCTGCAAAATGCACTTCTCGTATGTGCGTCCGTTCATGGCGGGGAACTAATGCGCCCTTATGTCGTCGACAGGATTGAAGATAGTGAGGGCAACTCTGTGGAGCAGTATGAACCGGTGTCTTTGGGAAAGCCGTTATCCGAAGAAGAGGCAAAGCTGCTAAAGTCATTGATGAGAGAGACCGTAAAGCGCGGTACGGCAACTGCGTTGTATTATGGTACGCCATATAAGGCCGGAGGGAAAACCGGTTCGGCAGAATTTCAGGATTCATCTAGCGCCTCCCATGCATGGTTTGTCGGCTTTGCCGAAAAGGGAGGAAAAAAGCTGGTCGTAAGTATTGTTGTGGAGGGCGCAGGTACGGGAGGCGCTCATGCCGTGCCTATTGCGAAAAAGATATTTGACGCTTATTGGTGAATTGGGGTATACTAAAAGAAATATTCATATTAATTCAGCGGTGGAAAACATCACCGCTGACTATCACACAGGAGGGATTGCAATGATCGAAGCAACGAGCTGTGGAGGAGTAGTGATTTTCCGTGGTAAAATTTTGTTGTTGTATAAAAATTTCAGGCATAAATACGAGGGATGGGTGTTACCGAAAGGAACGGTAGAAGAGGGAGAGAGTCATAAGGAAACGGCGTTGCGCGAAGTACAGGAAGAGGCGGGCGCTCAATGCGAGATTATGAAATATGTCGGTAAGAGCCATTACACTTTTGATGGTACGGAGGGCATCGTATCAAAAGATGTTTATTGGTATTTGATGCAGGCGGACAGTTTTTTCTCAAAACCGCAGCGGGAGGAATTTTTTCTGGACAGCGGCTATTACAAGTATCACGAGGCTTATCATCTGTTGAAATTTGCCAATGAGAGAAAGATACTGGAACAGGCATATGAAGAATATCAGGAACTGCGCAAATGCAAAGTATGGAAGAATAAAAAATGAGACGATGTGTAAGGGGTGATTTTTATGCTCGAAAACATGGATGTAAAAAAGAGAGCGGATTGGCCGGATTATGATGACCGTATGGCTCATTTGGAAATCCGCATGGGGGAATTGCAGCGACAGTGCAGGAAAATGGGCGTTCCGATTGCCATTGTCTTTGAAGGGTTTGAGGCGTCTGGCAAAGGAACGATGATAGGGAAGATGATTCAGCCCTTAGACCCGAGAGGATTTCAGGTTTTTACGATGGAAAAAGAAACTGAAGAGGAGCGTATGCGCCCCTATCTTTGGCGTTATGCAACAAAGATGCCGGAGAAGGGCCGGGTTCATATTTTTGACTGTTGCTGGTATCGGGGATATGAAAAGGAATTGACGGCAGAGGAGATCAACCGGTTTGAGCAGCAGTATACGGACGACAGAGTAGTAATCATAAAATTTTTTCTGGCGATTACAAAAAAGGAGCAGAAAAAACGTCTGACCGCGTTGGAGGAAGATGAAAATACGCGCTGGCGCGTGACAAAAAAGGACTGGCAGGAAAATAAAGATTTTGACGCCTGTTTACAGAAGTACGACACGATGCTTGTGCAGACGGATACTTCTAATGCGCCGTGGACGGTTGTAGAAGCAATGGATAAAAAATATGCGCTCTGCAAAATTATGACAACGATTGTCAGGCGTCTGGAAATGGCAGTCAAAGCCAGAGAAGAAAAAGCTTCTTCGTCCGGTGCCGGAAGCATAGATATGTTAGAAGAAGATTTGCGCAGCGGCGTATTGCGAGGCGTGGATTTGTCGCTTACGCTGGAGCCAGAGATGTATAAGAAAAAACGCAAAGATTTGCAGAAGAGGCTGGCGGCGCTGCACAATAAGATGTATTTGGAACGGGTGCCGGTCGTACTTGCTTTCGAGGGATGGGACGCTGCCGGAAAGGGCGGCGCCATCAAGAGACTGACACAGTGCATTGATCCGCGCGGGTACGAAGTTATACCGATAGCATCCCCGAATGACGTCGAGAAATCCCATCACTATTTGTGGCGATTTTGGCAGAAGTTCCCAAAACGAGGACATCTGGCAATTTTTGACCGCACATGGTACGGGCGCGTTCTTGTAGAACGTGTAGAGGGATTTGCCACGGAAGAAGAATGGCAGCGGGCGTATAAAGAAATTAATGATATGGAAGCCCATCTTGTGAAGTCGGGCGTAATCGTTCTCAAATTTTGGCTGCACATTGACCCGGCAGAACAGGCGAAACGTTTTGAACAGCGTCAGATGATACCGGAAAAGCAGTGGAAAATTACGGAAGAGGATTGGCGCAACCGCGAGAGATGGGATGATTATGAGAAAGCGGTGGATGAGATGGTGCTGCGCACTTCGACAAAGCAGGCGCCATGGCACATCATTGAGGCCAATTCAAAATTATATGCCAGAATCAAAGTATTGGAAATTGTAGTGGAAGCACTGGAACGGAGATTAGTATGAAAAGGTTGAGAAAAATTATTTTTGCAGTAACACTTAGCTTGGCTCTTTGTGGCAGTGCCATGTCAGGATGGGCAGCGCCGGCGACGCCGTGTCTGGCCGCCGTAGTACCGCATTATTATATTTATGTGGATAATTATACTTATGAAGTAACGGCAGAGCAATATCAGGGGGCTCTGAGCCGGCAGTATGACAAGAAAGAACTCGTACGCTATCTGCAGGAGATTTTAGGAGAGCGCATGCCGGATAAATTTTCCGTTATATCCGGCAGAGTTATAACAACGGATGAGGATATTCCGGCTACTAATGATGATAATACGCAGGAAGATGATTCGGATTTTCTCATTCGCGACGGTGTCCTTCTTTCCTATCGCGGCGAGGCGTTGGAAGTCAATGTGCCGGATGGAGTTACAACCATTTCCGCACTGGCTTTTTGCAGTCCGAAGATAAAATCCGTCAGGATTCCATCCAGTGTGAAAGCAATTAGAAAATATGCTTTTTACCGCTGTACATCTCTGAAATACATTGTTTTTGACAAGGAAAATACGACGTTTGAAAACAACATCATCTACGATTGCGAGAAGCTGACAAATGTTGTTGCACCAAAAGGAAGTAAAGCGTATGAATACGCGAAAAAAAATGATATTCCGGTGACGACAACGGAAACGCCGTGTTGCAGCGTCTCCCACAGTTACCTTTTGGTGGGTGACAAAGAAAAGAATGTTATATTCAATAATTTTCAGAGTGTCAGTTGGAAGAGCAGCAAAAAAAAGATTGTGTCCGTAAGCAAAGGGGGAACGCTGCAGGCAAAGAAAAAGGGGAAAGCAACGATAACCGCTACCGTAAACGGAAAGAAATATCGTTATAAAGTTACGGTTTACAATAAATCAATAAAAAAGCGTCTGCACCAGATTACGAAATCGTGTATTAAAAAGGACATGAGCCGGTATGAAAAAGTAAGGGCAGTCCATAACTGGCTGATACGGAATGTAAAATACGATTATTACCGCTATCAGACGGGGTCTATTCCGCGTGTTTCCCACACGGCAAAGGGAGCGCTGATAAAAAAAGTTGCCGTCTGCGATGGATATGCCTATGCCTTTCAGATGATTATGAAAAAACTGAAGATTCCGTGCAAATTTGTAGTCGGCAGCAGTCAGGGAATCGGCCACGGATGGAATATGGTGAAACTCGGCGGTAAATGGTATCATATCGACGTTACTTTTGACGACCCGATTGTAAATGAAAGCAATAACAATACAATACCTCGTTATACTTACTTTTTGAAATCTTCTTCGACTATGAGTAAGTCTCATAAATGGAAGAAGTCCAAATATCCGAAATGTAAGAGTAAAAAGTATGAATAGGGGGTAATTTTTAGGATAATTGTTTCCGTGTTAGTATGGCGGATATCCTGCCGCAGCTCGTCCGGTATGCCACTCCCAACGAAAAATACATGGTTTCTTTTAGCCTCTTTCTTTCACGAACAGATGCTTCGCATCTGCCCGCAGCAGGAGATAATTAATCTGGTGGTGCATTAACTTTTAGTGCGAACGCACTGTTAAAAGTCGGGAGAAACGACGGCAGACAGCTCAGACAATACTCGGGTGGCAATCAGTAAACAAAAGAAAACATAATTTTTCGGGGAGCGATACAAGGATGGGATTCGGAATGATACCTGCCTGCGCCGCCTGAAAGCAGATTACTTGTGTAGGTGTGGCGGAGTGTGTGAAAATGGAAATCTTCAAGCCCTTTCACTTTTTCTTTGCCACATGGAAGCGGCAGGTCAGAGAAAAACAGAAACCTGCTGTTATGGTATTATCCATGGGGCGGCACACATATATTCTATCCTTGATGATTAACTTTGTGGCGTTGATGTTTGCGTTGTAATTTTCTTGATAATTTGTTTGAAATCTTTTCTTTTTCTTTTATAATTCTATTTCGTTTTTCAGCAACAAAGACAAAATACCCATTTATTTCGTGAATCTTAACCCCTCCAAAGATAGATGTCAACTTATTTTTATACCAATCAAGTCTTTTGGTAACCATAACTAATTTTCCGCCAAAAGCCAACTTTTTAAATCCACCCTCTATAAAGTGTTTGGGAACAGAAAAGTTTGCATGATACGGCGGATTTGACAATATAAGCGTAAAATCCTTCTCTTCTACATTCTCATAACCATCACTTAAGTAAATTTTAATGTTTGGTACATTGTTAAGGTGTGAATTCACTTTTGCATATTCCAATGCCTGTTTAGAAATATCACACATTACAACATTTTCCGCACCTATCAGTTTACTAGCAAGTATGCCTACAACACCATACCCACATCCTAAATCCAATACTTTATCGTGCGGGAGAAAATCGATAACTGATAGCATCGCCTGTGTACCAGCATCAATTGAATTAGGCGAAAAAATGGAAGAAGAAGTTTCAAATATCATATCAATATTTTTAATCTTTGCTGAAATCATTGTACACCTCCAAATGTTTAATAACCAACCTAATTCAGAAATTATAGCATATAAACGCAAATTATTCTACTTATTAATATAATTGATAGCATTTTTTAAAAAACAGGTTGACATCGGATGAAAAGGATGGTATAGTAAATATCGTTGTGAGCGGATGTGGCGGAATTGGCAGACGCACAAGACTCAAAATCTTGCGGTGGTGACATCGTGCGGGTTCAAGTCCCGCCATCCGCACTCATAAAACAAGAAAAGAAAGGTCAAATAATCGAAAGACGAATTTGGTCTTTCTTTTTTGTTGAAATAAGAGACAAAAAAGGGTATCCTAATAAAGTGGATTGTATTACAATGATGGGAGAGCAGCTGTATATTTGTTTTGGAAAAAGGAGGGGCTTATGAAGAAGAGAGGGAAAAAAGCGGGAGCGTTGTTTCTGTCTTTTGCGATATTATTCCAAATAGTATTTGCCGGCAATTATGTCAAGGCAGCCGACGGCAATAACGGATCAGAATCAAAAGAAATTGTTACGGTAGTTCCGTTTCCCGACCAGTGGAAATATTACGGACAAAAGAGAGAATTTCAATATGATATCAATTATGCTACTTCAAACGATAAGCCATTAAGCAAAGGGGTATCTCTTAAGATTGAGGAGGAGAGCATCGGGAAACAAAAATTTTGTATTGAGGATTTGCGCTCCGAGGATGAGAAAAAGGAAGTTACTTATGAACTGGAAAAAGATTCGCCGCTTTATGAGATTAAAGAGTACATAACGGCGGAGAAAGTAGAAGATACAAAACATATTTATAATGAGGAAGATAAGAAAAAAGCAGGGGAACAGGGCGGAGACACGGTTGTTTCCGGTTCGGCAGTTTCCGGCGTCAGCGATACGATGAAGGTGCAGATACAGGCGCCAAAAGATTTTCTCATTGCGCCTTCTTCCGAGGGAGAAGAAAGCCAATGGAAACAGAGTATGGAAGCGGAGATAAAGGAGGGTGAGAATACTTTTACTTATTATCTGCGCTCAAATCTCAATGACGCGACTCGCAAAGCCATTGACCGGACGCCAAAGACGATTACGTTAAAAGCGGACTGGACAGCGCCAGCCATTCTATCTTTATCTGGAGGCGTAAACAGTACGGATGTATGGGCGGATGGGCAGATTACTGCGACTGAGCAGGGAACTTTTTATTATGCCGTTGTTCCGGAAACTCATGCGGAATTGACAAGAGAGGATATCGAGACAAATGTAGGGGCACATTATGGTATTGTAGGACAGGGACGTGTGGACGGAACACAAAAGGCGACGGAGTTTTCTTTTCAGGGTTTGGCAGCAAGCAAAAACTATGTTATATATGCCTATGTGGAAGATGATGCAGGAAATGTATCGCCAGTACAAAAGAGTGAAATTTTTACGACAGACAGGATGGCGTTGGCAGGAACGGTAGAGGTTACTGGCACGATGGCAGTAGAACAGGTTTTAACGGCAAAAGTCAATTTGGATTCGGTTGCGGCGGGAGAACTGACCTATCAGTGGTATCGTATTAAGAATAAAGAGGACGAATCTTCGCTGGATGAAGTGTGGGATGAGACCGGAGGCGCCGATGAGGATGATTTGGAAGCGGAAGATGATGATGACGAGGATGATGAAGACGACGAAGACGACGATTTGGTTGAACTGGATGCACGGCATAAATTTGCGGCGGGAAGCGATGATGACGGAGACAAAGATGACGCCGTGTCCATTGAGGGGGCGACGCTGATTAAAGATGCTACCCTGTCAACTTACAAGGCGACGAGAGAAGATATTGGACACCGTTTGATTTGCTGTGTCAGCGCAGAAAAGTATTCCGGCTATATAGCAGGGGAGACGACAACATATATCCCGAAATTGCTTCCGGAATATACGCTGCCATCAATAGCTGCGCTTCCGTATTCTCCAAAGTTAAAACTGTCGTCCATAGCTTTGCCAGAAAGCTGGAGCTGGGTAGATAATACGATAACGCCGGTATACGGAAATTCCGGTTATCGTGCCAAATACATACCCAAAGATACGACGACTTATAAGACGATTATTGTCCGCATTAAGATTCCGGTAAATAAGCGTCAGTTGAAAAAGAATATGATTCAGGTGCCAAAAACCCGTGCCTATGCGGGGACGGCAATCAAAGACAATTTTTATGTTGAGGATATGGATGATGAACTAACGGTGGGAAGCGATTTTTCAGTAAAATACAAAAACAATAAGAAACCGGGAAAAGCGACGATTACGTTTCGGGGAAAAGGAAATTATAAAGGAACCGTTAAAGTAACGTATAAAATAAAAAAGCGCTCTGTAAAGGGACTCACGTATAAGTTCAGCAAGACGAAAGTATATAACGGTAAGACACGGACGGCAGGTGTAGTTATTAAAAATGGCAAGGTACGTCTTGTAAAAGACAGAGATTACACAATTGCATATAAAAACAATAAAGAAATGGGAAAAGCAGGCATTACCATAAAAGGGAAAGGGTACTATTATGGGAAGAAGGTACTTCATTTTTCCATAATACCGACAAAACCTAAATTGCTAAAGGCAGAAAAAAAAGGAAAGACACTGAATTTGAAGTTTTCGGAGAATGCACTGATTACGGGATATCACGTCTATATTTCCACCACCCGTAATTTTAGCAAAAAGAAGACCTCGGAATATACTTTGTCGGGCAACCGTTTCCAGATAAGGAGTATGGGAAAAGGAACGTACTATATTCGGATTCGGGGATATGGAATAAAAAATGGAAAAGCCTATGCAAGCGGCTACAGTAAGGTAAAGAAAGTGAAAATAAAGAAATAATGAGGTAAGGAAAGTGGAAAAGAAACTTGTGCTGATAGATGGAAATAGTATTATAAACCGAGCTTTTTACGGGGTGCCGGATTTGACAAACAAAGACGGATTGCACACGAACGCCATTTACGGTTTCCTGAACATCATGTTTAAGTTAATGGATGAAGAAGAGCCAACACATATGATGGTTGCCTTTGATGAGAAAGCGCCGACGTTTCGCCATGAAATGTACGAGAAGTATAAAGGTACGAGAAAACCGATGCCGGAAGAACTGCGGGAGCAAGTACCGGTACTCAAAGATATTCTGCAGGCGATGAACCTTTGTATCTTTTCCCGAGAGGGGATAGAAGCGGATGATATATTGGGGACGATGGCGAAGAAAGGGGAAAAGGACGGGTATACGGTAACCGTTGTATCGGGAGACCGTGACTTACTTCAGTTGGCATCCGATACTATCATGGTAAGAATCCCCAAAACAAGGGGCGGCAGGACGGAAGTAGAAGATTATCATACGGCACAGGTAATTGAAAAATATCACGTTACTCCCTCTCAGATTATTGATTTAAAGGGGTTAATGGGAGATACGTCCGATAATATTCCGGGTGTGCCGGGGATAGGCGAAAAGACAGCGGTAAAAATACTGACATTGTTCGGTACGGTCGAGAACGCCATCGCTCATAGAGAAGAGATTACGCCTAATCGAGCCAAAGAGGCAATTAAAAATAATATACATTTGGCGAAACTCAGCAAACAACTGGCAACGATAAAGACAGACTGCAAACTTGGGATATTAATGGAAGATTGTCTGGTGCAGGATATGTTTAATGCCAAGGCATTTCGTATTATCCAGTCGCTCGATATTAAGTCGTTACAGAAACGGTTTGATAAGGAAAAGACGATGGATTCCAAGTGGGAAAAAGGGTTTGTTACCTTGACGACGAAAGAGGAATGGGATAAGTTCCGCTCATCCGTAAAAGAAAAAGAACCCGCTGCCATAAAGGTTGTTTTCCGCAAAGATGCCCAAATGACGGCAAATGAGACGGGTCAGATGACGTTGTTTATGTCGGAACAACAAGGGCGTTTACTGGGACTGGCTATTGCTTTTAACGAGGAAAAGGTTGCGTTTTGTAAAGTCGGGAAAGCACTTTTGGAGCATGATATTGTTGCCGGAGTGGCAGAATTGACTGCACGGCATACACTGGTGGGAAATGATTTAAAAGCACAGTTGGATTTCTTTGCCGGAGCAAAGCCGGAAAATTGTTTTGACACGAATTTGGCCGCCTATGTCATCAATCCCATTCAAAAGAGACGTATGCCGGAGTTACCATGTATCCGTATACGCAGATGTTTGGGAAAGCTTCCATGGAGTCGGCGTTTGCGGACAAAGAGGAGGAATTGATTCAGTATGCCTGTTACTGCGCGCTTGTAAATGTGCGTGCCTACCCGGACCTTTTGCAGGAATTGAAGCGGATGAAGTCGTTTCATCTGTTTGAAGATATCGAGATGCCTCTTTTGTTTACGTTATACGATATGGAAAAACAGGGGATTTTTGTGAAGCGGGAGGCGCTGCACGAATATGCCCTGAAACTGGGGGAACGTATCGCCGGAGTAGAGCAGGAAATTTATGAGCGGGCCGGTGAAACATTTAATATAAATTCGCCGAAGCAATTAGGGACGATTCTTTTTGAAAAAATGCGTATGCCTTATGGAAAAAAGACAAAGACCGGATATTCCACTTCGGCAGAAGTATTGGAAAAACTGCGCTTTGAAGACCCGATTGTGGAATTGATTCTGGAGTACCGGCAGTTAGCAAAGCTGAAATCGACTTATGCCGACGGTCTTGATTCGTATATTGAGGAAAAGGATGGGCGCATTCATACGACATTTAATCAAAATATAACCGCTACCGGAAGACTGAGTTCGACGGAGCCGAACTTGCAAAACATTCCTATCCGCATGGAACTCGGGAGACAGATTCGTAAAGTTTTTGTGCCGGAAGAGGGGTATGTATTTCTGGATGCCGATTATTCCCAGATAGAGCTCCGTGTTCTGGCTCATATGTCGGGGGATGAGCGTCTGATTGAAGCCTATCGGGAAAATGCGGATATCCACCGTACAACGGCGGCGCTCGTCTTCCACACCCCGTACGAAGAGGTGACGGAACTGCAGCGGAGAAATGCCAAAGCAGTCAATTTCGGCATTGTGTATGGAATTAGCGGATTTGGCCTGTCCCGTGATTTGAATATTTCCAAAAAACAGGCGGAAGAGTATATTGAAGATTATTTTGCCACTTATCCGGGGGTAAAGGAGTTTATGGATAGTCTTGTTGCGGAGGGCAGGAGTAAAGGATATGTTACCTCCTTGTTTGGCAGGCGGCGTCCTATCCCGGAATTGTCCGCCAAGAACTTTATGCAGCGGCAGTTTGGTGAGCGGATTGCCATGAATTCTCCGATACAGGGAACAGCGGCAGACATTATAAAGATTGCGATGATACGGGTTGCGAAACGATTGAAAGCGAACCAAATGCAATCCCGGCTTATTTTGCAAATCCATGATGAACTTCTTATTGAGACGCACAAGGATGAGATAGAAGAGGTGACGCAGCTTTTAGAAGAAGAGATGGTGCATGCGTGCGAGCTGGCCGTGCCGTTAATCGCAGAGGTCAAGAAGGGCAATTCATGGTACGAAGCCAAATAAAAATACGGGAAAAAGGGATGAGAAGTTCATGGTAATTGGAATTACGGGAGGCGTCGGCTGTGGAAAGTCCGCCGCCATGACAGTGCTGCGAGAGAAGTTTGGAGCCAAAACGCTGTTAGCGGACGAGTTAGGGCATGAGGCGTTACAGCCGGAGGCGGAGACATATGAAGAAATTCGTACCCTTTTTGGAGAATCAGTTGTATGCGCCGACGGACAATTAAACCGAACTCTTTTAGCGCAAATTATTTATGCAGATGAGAACAAAAGGAAAGAGCTGGACGATATTATTCATCCGTATGTCATGCGCCGGATACGGGAGTATCTCGAGAGATGGAAAGAAGAGCCGTTCGTGGCGATTGAGACGGCGCTTATGTTTGAGAGCGGCTGCCATAAGCTGTGCGATAAAATATGGTATATTGGGGCGGACAGGGAACAGCGGATAAAAAGACTGACAGAATCCAGAGGATATACGAGAGAAAAGACGGAAGCCATTATGGCGGCACAGATGGAAGAAGAGGATATATGCCGTCGCTGTGACGCTTGTATCGACAACAGCGATTCACTGGAAAAACTGACAAACCGATTACAAGAATTACTAGGCATATGATAAAATGTGTGGTATGATATAAAAAAGTGCGGCTTGCCGTTCTTTGCTCTGCGAAAGTTGAGGGAATGATATGGATACAAGAAACGAAGGATATGTTTTTGGCTTGGATATCGGGACGAGAAGCATCGTGGGAACGGTTGGATATCGTGTTGGCACGGACCGTTTTGTTGTCGTGGCGCAGGAGAGCGTAGAACACTCTACGCGCGCTGTCATTGACGGTCAAATCCATGATATTCCGACAGTCGCACGAACGATTAGCATGATTAAAGACCGTCTGGAGAATCAAATTCAGCAGCCGTTGACCGAAGTATGCATTGCGGCAGCCGGCCGTGTCTTGAAAACAAAGCAGGTGAGGGCCAGATATGAGTTTTCTACCGAGACGAAAGTGACGGAAGAACATATCCGCTCTTTGGACATGCTCGGTGTTGAAAAGGCATATGAAGAGATACGTAGCGATGAAGAAGATAAGAAAAAACATTTTTTCTGCGTCGGGTATTCTACGGTCAAATATTATCTGAATGGTTATCCGATGGAAATGATAGAGATGCATATGGCCAATTATATCGAGGTCGATTTAATTGCTACGTTCCTGCCGGAAGAAGTTGTAGACGGTTTGTATTCCGCCGTAGAGTCTGCCGGTCTGCATGTGGCAAACCTGACGCTTGAGCCGATTGCGGCAATCAATATTGCCATACCAGAGAAGTTTCGTCTCCTAAATATCGCGCTTGTGGATGTTGGAGCGGGAACTTCGGATATTTCCATTGTAAAAGACGGCAGTATCATTGCTTTTGGCATGATTCCCCTTGCGGGCGATGAAGTGACAGAAGCGATTGCCAAAAATTATTTAATTGATTTTGCAACGGCAGAGAGAATAAAACGGCAATGCGAGAATCGTAAGTCGGTATCCTTCCACGATATTTTCGGAAATAAGACGACGGTTACAAAGGAAGACATTACAAACATTTCCCAGTCGGCGATAGAAGAAATTACGCATAACATTGCTACCCGCATTATAGAGCTGAACGGAGGCCAGACGGTCAGTGCAGTGTTTGTCGTTGGCGGTGGCGGAAAGCATGATGGCTTTACAGAAAAAATGGCAGAATTTTTGCAGCTTCCACAGGAGCGCGTGGCTATTCGCGGAGCGGAGGTGTTAGGTCAGGTTGTATTTGAACAGCCGGGTGTGAAGAAAGACTCAACACTGGTGACGCCGCTTGGGATATGTATGAATTATTATGAGCAGCGCAATAATTTTATCCATGTTCAAGTTAATGGACAGCGTGTTAAATTATATGATAACGGAAAGGTTACGGTATTGGATGCCTGTGTTAGTTCCGGTTTTTCCAAAAATAATTTATTCCCGCTGCGCGGAGATGCACTTGTGTTTTATGTGAATGGCGAAGAGCGTACGGTAAAAGGGCGTGTCGGTGAGGTGGCGCTTGTGCGCAAAAACGGAAAAGAGGTTAGTCTCAACGATGTGGCGATGGAAAATGATGAGATTGAGATACGGCCGTCTACCAAAGGGGAATCGGGCAGGATTGCACTAGGACAGATAGAGGAGTGCAAAAAGGAATTGGTAGTTACGCTGTTTGGCCGCAAGATTTTATGCCCTCCCATCATTGTTGTCAACGGGCAGGTGCAGGATAGTTTATATTCCATTAAAGAAGGGGACAGGGTGGAGATATCCGACTATTCATCCGTGGCCAATTTGCTTGCATTTGCCGATATTGATACTGATACGGAAATTTTACTGAACGGACGTCAGGCGGGGAAAGCGGCGAAAATCCATGATGGTGATGTTATTACGGAGAAACCGAAGCCTCCAGAGCCGGAAGAAGAGATAAGTCAGGAAGAAGAGCTGCAGAAACAAATCGAAGAAGACCCGTTATTGCAGCCGGTTAAGCCGCTTCCAGATTGGATGAAAGATATTCCGTTTGATACAGAAAAGAGAGGCAGAGACGGTAAGATTCTTTCCTCATCCTCTCAAAAAGAGAAGAAGCATACGCCATCTATTATAGTTACTGTCAACGGTGAGACGGTCAGGATGCCGGAAAAGGATAATCCAATCTTTGTTGATGTGTTTGATGTCTATCCGTTTGATATGTCCAAAATGGGAGGAACTAAACTAATTACACGTATTAACGGGGCAGACAAGGATTTTACGGAACCGCTGCACGAGGGCGACCGGATAGAGCTGTTTTGGAAGACTTAGAAAGGAGAGACAAAAGATGGAAAAACAATTTTGGAAATTGTGGAATAATCAATATGTTTTTCTGGCACATCTACTTCTGAACGTATCGCTTCTGATATTTGAATTTACCCAGTTGTTTGACGGCAACAGAACGCTTTTCATTAAGTCTGGCATATTTGGTGCGTTTATTATCCTTTGTACGCTGATTGAAATTATAAATCGAATCGCAGGTTCTTCTCTTTTGGAAAAGAATGTATTCGGGCATATTTACTTTATTGTGCGTCCGGTTATTGCAAGTTTGTTTTACTTTATTTCGGAAAACAAAATGGAGAGTAACATTTATCTGTTTGTGCTTGTACTGACATTCGCGGAGATGATATTCCACACTGCTCTGGATAAGAGGATAAAAAGGGTTGTGATGTATACATTTTTTGCAGTAGGGTACGGGGTAGTATCCGTTGCCATGATAGTTTCCCTTATCCAGAATAAGGATAGCCGGGTGACGCTTTTCATTGGCATACGGGAAATCGCCACAGTTATTGTTGTGTTGTTACTTGTGCTATTTATTGGCGAGACGATGGCTTTATTGTCGAACTATTTTGAAAAGCAGATCTTCAGGCAAAACCGTGCTCTGGAAGATTTGAATGAAGTAAACGCAGCGATGAAGAGACAACAGGAGAAGATGAATGAAGTAAATGAAAAATTAGGATTACAGAAGATTGAATTACAGACGGCCAACAGACGTATTAACCGTTCTCATGATGAACTGTCTGTTCAGAATGAAATTTCTTCCGCAATCGCCGGTTCGATGAAAGAAAAGGATATGATTTCCCAACTCACTCATATTATGCAAATCCGTTTAGATATGGATTTAGTAGCTGTTATACTGGAAGAAAGTGCCGACCTGATGGCGGACGGTGAGGAGGAAAATGGGCGCTATGCCACCGTTTCTACAAATTTAGGAGAGAACTTCCAAAAGAACCTGTTCGCTTCATTATATGGAGAGGATATGAATGAACTTATGTCGCTGACGCAGACCTATATAAAGAATGCGCAGACGGATTCAATACAATTATTTAAATTTTTGTTTGAGAAACAGGAATTGGCGTCTATTATTTGTCTGCCGATTATGAGACAGGGAGAGAGATTGGGAACGCTGATTGCCGGTAAAGACCGCACGAATGTTTTTATGGACGGCCGCGCCTTTTATGAAAACATAGCCAATCAGATTGGTATTGGTATATCGAATGCCAGACTTTATGCTAAGATGAATGATATGGCGATTCGGGACGGGCTGACGAGAATATACAATCGAAGGCATCTGACATATCTTATCAACGAGTATTTATCGCAGGCGATGGAAAAGAAACAGCCGCTTTCTCTGGCGTTATTTGACATTGATAAGTTTAAGATGATTAATGATACTTATGGACACCAGTGCGGCGACGAGGTGATTCGCTATGTGGCAGCCTTACTCAATAGGGGAGCGATCAAACATGGCGGCATTGCAGGCCGATATGGCGGGGAAGAATTTGTTGTTGCATTTCTCGGTAAAAATTTAGAAGAAGCCTATGAAATTGTCAAGCAGATTCACGAGCAGATTCGAAACGAAGACGTCGTGTACGGGGATAAGCATATTCAAGTAAGGGCAAGCGCCGGAGTGGCAAGTTATCCGTCTACCTGTTCGAATCCAAGCGATTTGTTGACAAGAGCCGATTGGGCGATGTATCATTCTAAGAGGAATGGACGCGACCAGATTACGGTGGACAGTGATTTGATTGTAGATAAAATGTAAATGTCGTCGGCATTACGACAGAAGAGGTGACTATGCAATTATATAGTATTGCCAGCGGAAGCAGCGGGAACTGCATTTACGTTGGCACAAAAGAATCAGGTATTTTAGTTGATGTGGGGATTAGTAAAAAAAGAATTTGCGAAGGGTTGGAGCAGGAGGGTTTCAATCTGGAATGTATCAAAGCAATTCTTATTACTCATGAACATATCGACCATGTGAGTGGATTGGGGCCGATTTTACGAAAGGTACCAATCCCTGTTTATGCCACGAGGGAGACGATTGATGCGATTTGGAAAAAGGGAAATATGGCTCATGTTGACGAGGATTTGTTTCATGCCATCGTACCGGAGCAGCCGTTTCAGGTGGCAGACATTCAGGTGATGCCGGTTCCGATTTCCCATGATGCGGCAAATCCGGTCTGTTATACTTTGCAGAGTGACAATCAGAAAATCGGAATTGCTACCGATACCGGATGTTATACTGCGGATATGGTAGAGTATCTCAGAGAATGTAACGCACTTTTATTAGAGGCCAATCACGATATCAATTTATTACAGGTCGGCAAGTATCCCTATTCTTTGAAAATGAGGATTTTGGGAGAGAAAGGACATCTTTCCAACGATGCTTCTGCCCGATTTTTACAGGAATTGTGGAGCCCCAAATTGCAGCATATCGTATTGGGGCATCTGAGTGAGGAAAACAATTTTCCAGAATTAGCATACAATACGGTAACATTTGAGTTAGAGCAGAATGCGTTTTGGAGTATGCAGGATATTGAGCTGCTCGTTGCGCACCGGAGAAGTCCATCGAAACTGATTACCATATAATGCAGGTGGAACAATATTACATAAGCGGCAATGGAGAGCGCTTTGGAATGGAGGATAACAATGAAAAAGATAATTATTACTGTCGTAGGAAAGGACAGTGTAGGGATAATTGCTAAAGTATGTAATTATTTAGCAGATAACAGGATTAATATTCTGGATATATCGCAGACGATTGTCGACGGCTTTTTTAATATGATGATGATTGTTGATTTTTCGGATGTAGATAAGAATTTTGTAGAGATATCGGATGAACTGGAAAAGCTGGGCGATGGAATTGGCTGCGTGATTCGTGTGCAGCGCGAAGAAATTTTTGATAACATGCATCGTCTGTGAGATGGGAGGTTCGGGATGATAAATATTCACGAAGTCAATGAGACGAATAAAATGATAGAAAAAGAAAATCTCGATGTGCGCACGATTACATTGGGAATCAGCCTGTTAGATTGTATCGACAGCAATTTGGACAGATTATGTGAGAACATCTATAGAAAAATAACGGAGACAGCTAAAGATTTAGTGTCAACCGGAGAGGAAATCAGCCGGGAGTTTGGGATACCAATCGTAAATAAGCGTATCTCGGTGACTCCGATTGCCCTCATAGGAGCAGCGGCCTGCAAAAATGCGGATGATTTTGTCGCCATCGCACAAACGATGGACAGAGCCGCAAAAGAAGTGGGAGTGAATTTTATCGGCGGATATACGGCGTTAGTTTCCAAGAAAATGACAGAAGCGGACCGCAACCTGATATGCTCCATTCCGAAAGCGCTGTCGACTACGGAATATATATGTAGTTCCGTAAACGTCGGCTCTACAAAGACGGGACTCGATATGGACGCCATTCTGCTTATGGGCAAGGTCATTCAGGAGACATCTGTCTTAACAAAAGATAAGGATTCGATTGGCTGCGCCAAACTGGTCGTATTTTGTAATGCACCGGACGACAATCCGTTTATGGCGGGGGCTTTCCACGGTGTGACTGAGGGGGACGCAGTCATTAATGTCGGCGTCAGCGGCCCGGGAGTTGTCAAGACGGCCCTTGACAAGGTAAAAGGAAAAGATTTCAGCGTTGTCTGTGAGACAATTAAAAAGACGGCGTTTAAGATTACCCGTGTGGGCCAGTTGGTTGCTCACGAGGCATCGAAACGTCTGGGTGTTCCGTTCGGCATTATTGATTTATCGCTCGCTCCGACTCCGGCTGTTGGTGACAGCATTGCGGAGATTTTTGAATCACTTGGTCTGGAGCGCGCCGGCGCTCCGGGAACGACGGCGGCGCTTGCCATGCTTAACGATCAGGTGAAAAAGGGTGGTGTGATGGCTTCTTCTTATGTGGGAGGACTCAGCGGCGCCTTTATCCCTGTCAGTGAAGATCAGGGCATGATAGATGCGGTGACGGAGGGAGCGCTTACGCTGGAGAAGCTGGAGGCCATGACCTGCGTCTGTTCTGTCGGATTGGATATGATTGCCATTCCCGGCGATACGAAAGCGACGACAATTGCTGGTATTCTTGCAGACGAGATGGCGATTGGTATGGTGAACCAGAAGACGACGGCGGTTCGTCTCATTCCGGTGCAGGGAAAAGGCGTAGGGGAAAAAGTTGAATTTGGTGGATTGCTTGGTTACGCGCCGATTATGCCAGTGAACGCTTTTTCATGCGACGATTTTATTATGAGAACCGGACGCATTCCGGCGCCGATTCACAGTTTTAAAAATTAGAATTAGGAGGATGAAACAATGTCATTATCATTATCTAAGAAAGCAAGTCAGGTAAAACCATCGTCTACATTGGCGATTACAGCAAAGGCAAAAGCGCTTAGGGCACAGGGAGTCGATGTGGTTGGATTTGGAGCTGGAGAACCGGATTTTAATACACCGGATAATATTAATCAGGTGGCTGTCGAGGCAATCCAAAGTGGATTTACAAAGTATACGCCGGCTTCCGGTATTGATGAGCTGAAACAGGCGGTCAGTGATAAATTCCGTACGTTTAATCATTTGGAATACGGATTGGATCAGATTGTCATAAGCAATGGCGGCAAACATTCTCTTACCAATATTTTTACGGCAATTATTAACGATGGCGATGAGGTAATCATTCCGGCGCCATTCTGGCTCAGTTATCCAGAAATCGTAAAACTGGCCGGCGGCGTTCCGGTTATTGTTGAGACAACGATGGAAGAGAATTTCAAAATAACGCCGGAGAAGCTGGCGGCTGCCTGTAATGAGAAGACAAAGGCGTTCATTCTAAATACGCCAAACAATCCGACCGGCATGATATATTCCCGACAAGAGCTGGAAGCGCTGGCAAAGGTCATTGTGGAAAAGGATATCTATGTAGTCGCAGACGAGATGTACGAGTATTTGATTTATGGTGATGATGAGCATGTGAGTATTGGTTCGTTGGGACAGGATATTTACGAGCGCACGATTACGTGCAGCGGACTCTCTAAAAGTTATGCCATGACGGGTTGGCGAATCGGATATACGGGAGCGAGCAAAGAAATTACCAAATTAATGAGCAGTGTTCAGAGCCACGAAACATCAAATCCGAATTCAATTGCACAAAAGGCGGCGCTGGAAGCGCTGACCGGGCCGCAAGACAAAGTGGAAGAGATGATTGCCGAGTTCGGGAAACGCAAGGATTATATATACGACCGCCTGAAAGTGCTGCCATATGTAAATGTTATCGAGCCAAAAGGCACCTTTTATGCCTTTGTTGATGTGAGCGCCGTTTTTGACAAAGAGTATCAGGGAAAGAAAATCGGTGATGTGAATACGCTGGCGACGATTTTATTAGAGGATTACAGTGTTGCCGTTGTCCCTTGTACAGATTTTGGATTTTCCGGATATATTCGTCTTTCTTATGCTATTTCCATGAAACAGATTGGCAAGGGCATTGACCAGATAGAAGCATTCCTAAAGGGGTTAGATTGATGGAAAAGTTTAAGTTTTTGAGTAAAAAGCTGGAGCACAGCGGACGAATTTTAGATTTTTACACGTATGATTTGGAAGTGCCAAATGGAAATATAGCACATTGGGATGTGTTAGAGCACAAAGGGGCGGCTGCGATAATTCCGGTAGATGAAGAGGGAAAGATAATTTTAGTCCGTCAATATCGTGGAGCAATCGATGATTTGTTGTTGGAGATTCCGGCGGGAGGCCGCGATAGCACGGAAGAAGATTTTGCCATTTGTGCGGCAAGAGAACTGGAGGAGGAAATCGGTTATCGCTCGGATACCATTTGTCATTTAGTCGATTATCATTCTGCCGCCGCCTATACAAGTGAAAAAATCGCAATCTATTATACGGAGAGCCTGATTCCGTCCAAACAGAATCTCGATGAAAATGAATTTGTGCAGATAGAGCGCTATACGTTAGAAGAACTGGTGTCCATGATTGCCCATGGAGAGATTACGGATGGAAAGACAATTGCCGGCATAATGGCATATAAGGTTTTAAAAAATAAATAGCATGTTTTTCGTATTGTCCACATAGGATGGGAAATGGGATAGCGTTGTTTGGCTGTTCCAGAGAGGAGTGGGCATATGCGCAGACATCGTCACAGCCAATTGGGAAATTCGGAATATCTACAAAAGATAATTCTGTTTTTTCTGATTGGTTTTTTTGTTGGTGCTGTTTTCTATTATTTTTTTCAACATTCATTTGAGGGGATACGCAAACAACTAGAAGATAATCTGGCGCTTTGGTCGCAGGAGGGGAAGGACGGCTCTTCGATGTTTGTAAAGAGTTTCTGGCAGCATGGGAAGTATTTGCTTTTGTTTGGCGTGTTCTCGCTCAGTGTCCTAAAAGGGGTATATCCCAAAGTATTTGTCTGTTATACCGGCTTGCGCAATGGTTTTTTACTTCTGTTTTTTCTCTATGCGAAAGGGGCGTTTGGTTTCGTTATCTATTTTGTCAGTCTGTTTCCGCAGGCGTTGCTGTTTGTGCCGTTATACCTTTCCCTGTTTCGGATAGTAAAGGAAAACAGGCAGGATAAACACAAGCTGACGCGATGGTTTGGTATCGTGTTTGTGTTTATCGCTGCCTGTCTGTTGGAAGTAAAAGTAAATCTTCCGCTGATGGAAGCGTTATTATAGCTGATTAGCAATCTTATCAATGAGGCGTTCGGTTTCTTCCCAGCCAAGACACGGGTCGGTAATGGATTTACCGTATTCATGTTCATTTACTTTCTGGCAGCCGGAAAGAAGGTAGCTCTCGACCATGACGCCTTTGACTAAAGAAGAGATGGCCGGATTTACCATGCGGCTGTGCAGCACTTCATCCACGATTCGCGGCTGTTCGTAATATTTTTTGCCGGAGTTGGAATGATTGGCGTCCACAATACAAGCCGGATTCTGTAATTCCAGAAGAGAGTATTTTTCGTGTAAGCGTTCCAAATCCTCGTAATGATAGTTCGGAATGGCTTGTCCATGTTTATTGACGGCGCCTCTCAAAATCGTATGTGCCAGCGGATTGCCGTCCGTGCAGACTTCGTATCCACGGTAGAGGAATGTATGGCTGCTCTGCGCGGCAATACAGGAATTGAGCATAACAGAAAAGTCACCGCTTGTCGGATTTTTCATTCCGGCGGGAACATCCATTCCACTCACGGTCATACGGTGCTGTTGGTCTTCTACCGAGCGCGCGCCGACAGCTACATAAGATAAAATATCGCTGATATACGGCCAATTTTCCGGATAAAGCATCTCATCGGCAGCGAAGAGTCCAGTCTCGGAAATAGAACGTAAATGCATCTTCCTCATGGCAATCAGGCCTTCCATGAAATCTTCTTCCTTTTCCGGGTCGGGCTGATGAACGATTCCTTTATATCCTTCTCCCGTAGTACGAGGCTTATTTGTATATATACGCGGGATGATTAGAATTTTTTCTTTTACCTTTTCCTGCATATCAGCAAGACGGGTAATATATTCACATACAGAATCTTCATGGTCGGCCGAACATGGTCCGATGATAAGAAGAAACTGCTCCGAATCTCCCGTAATAATATCTCTAATCTTGGCATCCCGTTCTTTTTTCTGTTCTTTTTGTTCCGCTGTTAGTGGATACAGCTCCTGTAACACTTCCGGGGAAATTATTTCTTTTTTGTAATGAATAGCCATTTTTCATATCTCCTTTTTACGTCATACGTTGATATCTTACTCCTTTTTCCCATTGGTGTCAAATGTTCATAATTTCGTAACAATTGCATTGTATAGTTAGATAGGTTATAAATGCGTTATTAGGATTTCTTATGACGCTCTTGTTTTGTATAACTATTCTGATTACATATAAGGAGGGGTTCTGTTTTGATTAAGGTAGAACATTTGGTGAAACGTTACGGTAATCGTAATGTTGTTGACAATCTGAGTTTTACGGTGGAGAAAGGGCAGATTGTCGGCTTTTTGGGGCCAAACGGTGCCGGTAAGTCTACGACAATGAACATGATAACCGGTTATATCTCTGCTACAGAGGGAAACATTGAAATTGACGGAATTGATATTTTTGAAGAACCGGAGAAAGCTAAAAAAAAGATTGGCTATCTGCCGGAGCAGCCGCCGGTATATCCAGATATGCTTGTCCGCGAATATCTCAGTTTTGTCTGTGATTTGAAAAAGGTGAAAAAGGAGAAGAAAGAGCAAACGATTTCCAAAGTAATGCGTAGGACAAAGACGAACGATGTAGCAGAACGCTTAATCAAAAACCTCTCGAAAGGATACCGACAGCGTGTTGGTCTGGCGGGCGCAATGATAGGCGACCCGGAGATTTTGATTTTGGATGAGCCGACCGTTGGGCTTGACCCGAAACAGATTTTGGAAATCAGGGATTTGATTCGTGATTTGAGTAAGAAACATACGATATTGTTAAGTTCTCATATTATGCAGGAAGTGAGCGCAGTCTGCAACCAGATTATTATAATCAACGAGGGAAAGATGATTGTTGCGGATACGCCGGATAAAATAGCTACACATATTGAGCAGACGAATGAAATCAAGATGCTTGTTCGCGGAAACAGGGAACTGGTGAAAAGTACATTAGAGCAGTTGGAACGAGTGAAAGAGTTTTCTGTGAATAAGACGGAAGAGGAAAGCGAGTGCGAAGTTCTGGTTGTCTGTGACGCCGATATGGATTTAAGGGAGGATTTGTTTTTTGCTTTTGCCGATATTAAGTGTCCGATTTTGGAGATGAACAGCCGCGTGCCGAGTCTGGAAGAAGTATTTATTAAACTGACGGGAAATGGCAGCGGTCAGCGGGCAGAGAGAAAACGCAGAAAGAAAAAGGAGGAAGTAAAAAATGATAGCGGTTTATAAAAAAGAATTACGTTCCTATTTTACAAATGCGATTGCATGGGTCTTTATGGCATTTTTTCTTGCTTTAGCGGGATTGTTCTTTTTCAGTTATAATTTGGCCGGCGGAAGTCTGGATTTTTCTGTTGTATACAGTGGGATTGAAATCTTTTTTGTTCTGTTGCTAATTCCGGTACTGACGATGAGAAGCATGGCGGAAGAGAAACACCAGAAGACAGACCAGTTACTCTATACGTCGCCGGTATCCATCGGTAAAATTGTGGCGGGTAAATATATGGCGTTAGTGAGTTTGTTTGCTATTGTCATGTTGTTTATTTCCATATATCCGATTATACTACAGAATCTGGCGAATGCGTCCTCTGCGGACGGCGCGGCATACACGGTGAATTATGCGGTCTCCTATGGAAGTACACTCGGTTTCTTCCTGTTAGGGTGCGCCTATATCGCTATCGGGGTTTTTATCTCTTCCCTGACAGAGAGTCAGGTGATAGCGGCGGTTGCGATTGGCGTCTTAAATATTTTCACGATTATGATGTCCGGCATTGCCAATATGCTGCCGTCCAACAAAGTGTTTATGCTCGCATTTTTTATCGTTTTGATTGCCGTTCTGGCCTTTTGCCTGAACTTGTGGATACACAATGTATGGGTTTCTGCTTTCGCGGGTATTCTGGCTGAAACCATACTTGTCGTATTATACATTTTCTTTTCGTCGAAATTTGACGGTCTTCTGTACAAGGTATTAAGCGCCATATCCTTCACCGACCGATATACTAATTTTACCTATGGTATTTTGGATTTCAGCGCTTTATTCTATTATCTCAGTGTCTGCTTCCTTTTTCTTTTCTTAACGGTTCAGAGAATTAAGAAGCTGCGATACAACTAAAAAAGGAAGAAAGGGAGAATTGTCATGAAAAAAAATAGAATCAGAGCATCGTTTTCCAACCGCAAATTTAAGATGGGAAGCTTTCAGACGCTGATTATGATTCTTGTAGTCATTGTCGTTGTCGTTCTCAATATTGTTGTTACCCGTCTGGGATTTTCCAAAGATATGAATGCAGATTACTTGTATTCCCTGTCAAATGATACGGTATCTTTTGTATCAAAGCTCAAGGATGACATTACCTTATATTATCTGGTAGAAGATGGAAATGAGGCGGTATCGGCGGCGAATACAAAAGTGATTAATATTGAAAATATCATTCATCTATATGATTCATTTGCACATATTACAGTGGAGAAGAAAAATCCGGTTCTCTATCCGAATTTTGCCAAAGACTATACGGATAAAGAGGTTTCCGATAATGACGTCATCGTTGTCAATAATACTACGAAAAAATCCGAGTATGTATCGTTTCAACAGGAAATGATTGAATACGGATACGATACGAGCGGAGGAAGTTACCAGCAGATACCGCAGACGCTCAAACTTGAGTCCGCGGTGACTTCGGCGATACAGAAAGTGACATTAAAAAACACATTGAAAGTGTATGTGTCGAACGACCACGGAGAACAGAAATTAACGGATGATTTTTATGATTTATTGTCGAAGAACGGAATGGAATATGAGGATTTCGCTATTGCCAAAAACACGAAACTTCCAGAAGAGTGTGATTTGTTTATTATGAACAGTCCGTCCAGAGATTTGACAGAAAACGAGTACCAATATATTACCAACTATTTAAAAGAGGGCGGGAAAGGCCTGTTCTTCCTCAATTATACGGTGGAGACACCATTCTATGATAAATTATTAAAAGATTACGGAATAGAGGCGAAGAAAGGCATGGTACTGGACCCAGAAGGATATTCTGTTTCCTATGGTTCCGGTATGTATATGCTGCTGACTCCGAAACTTGCAGAGGACAGCAGTCTGGCAACGGATGTCACAAAAGCGGATACTCTTGCATGGTATAGCCGCGGTCTGACTGCCGATAAGAAAGTACGGGGTACGCTGAAAGTAGAATCGGTGTTGGAAACATCCGATAAATCATATTGCAAAATGCCGGATGAGCTAAAAAAGGAGGAAGTCGAGAAGACGGATAAGGACGAGAGCGGGCCGTTCAGTGTTGCTATGATGGCAACGGATACCCATGCGCAGAACACAAAAGGCGAAGGGCATGCGACGAAGCTGTTCGTTGTCGGTTCGGTTGCCTTTACCGGCGTTGTAGACTACGCTTCACAATCCATGGTCAGCATTATTGGCAACAACCAATACGCAAACCGCAGCATTTTAGTCAATGCCCTGACATGGTTAGTCGGGGATTCCGGAGAAGAGATTGCCGTGCTGAATATCCCGAATCGCTCGCTGACGGTAGACAGCGCCGTGATTGAACAGGGGGACATCCGTTTCTGGACGGCCCTGCTGCTGGGGATTGTTCCGCTTTCGCTTCTGCTGATTGGCTTCTTGATTTGGAATCGCAGGAGGAAAAAATAATGACAAGCAGGAAAAAAAATACGATTACTCTTATTATTTTGTCTGTCGTACTTCTTATCTGTCTCTTGCTGTATTTCTTAATGCCGGACAGAAAAAAAGAAGAGACGGGTGGAGATAAGGATAACGATAACGGGCAGATTACAGTAGATACGATTGCCGCCGATACCATTGAGACGATATCCTTTGAAAAGGATGGGAAAACGGTATGGTCTTTGAAACGCAGTAAAGAGAATTGGAAAATGGCGGAAGATGATTCGATTCCGGTAAATGAAGAGAAAGTAAGTGCGATAACGGACGCCCTGAATCCCGTTACTGCGACGGAAAAAATGGAAACTATTTCCGGCGGACTGGAAAATTACGGTCTCAAGACGCCTGCCATGAAATTATCCGTTACGGCAAAGGACGGGCGGGAATATGTGTATGAAATCGGCCTCAAAGTGCCAAAGGAAAATAAAGGTTACTATAGTAAATCGAATGCTGGTGATACGGTTTACTGCCTGAATGAAACATTGATTTCTTCGGTTGATGTTCCGAGGAACAGTATGATTCAGATGGCTTCCCTGCCGTCGATAGAAACGGATTATATGACGTATATTTGCGTGAATAACCGCAAAGGCAGTGATTTTGAGGCCAAACGGGTTTCAGATAAAGAAAAAGTGGATTTTTATTCCAACTGGAATATTACAAAACCGTATGCCCGTCCTCTGGCAACAAGCGCATCAAATTGGAATACGACTCTCGGTTATTTTAATGCGCTGACGTATACGGAATTGGTCGAATACAAGGCAAATGATTTGAAGCCTTACGGATTGGATAATCCATCTTCTGTTATTACGATAAAATATTATGAGGCGCAGGAGGGCTACACGCCGTCGGTAACTGCTACGCCGTCCACTGTCGTTACGGGAGATTCTTCTGCAGAGGCGGCATATGTTATTCCGAAAGATAAGCGGGAGTATAAGACGCTTGTTCTGTCCGTAGGCGATAAGACAGAAGACAGTTATTATGTGTGCGAGAATGGAAGTACGAATATATATAAGATGAACAGCGACGTCGTGGAAAATATGACAAAACTCGATGCATACGAGAGCATGGACCACTGTGTATATTCGGTTCTGGCGACAAGTATTAAAGGATATGATGTGGCTTATGATAAGACATTGCTGCAGGTGACTCGGACACCAGTAAAAAATAACGAAGCGTCCAAACAGGAGACACCGGCGCCTTCGCAGGATAAAGGAACAGCGGCGGAAAATGCTACGGATAAAAGTCAAAAGAATATCTGGAAGCTGAATGGCAAAAAGATTTCCGATAAAGATGAAAATGATTTCCTGACGCCGTACTCGCAGGCTTATCTGCTCGAGTACACGGGGAAAGCAGAAGATGGGGAGCAGACGGTAAAAGATACTACACCGGTACTGAAGATGGTGTTCCATGAGGAAAACCGCGACGTGACAGTGAAGTTTCTTCCGTATGACGGAACCAATTTTTACCGCGTGGATAAAGATGGCATGGATTATTTCCTTGTCGATAAACTTCTTGTTGATGATGTAATTGAAAGATTCAGGGGAATTGAAAAGATGGGGTAATTGTCTGAGCGACGGGTATCACACTGTTTTTATCCGGTATGATACCCTCCGTACAGATGAAAATGATTAGCCGTCTGACTGTTTTGTGACAAAAAGCACTTGAAAATTTTTCGGGTGCTTTTTATAATGATGTTGGGGTCAAAAGGCATTTTCCCTGTATATTATAATTAAGAAGACAGGGGTATAGTAAATACTTCCCTGCATTTCTAGGAGAGAGGTTAGGTAGACGGATGGATATTAAGACGTATTTATACAATACATTGACAAAAAGGGTGGAGGAGTTTAAGCCGAATGAAGCGGGAAAGGTGGCGATGTATACATGTGGGCCTACGGTCTATCATTTCGCCCATATAGGAAACCTGCGCAGTTATATCATGGAAGATGTGCTCGAGAAATATTTTCGTTATGTTGGATACGATGTAACGCGGGTGATGAATATTACGGATGTAGGACATCTTACGAGTGACGGCGACACTGGAGAAGATAAAATGCTCAAAGGGGCGAAGCGGGAAAACAAGACGGTTATGGATATTGCCCGCTTTTATACAGAGGCATTTATGGCAGACTGTGAGAAGCTGCTGATTAAGCAGCCGGATATCGTTGAGCCGGCGACAAACTGTATTCCGGAATTTATTCATATGATTGAGGTGCTGCTAGAAAAAGGTTATGCTTATGTGGCGGGTGAAAACGTATATTTCGACACATCAAAGCTCGACAATTATTATGTGCTTTCTTCTCAAAATGAAGAAGATTTACAAGTCGGAGTGCGTGAAGATGTAGAGGAAGATACGAATAAGAAAAATAAAACGGATTTTGTCTTATGGTTTACAAAGTCAAAATTTGATAATCAGGAGTTAAAATGGGACAGTCCGTGGGGCGTCGGATATCCGGGATGGCATATTGAATGTTCCTGTATCAGCATAAAGCATTTGGGAGAATATATGGATATCCATTGTGGCGGTGTTGACAATATTTTTCCGCACCATACAAACGAGATTGCCCAGAGCGAGGCATATATCGGTCATAAGTGGTGTAATTACTGGTTCCATGTAAATCACCTGAATACGACAAGTGGTAAGATGAGCAAATCAAAGGGAGAGTTTCTTACGGTTTCCCTTTTGGAGGAGAAAGGGTATAATCCCATGGTTTACCGTATGTTCTGTCTTCTTTCCCATTATCGCAAGCCGTTGGAGTTTTCATGGGACGCCTTGGATAATGTGGCGACCGCGTATGACAAGTTGCTGCGGCGTATTGCCAACCTGTCAGAGGAGGGCGAAACCGATAAGGCGGCCTTTGACGAATACGAGAAAAAATTTGCTGAAGCTTTAGGAAATGACATGAATACCAGTTCTGCCATTACCGTTTTATATGATATGTTGAAAGCAGATATGAACGATGGGACAAAGAGGGCTTTAGTGGCAAGATATGAAGAGGTACTTTCTCTCGAACTGACCGCTGCATGGGAGGAAAGGGAAGAATGTCTGGACGAAGAATTTGTCTCATATATCGAGCACAAAATTGAAGAGCGGGCAGAGGCTAAGAAAGCGAAAGACTTTGCAACTGCAGACGCCATCCGCGAGGAACTTGCGGAACAGGGAATCGTCCTGAAAGATTCCAGAGAGGGAACAACATGGATGCCAGCCTGAAACAGTATGCTGAAAATCCGGAATGGAGGTTACAATGAAAGGATGGAAACAAATTTTTGTTTTGCTGCTTGTCTGTCTGAGTCTGGCCGGATGCCGTGCGGACGGTATTACGCAGGAAACGAAAAAGGCGGTCGTGGACAAGACAGAGGATGTCATGAAGCTGTATTCGGATGTTGAAAAAGTGATTCAGGAAAACAGCATTGAAGTTGCCCAGAGTTTTAAAGATATGAAACAGCAGCTTGCCAAAATGCAAAAGAACGTGAAAGAAAAAATAGACGAAGCAGAAGAGGAAGATGGTAAGCAGGCGCTTGAGGAACTGGAGAAAATCCGCAATAATCTGAATGAAGCGAAGCGTAGCGTAGAAAAGCATATTGTCGTTCAATAAAGACATCACTTTTCAGAATATAAGAAAACCCATAAATTGCCTGAGCGGTATTGGCGAAGCCAATAGGAGCTGACGGTAATTTATGGGTTTTATTGGAAAGCGGCGTGAATTTCAACCGCCGCTTTGTCAGTCTTTATCGCCCAATTCCAGATAGAAGTTAAGGAAATCGGTTCGTCCCTCGTTGGTCGCTGCGATGGCAGAGCGGGGATGGCGGTTCATCTGTCCGGTCAGAAGATAGGGTATATTGTAGCCCCAGACAACGCCGGATTCTTTTAAGGGTGTCATATGTTTTTCCAGAAATTTCAATATCGGGATCATGTCATATTTCGGATTTTTAAGAAAACCGAGAAGCTGTTCGGTAGCACAGTTTCCGGCTCCCCGTCCCATTCCGTTTACGGTGGCGTCCAAATAACTTACCCCGCATGTCAGGGCAGCAATGGTATTGGCGAAAGCGAGCTGCTGGTTATTGTGAGCATGGATGCCGACATATTTATTATTTGCCTCCGTCATAGCCAGATATTTAATAGCTAATTCTTCGATTTGCTCCATATACAAAGCGCCGTAGCTGTCTACAATATAGATGCCGTCCACATCGCTTTTTCCGATTAAATCAAGGGCTTCTTCCATTTCTGATTCTTTGGCGTTAGAGATTGCCATAATATTAATGGTAGCCTCGTAACCGAGCTGTTTGCTGTGTTCGACCATTTCGAGTGCGGCCGGAATGGTGTTGATATAAGTGGCAACGCGGATTAAATCAATAACACTTTCGCTACGTGGAATAATATCCCTTTTATAGTTACAGCGTCCAACATCTGCCATGACGGCTATTTTCAAATCCGTATCGTTATCTCCGACGATATGACGGATGTCTTCTTCTTCACAAAATTTCCACGGACCGAATTCTGTCTCATCAAAAATATCTTTGGATGCCTTATAACCAAATTCCATATAATCAACGCCGGCAGCAACGTTGGCGGCGTACAAATCTTTAATAAAATCCTCTGTAAAATGGAAATTATTTACTAATCCGCCATCGCGGATTGTGGCGTCTACGATTTTGATATCAGGCCGAAAAGAGAGAAGAGAGCCTTTCTTTTTCTGCATAATCAGGTACCTCCTTAAGCTTTCTAATGCATGGTAATGCGCTATTCCAGCTATCATTGTAGCAGATTTTTCTGTGAAAGAAAAGGATTTATTGTTGCTATTTTTGAATAGACAAGGTAAAATAAGGTAGAATAAGTAATTTTCCAAAGGGAGGATGAAAGGATTGAAAAAATTTGTTTCTTTATGGATTATTTTTGCAATGCTCACAACATTGCTGCCGGCAAATCTGGTGAAAGCGGATGTTGCTGCGGATTTGGATGTAGCGAAAGGATACATTGATGTTATTGTTGAAGCTGCACCAACAGTAGAAAAATATGTTTTTACGGAAGAATTAGCGGAGCAGATAGACGGATTGGAAAATATTCTCCGCAGTATGACAAATAGTTCTACGATAGAAACATTAGATTCTTATGTGACAGAGAAGACAACCATAGTCATAGATCCGGGGGCTCCGGATGTGACGCACACGTACTTTACTTCGGTACAGGCATTTAGTCTGGCGTATGCCGATGCGCAGAAAGAAGCGTTGGTTAAACTAGCCCGTCCGGTTACCGAGGCGATTCAGAATTTAATCAACG
This sequence comes from uncultured Eubacterium sp., assembly GCA_910577295.1. Classification (GTDB taxonomy): domain Bacteria; phylum Bacillota; class Clostridia; order Lachnospirales; family Lachnospiraceae; genus Eubacterium_F. The sequence continues at coordinate 50,223 of CAJTLS010000008.1, forward strand.
CACCGTTGACGAAAGAAAATTATGAAACGGCACAGACGGCTTATGATGAAAGCAGTAAGCATATTCGTGATGCGGTAAACAGCGACGATGTCAATGCGTTAAATCAGATTCATGAGTTACTGAGTTTGGCAGAGCGGGCGGATAGTGTATTTTCCCGCATTCAGATTCCGAGCCGGAACAGCGACGAGGATGACTATAATTTTTTCATGGAAGACTATAAGGCGGCAAAGACGGCTTACGGGTTATATGACAGCAAATTTGCCAGCTTAAAGCCAAAATATTACGTCTGCCTGCAGAAAAATATCAAGAATGCGATGTTGGAGGCTTTTGATAATTATGCCAAGGCAACGTTTCATGCGGATGTCGAGAAAGCATTTGATGATTTAGGTGTATATAATACCTTTAACGACACGGTACGGGAAAAGATGCAGGTGCTGAAAGAAGCTGTGGATGCAGGGCAGGAAAGTAAGTTCCGTATCTCGGTCTACGATTATTATCGGGGCGACGAGATTCAATTTGTACTTGACCAGTATAAGCACTTTACGGAATTAGAGCAGATGATGTCGATTATTTCCGATACGCCGGCCAATAAGACGGAACTTACGGCGGCGCTCCGTGCATACCGTTATTTTAGTGAAGAGTTAACGGATGTAGAGAGGGAAATGCTTCCAGATGAATATGTAACGAAACTCAATCGCGCAGTTTTACTGCACACGAATACGGAAGAGGTTATGAGAGCGATTGAGGAAATCGGCGCTGCCGCTTCCGAAGAAGAATACGAAAGTTATTTGGAGCGGTACGAGGCGGCATATAAGGCCTATCGGGTATTCGTCAATACATACAGCGGTCTCAGCGACGTTGCATCCCTGATTACCAATGTGACGTTGCTGGATGAATCGACGGAAGTGCTGGAGATGATTAAGAGTATCCGTCAGATTGAGAGCACGGAAGATGCGACAATGTGCTCGAAAAAACTGCAAATGGAAAGTGTTCTCAACGGATACGAACGTATGAGCAGCGAAAAGCAGGCAAAGGTATTTAATATTGAAAATCTCCGCTCCATTTATGCGGATGCGTCAGAGGCTAACGCGCTGCGGGTAAAGATTGATGTCATTGTCAATAATCACTCGTTGTTAGACGAGCAATATGTCGCGTCCATCCACAGTGATTACGATAAGTTATCGGAGACGGCAAAACGCTATGTCGGAAAGGACTATATCAATAAAATACAAAACATTGACCGTGATTTGGAGACGTTAAATCTTAATAAAGCGCTGCGTGTTTCCAGTCTGATTGCGCAGATAGGGAAAGTAAACGTAAAGGCGGGAACTGCGATTAATAGTGCGAGAAGAGCGTTTGATGAACTTACCGATGTACAAAAAACATATGTACCGAATGCGAATGTTCTGATAGAGGCAGAGAGAGCATATGAGGCATTGGAGCGTTCAGTTTCCAAAGCTTCTGTTCTGGATTTGGGAGGATATTATTATTCCGGCGTAGCGATGACGCCGACGATGACGGTTCGTCTGAACGACGTTACCTTAGTACAGGATTTGGATTATCGTCTGACTTATACATCTAATACAAAAGCAGGTACTGCCAAAGTTACCATTCGGGGTATTGGGGATTATACAGGTGTGCTGACGAAGACGTTTATCATTCATCCGGGGTCAATCGCCGGTGCGACATTGAGTGGTTTTGCCAGTCAATATGTGTATACCGGAAAGGCAATTCAGCCGTCGGTAAAAGCGGCGTTAAACGGTGTGAGCCTGAAGAAAGGCACCGATTATACCGTCTCTTATAAAAACAATAAAAAACGGGGTACGGCGATAATTACCGTTACCGGAATTGGAAATTACACCGGTACGGCTCAGGCATTCTTTTCCATTAGCCGCGGAACAGTGAAAAAAGCCAGTGTCAGCGGTGTAAAAAAAGCTTATGTAAAAACCGGAAAAGCAATTAAACCGAAAGTTAAAGTGAAAGTAAAAGGCGTGACGTTAAAGAAAAAGCGCGACTATAAAGTTACTTATAAGAAAAATAAGAAAAGAGGAACAGCAACGATAACAATTAAAGGAAAAGGCAATTATACCGGAACGAAAAAGATTAAGTTTAAGATTGTTTAACAGATTGGCGCCGTCAGGCTGACATTACATTCAATATTTAGGAGGATAATGACATGGATTACAAAAAAGCAGGAGTTGACATTGAGGCAGGCTACAAGGCAGTATCCCTGATGAAAGAACACATTGCTTCTACGATGAGACCGGAGGTATTAACGGATATCGGGGGATTTTCCGGCGCTTTTTCCATGAAGAATTTTATTGGAATGGAGGAACCTACATTAGTATCTGGAACGGATGGTGTAGGAACAAAGTTAAAGTTGGCATTCATTCTTGATAAGCATGATACAATAGGAATTGATGCGGTGGCGATGTGTGTTAACGATATTGCATGTGCTGGTGGAGAACCATTGTTCTTCTTAGATTATATTGCATGTGGTAAAAATGAACCCGAGAAAATTGCGCAGATTGTCAGCGGGGTAGCAGAGGGATGCCGTCAGGCAGACTCGGCGCTGATTGGAGGAGAAACGGCGGAGATGCCCGGTTTTTATCCGGCCGAAGAATATGATTTAGCCGGTTTCTCGGTAGGAATCGTTGACAAAAAAGATATGATTACCGGAAAAGATTTGAAAGCCGGAGATATTTTAATCGGCATGGCGTCTTCTGGTATTCACAGTAACGGTTACTCACTGGTGCGAAGCGTATTTTCGATGAAAGCGGAGACTTTGAACCGCAAGTACGAATCTCTGGAAAGTGACTTGACATTAGGAGAGACGCTGCTGACGCCTACGAAGATTTACGTGAAAGCGCTTCGCAGCATTAAAGAAGCAGACGTCCAGATTAAAGCGTGCAGCCATATAACCGGCGGCGGATTTTATGAAAATATTCCGCGCATGCTGCGTGAGAGGACACACGCTGTTATTGAGAAAGACAGTTTTGTCATTCCGCCGATCTTTAAAATGCTGGCAAATGATGGTAACGTGGCAGAAGAAGCTATGTTTAATACATACAACATGGGTGTGGGAATGATTATGGCCGTTGAGCGAAACGACGTCGAAACGACGATTGAGGCCATTCGCAGCGCCGGTGAGACGCCGTATATTTTAGGAGAAATCAGAAACGGAGAGAAAGGGGTTACTTTATGTTAAAGGTAGCTGTATGTGTTTCTGGCGGCGGTACAAATCTGCAGGCGATTCTGGACAGTGTGGAAAGCGGCGTTATCACCAATGCGGAAATTGCCCTTGTAATCAGCAATAAACCGGACGCTTATGCACTGGAGCGGGCGGCCGGATATGGGATTCCATCACAGGTGTTAGTGCCTAAAGAATATGAACATCGGGAAGCGTTTGGCGACGCCTTGATTCAGGCGATGGAACAGGCTCAAATTGATTTGGTCGTCTTAGCCGGTTATCTTGTGATTTTGCCGGAAAATTTCGTTAAGGCATATGAGGGGCGTATTATTAATATTCATCCTTCTCTGATTCCCTCGCATTGCGGCGCCGGCTATTATGGACTGAAAGTCCATGAAAGCGTGCTGGCCCGCGGCAATAAAGTGACGGGGGCAACCGTTCATTTTGTCGACGAGGGAACGGACAGCGGGCCGATTATTTTGCAAAAAGCGGTTGAAGTAAAACAGGATGATACACCGGAAATACTTCAGAAACGTGTGATGGAGCAGGCCGAGTGGAACATACTGCCACAGGCGATAAATTTGATTGCTAACGGCAGGATAGAGATTAAAAATCATTTAGTATATATTAACTGATTCAACTTTAAAAGGAGGAACCGATAAGTGAAAGTTCTGATTGTAGGAAGTGGAGGGCGTGAACACGCTATCGCGACAAGCGTTGCCAAGAGTAGTCAGGTGGATAAAATCTATTGTGCGCCGGGGAATGCCGGAATTGCCTTTGTGGCAGAATGCGTTGATATTGCGGCTATGGAATTTGAAAAACTCGCTGATTTTGCCGAAGAGAAGCGGATTGATTTGACTATCATTGGTATGGATGATCCTCTGGTAGGCGGGATTGTTGATGTATTTGAGGAGAGGGGGCTCCGTGTCTTTGGCCCGCGGAAAAATGCGGCTATTATCGAGGGTTCCAAGGCATTTTCCAAAGATTTAATGAAGAAATACCATATTCCGACTGCCGCCTATGAGAATTTTACGGATGCGGACGCTGCATTGAAGTATCTGGAAACTGCGCCGATGCCGATTGTACTGAAAGCAGACGGTTTGGCGCTCGGTAAGGGTGTCCTTATTTGCAACACTTTGCAAGAAGCAAAAGACGGCGTCAAGACATTGATGTTAGACAAGCAGTTTGGAGATGCCGGAAATGAAATTGTGATTGAAGAGTTTATGACAGGGCCTGAAGTTTCGGTACTCTGTTATTGCGACGGAACACATATTAAACCGATGACAAGCGCACAAGACCATAAACGCGCCAAAGATGGCGATGAGGGATTAAATACCGGTGGTATGGGTACTTTTTCACCGAGTCCGTTTTATACGGATGAAGTTAGGAAGTTTTGTGAGGAGAAAGTATACCAGCCGACGATGGATGCGATGAAAGCAGAGGGACGGGACTTTGTCGGCATTCTTTTCGTGGGGCTCATGCTTACGAAAGACGGCCCTAAAGTGTTGGAGTACAATGCCCGTTTTGGAGACCCGGAGGCGCAAGTTGTTCTTCCCCGCATGAAAAACGATATCATTGACGTAGTGAATGCTTGTATTGACGGAAAGCTGGATGAGATAGATTTGCAGTTTGAAGACAATGCGGCCGTTTGCGTTGTTCTGGCTTCGGACGGATATCCGGAACACTATGAAAAAGGTAAAGTGATTACTGGTTTTGAAAATTTTGATGGCAAAGAAGGGTATTATGTATTTCATGCCGGAACAAAGAAGACGGAAAAAGGTATTGTGACGAATGGGGGCCGTGTTCTAGGAGTGACGGCAAAAGGCGCGAATCTGAAAGAGGCGAGAGCGAATGCTTATGAGGCAACAAAACTTATCTCGTTTGAAAATAAGTATATGCGCAACGATATCGGAAAAGCTATTGATGAAGTGTAATCCGTTGTTACGGATATTTACCGATTTACGATAACTTAGTATTAATTAAAAAAAGGAGATAGATTATGTATTCATTTGAGTTAGTGAAAAATGCCGATTCGGAGTTGGCAAAAGCAATGGAGCTTGAGACGGGGCGCCAAAACGACCATATTGAGTTGATTGCTTCGGAAAATTTTGTGAGTAAAGCAGTTATGGCGGCTATGGGCAGCACTCTGACGAATAAGTATGCGGAGGGATATCCGGGCAAGCGCTATTATGGCGGATGCCAGTATGTCGATATGGTAGAAGATTTGGCCAGAGAGCGCGCCAAAGAACTTTTCGGATGTACTTATGCCAATGTTCAGCCGCATTCCGGCGCACAGGCAAATATGGCAGTATTTTTTGCTCTTGTTCAGCCGGGGGAAACCGTAATGGGGATGAATCTCGACCATGGCGGACATTTATCTCATGGAAGTCCGGCCAATATTTCCGGTACTTATTATAACATCGTGCCGTATGGCGTTGATGATACCGGTTTCATAGATTATGACGAGGTGGCGCGTATCGCAAAAGAGTGCAAACCGAAGATGATTATTGCCGGAGCGAGTGCGTACTGCCGCAAGATTGATTTTAAGAAGTTCCGTGAAATTGCTGACGAAGTAGGAGCTTTTCTTATGGTAGATATGGCTCACATTGCCGGTTTGGTTGCTTCCGGTTATCATGAGAGTCCGATTCCATATGCGCATGTGGTGACGACGACAACTCACAAAACGCTTCGCGGGCCTCGCGGCGGCATGATACTTTCTTCCGAGGAATTTGCTAATGAGCATAAGCTTAATAAGGCCATTTTCCCGGGAATACAGGGTGGCCCGCTAATGCACGTGATTGCGGCGAAAGCTTTATGTTTTAAAGAGGCGTTAGAGCCAAGTTTTAAAGAATATGGTAAAAATATTGTGGACAATGCACAGGCGCTCTGCAAGGGGCTGCAGAAACGGGGCATTGATATTGTATCCGGAGGCACGGACAATCACCTGATGCTAGTTGATTTGGCGAAAAAGGGACTTACCGGTAAAGAAGTGGAGAAATGGTTAGATGATGCGAATATTACATCGAATAAAAATACCATTCCGAATGACCCACAGTCGCCGTTCGTGACGAGCGGTATCCGCCTTGGCACAGCAGCGGTTACGAGCCGCGGCATGAATACGGAAGATATGGATAAAATTGCCGAGGCAATTGCCATGATTATTGATGACCACGAGGGAAATGTTGAGAAAGCAAAAGAAATGGTAAAAGCTTTGACAGATAAGTATCCTTTGTATTGATTGATTACAAAAATAAGAATAAGTAATGAGTCTGGGCGCAGTTTGCCCAGACTTGTAACATATTAAATGACAGGGTTGGAAAACAGAGGGAAGGATTAAGACGATACATGGCGAAACAATTATTCATCGCGGAAAAACCAAGTGTGGCACAGGAATTTGCCAGAATCCTGAAAGTGCAGGCGCGACGCGGCGACGGATACATAGAATCTGCGGACACAATTGTGACATGGTGCGTAGGACATTTGGTAACGATGAGTTATCCAGAGGTTTATGATGAAGCGCTAAAGAAATGGTCGCTGGATACGCTGCCTTTTTTACCGGTTGATTTTCTTTATGAAGTGATTCCGAATGTAAAAAAGCAGTTTCAAACCGTGAGCGCTCTTCTTAATCGTGAAGATGTGGATACGATTTATATCTGTACCGATTCCGGAAGAGAGGGCGAGTACATATATCGTCTCGTTGATGAGATGGCGAAAGTGCCGGCGGCAAAAAAGAGGCTGCGCGTGTGGATTGACTCCCAGACGGAAGATGAGATACTGCGGGGTATACGGGAGGCAAAACCGATGTCTGAGTATGATAATCTAAGCAGTTCCGCGTATTTGCGAGCCAAAGAAGACTATCTAATGGGAATTAATTTTTCCCGTGTTCTTTCTCTGAAATACGGCTATTGGCTGAATCAGAATTTTGCCGATAAAAAATGGACTTCGGTTTCCGTAGGACGCGTTATGACATGTGTTCTCGGAATGGTTGTGGCGAGGGAGTGGGAGATACGCAATTTTGTCAAGACGCCTTTTTACCGTGTACTGGGAACGTTTGCACTGGAGGGAAAGACTTTTCAGGGAGAGTGGAAAGCAGTGGATGGTTCCCATTATTATCAGTCTCCACACCTGTATAAGGAAAACGGTTTTAAGGAAAGAGAGCAGGCGCTCGCCCTGATTGATACCCTGATGCAGCCGGAGCCCTCACCTGCTGTCATTGAAAAGGTGGAAAAGAAGAAAGAAAGGAAGAATCCGCCGCTATTGTTTAATCTGGCAGAACTGCAAAATCATGCCTCGAAACTATTTAAAATTAGTCCAGATGAGACGCTTTCCGTTGTACAGGAATTGTACGAAAAGAAACTTGTCACATATCCGAGAACGGACGCCCGTGTATTGTCAAGTGCAGTGGCAAAGGAGATTGGAAAGAATCTCAGCGGCTTACAGGGCTATGGACTGGCCGTGCCGTATCTGACATACATATCGGAAAACCGCACATATCAGGGTCTCGAGAAGACACGCTATGTCAATGATAAACAGATTACCGACCATTATGCCATTATTCCGACCGGACAGGGTCTCTCTGCCTTAAAGAGTCTGGGAGATATTCCGGCAAAGATGTATGAGGTAATTGTCCGTCGTTTCCTCAGTATCTTTTTTCCTGCAGCAGTGTATCAGAAAGTGAATGTGACGGTGCAGGCGGAACGGGAGCGCTTTTTCACATCATCAAAAGTGTTGCTTGAGGAGGGCTTCCTCCCTGTGACGCAATATTCTTTTGCGAAGAAAAAGCGTGCAGAGGAGATAGATAGCGCGCAAAAGGACGCCGATGAAGACGAGAATTTTGACTTGAAAGAGGTATTGGATTTGCTCAAAAAGGGGAAATCAGTAGATTTGACGGAGTGCCATATAAAAGAGGGGGAGACTTCACCTCCTAAACGTTATAATTCCGGCTCGATGATTCTGGCGATGGAGAATGCAGGACAATTGATTGAAGAGGAGGAGCTGCGGGCCCAGATAAAAGGAAGCGGTATCGGTACGAGCGCTACGAGGGCGGAAATCTTAAAAAAACTGTTTCATATTGATTATCTGAACTTGAATAAAAAGACGCAGATTATCACGCCAACGCTGAAAGGAGAGCTTGTCTGTGGGATTGTGAGGTATTCGATGCCTCAGATGTTGTCGCCGAAGCTGACAGCCAGTTGGGAAAAGGGACTTTCCGGAGTGGCGGATGGAGAAATCTCGGAAGAGGAATATATCGAGAAGCTGAACACTTTTGTGCGGCAGATGGTTGGCAGCGCTAAGGCGGGGGATAACCGGAATAAATTGAATTCCTTTTATCAGGCGGCGAAACAGCACTATAAGGACAAACCAAAGAGGGGACAGAAGAAGAAAAAGTAAGAAGGATTACAAATCAGGAGGAGCATACGGTGATTATATGGATACTAATTTTTTCCCTGTTAATTATTTGCATGGCGCTTGGACTTATTTACTTAATCAGCCGCTTTTATAAGATGCCATATGTGAAACGAATGGGCGGGGAGGGAAAGCTTAGAAGACTGTTTTTTGCGCTGATTCCGGTTTTGCTTTTGTGTGCCGGACTATGTGTTTTCCTTGATGCGATGAATATGATTATCTGCATTCTTCATTTCGTAGTTTTCTGGTTTGTCTGTGACAGGATGAATTACCTTATAGAGAAGAAGCGGAATAAAAAAAGCGGCTCTTATCTGATAGGAATCGTTTCCGTAGCAATTACGGTTGGTTATCTTTGTGTTGGATGGTATCTTGCTCATCATGTGTGGCGAACAGAGTATGTCATTGAGACAGATAAAGCAGTAGGTGATTTCTGTATTGTTCAGATTGCCGATTCTCATATAGGTACGACGTTTGATGGCAAAGGATTTGCCGCACATATCCGTACGATACAAGAGGAGAACCCCGATATTGTTGTTATTACCGGAGATTTTGTGGATGATGACACCTCAAGGGAGGATATGATAAATGCCTGTCGAGCGTTTCGTTCCCTGAAAACGAAGTATGGTGTGTATTATGCATTTGGAAATCACGACAAAGGATATTATGATAAGGGGAAACGGGGGTATAGCGGTAAAGATTTGATTACCGAATTGGAGAAAAACAATGTGAAAGTGTTGCAGGATGAGACGGTACTGATTGACAATCGCCTCTATCTGACAGGCAGACAAGACCGCTCAGAGAAAGAGCGGGGAACGCCGCGTGCAGAGATGGATGTTTTGGTAGAAAAATTAAATGCGGATATATTCACTGTCGTGTTAGACCATCAACCACACGATTATGAGGCACAAGAGAAATCCGCAGTTGATTTGGTTTTGTCCGGTCATACACATGGAGGACAGTTGTTTCCGATTAATTATGTCGGTGAATGGACGGGAGAAAATGACAAAACATACGGATGGGAGAAGCGGGGCAATACGAATTTTGTCGTGACTTCCGGTATTTCAGACTGGGCGCTTCATTTCAAGACAGGATGTAAATCCGAGTATGTTGTCATAAAGGTAAAAGAGAAAGAAAAAAGCGCGAGAGAGAATTTCCGTGCGTAAATGGAGGAAAGATATGAGTAAGACACGTAAGAGCTACATAGCAACAATTAGTTTATTTGTTTTATTTATTATTTATACGGTGCTCGTTAAGACGGTTGATGTGCAGCCGGTTGGGCCGGAAGATACGGAAATAGGTTTTGCCGGTATAAATATGGCTGTTTTTTCCTTTCTGGGGGAGAGTAAATTTTGGTATTCAGTTACAAAATATTTAGGAGTTTTTGCCATACTTGTTATATTTGGATTCGGCATAGTGGGATTAAAACAGATGATACAGCGCAGGAATTTATTCCGCACAGATTTGCATCTGTTAGTATTAGGCGGTTTTTATGTTGTAATGGCAGTGTTTTATGTTTTTTTTGAAAAAGTAATAATTAATTACCGTCCGGTTTTGGAAGAGGAGCAGTTAGCGGCATCCTATCCCTCTTCTCATACGATGCTTGTCTGTTGTGTAATGGCAACGGCAATTATGCAGTTTAACCGGATGATTAAAAATCAGACGGTTTGTATCTTAGCGGATATTGTGGCAGTAGCGGTCATTGCTTTGATGGTAATGGGGCGTCTGCTTTCGGGTGTGCATTGGCTGACGGATATTATTGGCGGTGTAATTATTAGTGCAGCGCTTGTGATGCTATATGTTTCTGTCGTGCAGATGCTCAAGGATAAGATTCGCAGAAAGAGAAGGCAGGAGAGATTAGAAAGGAAGCGGGGATGATGGGAACTTCATTGACTACGCTATGTTATATAGAAAAAGAAGACCAATATCTGATGCTTCACCGTGTGAAGAAAGAAAAGGATTGCAATAAGGATAAATGGATTGGCGTCGGTGGACATTTCGAAACGGAGGAATCACCGGAAGAGTGTCTGCTTCGTGAGGTAAAAGAGGAGACGGGGTTGACGCTTACCCGTTGGAGATTTTGCGGAATTGTAACATTTATATCCGACCATTGGAATGACGTGGAGTATATGTGTCTTTACAAAGCGGACGGTTTTGAGGGAGAATTACAGGAGTGCAGCGAGGGAGAGCTGCAATGGGTGGATAAAGATAAGGTATATGATTTGCCTATTTGGGAGGGAGACAAAATCTTTTTTCGTCTGATGGAGGAGAGAGAAGAATTCTTTTCTTTAAAATTGCGATATGAGAGAGGCTGTTTGGCAGAGGCTGTTTTGGACGGGAAACCATTAGAATGGAGAGTATAATGAATCAGAGGATACGATTGGATTATCGTCACACAATTTATGCCAGTTATATTGGATATATTACACAGGCGATTGTTAATAACTTTGCGCCACTTTTATTTTTGACCTTTCAGACGACGTATCATCTCACGCTGAAAGATATCACGCTTATTACAACGGTGAATTTTTTTGTTCAACTCTGTGTGGATTTACTTTCCGCCAGTTTTATAGACCGGATTGGTTACCGAAAAGCGATTGTTTCAGCACACATGTTTGCGGCTGTCGGACTGATGGGGCTGGCTGTTTTTCCACGAATATTTTCAAGTCCTTATGCGGGGCTTATGACGGCTGTTGTTCTCTATGCTATCGGGGGCGGTATTATAGAGGTTCTTATTAGCCCGATTGTGGAAGCCTGCCCGACCGCACGCAAAGAGGCGGCAATGAGCCTGCTGCATTCCTTTTACTGCTGGGGGCATGTTTTTCTCGTGTTGGTATCGACGCTGTTTTTTGCTGTTTTTGGAATTAAACATTGGCCTGTATTAGCATGTATATGGGGATTCGTGCCATTTGTCAATATGATTTATTTTTTATTTGTACCGCTTCGTCGGACGATAGAAGAAGAGAAGCAGATGAATTTTAGAGCCTTGATAAAACAGAAGGTATTTTGGCTTCTTATTGTAATTATGATATGTGCCGGAGCCTCGGAATTGGCGATGAGCCAATGGGCGTCGACTTTTGCGGAGTCGGCGCTTGGGGTGTCGAAAACTGTCGGTGATTTGACGGGGCCTTGCGCCTTTGCTGTTTTGATGGGACTGGCAAGAGCGTTTTATGGGAAATGCAGCGAACGGATTCCGCTCAAAAAGTTTATGATTGGCTGTGCCGTTCTCTGTATCGGCTGTTATGCACTGGCAATGCTTGCCGAAATGCCTCTGTTTGGGTTGATTGGTTGTGCGGTCTGTGGTTTCTCGGTCGGGATATTCTGGCCGGGTACATTTAGTGTAGCTGCCGTGAAACTGCCGGCGGGGGGAACGGTGATGTATGCGTTTTTGGCGTTGGCAGGGGATATTGGATGTTCGTCCGGCCCGACAGTAGTCGGCATGGTAGCTGATTCTACCGGAAATAATTTAAAGTTGGGGCTCGGGGCGGCAATGATTTTTCCCATTGTCATTTTGATTGGGTTAATGCTTCTGAAAACGGACGGAACAGCAGGAGCAATTGATTAATACGCGGCTATCCTGCCGTCTCTTATCCGGTATACACTCCCAACGAAAAATGAATTATTTCTCTCGTTTACAGAAATCTTTCGCCGCGTCTCGCAAAACTCGCTGTCTGTATTGTCGTTTCCGCTGACTTTTGACAGCGCTGTTTTTGTTACTGGTTACTGCGGGAGGCACCTCCGGTGCCGCTTCGTGAAAGAAAGAGGCTATAAATAAATGGATTTCTTTTAGCCTCTTTCTTTCACGAACAGATGCTTTGCATCTGCCCGCAGTAGGAGTGAGTGGTGCAAATGGGGTGTCAAAAGTTAGGAAAACGACAACGACAGCTCAGACAATACTCGGGCGGCGAACTGTAAACGAATGAAATTATTCCGTTAGAAGTTGAGAATTTGTGTAAATGTTTTCATTTTTGGGATTTTGAATTTAACATAGAAAAAAGAAAACGGATTGAAAACGATATTATAAGTGGAAAACGCAGTATGTATGTGTTTGAGTATGCGGGGGAATATATTGCCGGAGTATGTATATCCACTTATGATCAAGATACATGTTGCATTTCATATTTAGCTGTAGAGGAAAACTATCAAAATAAAGGAATAGGAACTGCTTTGATAAAATTTGCATGTGATTATGCAAAGAATTTAAACTTCAAGAAAGTATTGTTAGAAGTTGATTATGGTAATATGAGAGCAAAAAAATTGTATCAGGAATTAGGGTTTTTGGATGACGAAATTAATCCGCAAAGCAGAATAAGAATGATAAAACATTTAACTTTATTTTGTGAGGGGTCTGTTAAGTAGGGACATGCAGAATGGCTATTTTAGCATTAGATGGTACAAGATGTTTTGTATTCCCATGATAGAGGAATTGCTTGCCAAAGGATATGATGTAACTATAGTGAAAAGAGGAAATGCAGAAGACGACTAGCGGTAATAAAGTTGAGATAATAAAAATCGAGAGGGGCAATGTTATGATACGACAAGCAATGAAAGAAGATTACCGGAGAAAGGGATATGCCAGAGCCTTGGTAGCGGAATGTGAGAAATGGACAAGACAAATGGGATGTTCTGAGTTCGCAAGTGATTGTGAGCTAAATAATGATGCCAGTCTTGCTTTCCATAGGAATATGGGATTTACAGAAGCGGGGCGCATTATTTGTTTTACAAAGCCAATATAGAAAAATGGAGGTTTGCTATGAAACTGAATGAAGAATTAAATAAAATTATGGAAGAACGCTTTTGTAAAGATACGGTAATTTCCCTTGTAACAACCAGTCAGGGAATTCCGTACGTGCGCAATGTAAATGCTTATTATGAAAATGGAGCATTTTATAGTATTGCACATGCTTTATTAAGTGACTGTTTTGACGCTCGTATAGTTGACAAATGCCGGAATGAATGATAAGATAGGTGACAGATTGAGGATAACTCAGGAAGGGGCACACCACCTCGGGTGTGGATTTTTCTTGTGTTATCTTTTTTTAAAAGGCGAAAAGGAGTGCGCTTATGGTTCAGATTAATGGTGAAACGAGAGAGAACTGCGAGGGGTTGACGGTGGAAGAGATGGTTGACAGGGAAGGCTTGCAAAAGAGCCGTGTGGCCGTGGAAATCAATGGTGAAATCGTCAGTAAACAGAAGTATAACGATACCGTACTTCACTCGGGAGATGTTGTTGAGGTAGTGAGTTTTGTCGGCGGGGGCTGATGTAAAAAAAGAATTAATAGCAGAGGAGAGCGACAGAAATGAAGAATGATGACATACTAAATCTGGGAGGGCATGAATTTACTTCCCGTTTTATCTTGGGTTCTGGTAAATATTCATTGGATTTAATAGAGGCTTCGATATATAATGCAGGAGCGCAAATGATTACATTGGCGCTGAGGCGGACGAATCAGAATGGCAAGGCAAATATTTTAGAATATATTCCAGAGGGGATTACGTTGCTGCCGAATACGTCAGGGGCAAGAAATGCTGACGAAGCGGTGCGCATTGCGCGGCTGGCCCGCGAAATAGGATGTGGTGATTTTGTGAAGATTGAGATTATGCGAGATACCAAATATTTGCTGCCGGACAATGCCGAGACAGTGCGGGCAACGGATATGTTAGTCAAAGAGGGATTCATCGTGATGCCTTATATGTATCCAGATTTGAATGTAGCGCGTGATTTACAAAATGCCGGTGCGGCGTCTATTATGCCGCTAGCAGCGCCGATTGGCTCAAATAAAGGGCTCTGTACAAAAGAGTTTATACAGATTTTGATTGACGAAATAGATTTACCGATTATCGTAGACGCTGGTATCGGCAAACCATCGGAAGCGTGCGAAGCAATGGAGATGGGCGCCGCTGCGATTATGGCAAATACGGGTATTGCTACGGCGGGAAATATTCCGGCTATGGCAGAGGCGTTCAAAATGGCGATCGAGGCTGGTAGAAAAGCTTATTTAGCAGGTACCGGGCGCGTGCTGGAATACGGTGCAAGCGCTTCTTCACCATTGACCGGCTACATTCAGGATGGTTCCAATAAGTTAAAATAGGAGGGAGACAGCGGATGGATACAGCAAAGACAAATGAGAGTATTTTGAGCCAATCCATAAGGGAAGATTTGAAAGAAAACCGGATTGACCATATGACTTATTTGGACGATATGGAAATATTGGAATCAGATATTGATAAAAGGGTGTTGGAAGCGATGGCTTCCTATGACTATGACAAATATACGGAGTCAGATGTGCGCAGCGCCATTTATAAAGAAAACCGGACGCCGGAAGATTTTGCTGCCCTGCTTTCCCCCGCCGCCCTGCCTCTCCTTGAAGAGATGGCACAGATGGCTAAACGGGAGACAAGGAAGCATTTTGGTAACTCGATTATGATGTTTACCCCATTATACATATCGAACTACTGTGAAAACTACTGCATTTACTGTGGTTTTAACTGTCATAATAAAATCCGGCGCGCGAAGTTAAATGTTGAAGAGATTGAAAATGAGATGAGAGCGATTGCGGAAACAGGTCTGCAGGAAATCCTCATTTTGACAGGTGAGAGTGAAAAGATGTCGGATGTGACATACATCGGTGAGGCATGTAAGCTTGCAAGAAAGTATTTTAAGACGATTGGGCTGGAGGTTTATCCGACAAATTCGGAAAGCTACGCCTATTGGCACGAATGTGGCGCTGATTATGTTACAGTATTTCAGGAAACATATCATGCAGAGAAATATGAAACACTGCATCTGGCAGGAAAGAAACGCATTTTCCCTTATCGCATAAATGCACAGGAGCGGGCGTTAAAGGGAGGAATGCGCGGGGTAGGTTTTGCGGCGCTGCTCGGTTTGGATGATTTTCGCAAAGATGCTTTTGCAACAGGGGTTCATGCCTATCTTTTGCAGCGGAAGTACCCACAGGCAGAAATTGCATTTTCGTGTCCGCGTCTGCGCCCTATTATCAATAATGAACGCATTAATCCCATGGATGTACACGAGGCGCAGTTATTACAGGTGGTATGTGCGTATCGTCTCCTTTTGCCATTTGCCTCGATTACGATATCTACCCGCGAATGTAAGCGGGTTCGGGATAATCTGATTCAAATCTGTGCGACGAAGATTTCAGCAGGAGTAGATGTTGGTATCGGCGGTCACAGCGGAGAAGAAAAAGGGGACGAACAGTTCGAGATAGATGATACAAGAAATGTGCCGGAAGTTTATGACGCCATTTTGGCGGCCGGTTTGCAGCCGGTTATGAGTGATTATGTCTATGTGTAGGATAGCCGTGACCAACCGCCGTCTGTGTCAGGGAGATTTCCTGACAAGGGTGGAGAGTCTGGCAAAAGGGGATATTTATCAAGCTGTTCTTTTGCGGGAAAAGGATTTGACGCAGGAGCAGTATGATATTCTTGCGAAAGAGGTATTAAACATCTGCCAAAAATACGGGAAGAAGTGTATTTTGCACTCCTTTCCGGAAGTGGCAGTACGGTTAGGACATCCGTATCTTCATCTGCCCCTGCCGCTGTGGCAGTCGCTTGGCGGGCAGGAAGCGGTTCGGATACGGCAGCATATAGTTGAAATCGGTACGTCCGTTCATTCGCAGGAGCAGTTGAAACAGGCGATAGAACTCGGTGCAGATTATGTAATTGCAGGACATATTTTTGCTACAGACTGTAAAAAAGGAAAGGCGCCGAGAGGCTTAGACTTCCTGCAATCCATTTGTCAGGAGACAAAAATACCGGTTTATGGTATCGGGGGCATAAATCGCGAGAACGAGAATGCGGTGCTGCAGGCCGGAGCGGCGGGCGTATGCATTATGTCTGGCTGCATGGCAGGCACATGGTCTGCGTCGGGGATAAAGTAGTTGAAAAGCAGGGTGCTCTGTGGTACGATTGTACTATAAAAATCTGATGGAAAGCGGGTAGAAAAACCATTTGGGAAAGAGAAAAACAGTAGAACAAAAACACGAAGAAATGTTACAGCGTATTCGGGATTTCCGTCTGCTGGATGACGATTTCATGACAAAATGTTTCGAGGAAAATAAGGAAGCAACCGAACTGGTACTTCGCATTGTGCTGGAGAAGGCGGACATTCAGGTTGAGCATGTCGTTACGCAGTACAGTATGAAAAATATAAAGGGGAGGTCTGTCA
Organism: uncultured Eubacterium sp.; assembly: GCA_910577295.1. Taxonomy (GTDB): domain Bacteria; phylum Bacillota; class Clostridia; order Lachnospirales; family Lachnospiraceae; genus Eubacterium_F. The sequence continues at coordinate 67,004 of CAJTLS010000008.1, forward strand.
GGCTTGACATTTATGCCACCGATTCTCAGGAGAAGAAGTACAACATTGAGATACAGCGTGCCACGAAAGGCGCCGGGGCAAAACGGGCGAGATATAACAGCAGCCTGATTGACAGCGACATTCTGCCCTCCGGTGTGGAAGTAGAGAATTTGGCAGAGACTTATGTTATTTTTATAGCGGAAACCGATGTAATCGGAAAAAATAAGCCGATTTACCATATTGACCGGTATATACGGGAAGTCGGAGAATTTTTTGACGATGGTTCCCATATAATATATGTGAATGCATCTTACAAAGATGACTCGGAGTTAGGAAAGCTGATGCACGATTTTTCATGTACCGATCCAGCGGATATGAATTATCCGGTACTTGCGGATACAGCAAGATACTATAAAGAAGATAAGGAGGGAATATTCACGATGTGTAAAGCAATGGAAGATATGATTACGGACGAAAAAAAGGAAATTGCATTGAGATTGATTGAGGCAGGCAAGTTATCATTAGAAGAAATTTCAGTATATTTTGACTTACCACTGGAAGAAGTACAAAAATTGGCAGATGAGGAATTGCAGCCGGTATAAACCTGTTATAATGAGATAAATGAAAAAGTTAAGGCAGTAATTCTACAAAACGATTGCTGCTTTTTTGTATGCAGAAAATTATGGGAACAATCAGGAGGGGGAATTTATTATGTCATCAGTTTTTGTTTGGCAGCTAGTTTTACTACAAAAAGAAAAAAATTTCTTATATTCTGGACATTTTTTCAAAGGCTGCGTAAACTCAAGGAAAGGATAACTTGTATTGAAAAATGTCATATGTTATAATGGCAAATACGAAT
>CAJTLS010000008.1:67854-91858 GCA_910577295.1 uncultured Eubacterium sp.
GGTATGTATGCCGATTAAAATTCAAAATTCTCTTCCAGCACAGGAAATATTAGAGGGAGAAAACATTTTCGTGATGACGGAATACCGTGCCATGCATCAGGATATCCGTCCGTTGAAAGTTCTAATACTCAATTTGATGCCAACGAAAATTGAAACGGAGACGCAGTTGCTGCGCAAGTTATCGAATACTCCTTTGCAGGTTGAAGTAGAATTTTTGCAGACGGCCAGTTATCAGCCGACTCATGTTTCTGCGAATCATATGGAGACGTTTTATACCGTATTTGACGAAATTAAGGAGCGCAAATTTGACGGCATGATTATAACCGGAGCGCCTCTTGACTATACCGATTGGGAAGACGTCAGTTATTGGAAAGAAGTCAGCAAGATTATGGAGTGGAGCAAAACTCACGTTCACTGTACTCTTCATATGTGTTGGGGAGCATTTGCCGGTCTGTATTACCACTATGGTATCAATAAGGTGAATACAAAAGAGAAACTTTCCGGCGTCTATGAGCATGTTGTTTTAAAGAAAAATTCGCCGTTGTTTCGAGGTTTTGACGACATTTTCTACTGTCCGCAGTCACGGGCTATGTCTGTGAAACAAGAGGATATTGAGAAAGTACCGGAACTTGAGGTGTTGGCGGTATCAGAAGAAGCGGGCGTTACGATAGTGAAGACAAAAGACAGCAAACAGCTTTTCATTACCGGACATCTGGAATATGATTCGGATACGTTGGCAAAGGAATATTTTCGCGATTTGGAAAAGGGAATGAACCCTCATGTTCCGGCTAATTATTTTCCTGATGATAATCCTAAAGAGCAGCCGATTGTCCGCTGGCGTTCCGCCGGCCAGTTGTTTTATAGTAACTGGCTTAATTATTACGTCTATCAGAGCACGCCGTATGATGTGCAGGAGATAGCTCAACCGGAATGAATCTAGAGAAAGGAATATTCAGATAATATGGGGTTATGGAAAAATAAAGCGGATAACGAAACCGTTGAAACGGAAGAATATGATTTTGATAAATTAGAGGAACAAATGACTGATTTAAGGCAAAAGGCTTTGGATTATGTCAGTGATTTAAACAAGACATCCGGAATTACAGTTAAGGCAGAAGGAAAGGGATTTGATAAAAATCTGTATTACATTTTTTATGTAAATGACACGGATTATGTATTCATTCCCAAGTACGAAAAAAGAGACTGTTACTTTTCAACAGCAAGCATTAATTTGGATGAAAAGGTAGCGTTGTATCATCAATCGTTTGATTTTTACAAAAAGATTTTGGATACAAAACCAATCTGTTTATCTAAAAGTGAATATTCCGGTAAAGATATACCTGTTGAATATCAATCGAAAAGAAACGAAAAATATGCCGGAGAAATGGAGCATCCGCTTGGTTATATCGAAATTGCTTTGAAAAATAATTCAAATAGTGATGAAGATATTAAAATCCGAATTAATGATATGGAGCAGGATTTTTCGATACTGGGCGAATTAAAACAGTTATTACATCTTAAGAATTTTTATAATATATTGGATATTCCGGAGGACAGCTTTCAGGTTTCAATAATCAATGGCAATGGTTTTTGCCATGAAGATACATACCATGTATTTCGGGAAGAGAATTGTCTTTTGTTTGTGTGTTTAAGTTTTGATAGTTTTAAAGTAAGTATTGTACGGGTAAATTTAGATAATATCCTATACTATAGAGCAGAGGGCAGCGTCAGGTACGAACAGCAGATATCTGGAGGCGGAGGAATGGGAATTAATTATGGGAGTGCAATTCTCGGAGGTTTGTTGTTTGGTGAGGCCGGTGCTATCATAGGAAGCAGAAGAAATGAAGAAATAAGTGAAATTGAATCGAAAACAATTACACATGATGACAGGATTGTTACACTTGTTGTGCGAAAAGACGGAAGAGTATTTCAAATCGGATTTGATGTAAATGATGAACTGGCCCTCGATTGGTTAATACCGGAGAAACAATATGATTATGTGATTGAAAAGAGAAGAAAAATGTTTGAGGGAGAAAGCAGCATATGAAAAAAATCATTATTATCGGCTGTCCGGGGGCAGGGAAAAGTTATTTTGCGAAAAAACTTCATGAGAAAACAAGAATACCATTGTACCATTTGGATATGATCTGGCATAAACCAGATAAGACGCATATTAGCAGGGGAGAATTTGATGAAATACTTGAAAAAATTTTCCGGCAAGAAGCTTGGATTTTGGATGGCAATTTTTCGAGGACGATGGAGACAAGGATGCAGGCCTGCGATACAATTATTCTATTTGATGTACCTTATGAAGTCTGTATGCAGGGGATTCAAGAGCGTGAAGGAACAAAACGGGATGATATGCCTTGGGAAGTTGCCGAGGCGGATGATTTATTCTTAGATGAAGTGAACAAATATATTCCAAATCAACTTCCGAAAGTGTATCAATTATTACATAAATATGAACATAATAGAAAAGTTATTATTTTTAAGACGAGAAATGAAGCGGAAAGATGGCTAATGGAAAAATTCGGTGGTTGAAATGGAACTTTCCTATTTAAGATAAAAAGAGGGAGTGACTTGTCTCGCGTCACTCCCTCTCTGCATAAGTATCATCTCTATGTTTTGACAGTCTATCGTTCGGTTGTAAACCAAGTATAACTATGTTCCCCTGTCTGAATGCGATAGGTGATTGGACTACAGCCCTTGCTGACTAATATGGCCTTAGAACAAACGACGGTATTTCCCGGTGAGAGCACTGTCTGTCCCAAATCATCTACGTTTTCAAAGAAGAAACCCCAGTCCAGATTTATCAGTTGCCTCGTTGAGTTGAGGCCAAATATGTTGTGGTGATAGTTAAAGACATCTTTAGCCCGAATAGTCTGTGAACCTGAACTATAATTAATCTTAAATTTAAAGTACAAATATTCCTGATTGGCAGTCGGTTTTGGGTTGGCGGAGTTATTTGCTGCGAGGGCAGCGGCCGTCTCACCTGTTTCAAAACGTTCCAGTTTCATCGTAATCAATCCTATTTTTTTACCTTCTTCATAGAAAGTAAAACTATTGGAAGCGTAGGCCGACTTTGGACTTGCTTTTGTTCCCTTTCCCAATGGGCGCTTTTTCACGGTAATAGTGCAGCGTAGTTTCTTTTTTCCAATCTTAGCCGTTATTTTTGCTTTCCCTGCCTTGATGGCCGTTACTTTTCCTTTGGAGGTAACGGTTGCCACCGATTTTTTGTTCGAAGACCATTTTGCTTTTCTGGATGTACCCTTTACCTTTAACCTGTAAGTTTTACCGGCATACATCTGGTACTTCGTTTTATTCAATTTTAAAGTAGCTGCCTGAGACGGATTACCGGAATTTGACAGACCAATCAGCAATCCAAACACAAGCAAAACAGAAAATGTTTTCTTCATATTGTGTTCCTCCTATCGTAATTACTTGTATTCTACACTATAAATGTGTAAAAGACAAGTCAAAGAAAGGGAAGATAGAATTTTTTGTAGCATAAAGGAATGTTTTATGCTAAGATAGATAACGATATGGAAAGTTTATGTCAGGGAAAGGAAACTATTGCAATTATGTCATTGATAAAGAAAGAATATATACGAAATTTTTGTATTATCGCTCATATCGACCACGGTAAATCGACTTTGGCTGACCGTATTATAGAGAAGACAGGTCTGTTGACTACGAGAGAGATGCAGTCGCAGGTTTTAGACAATATGGAATTGGAACGTGAGCGCGGAATTACAATTAAATCACAGGCAGTACGGCTTGCTTATCAGGCGAAAAATGGGGAAGAATATCTGTTTAATCTGATTGATACGCCGGGGCATGTCGATTTTAATTACGAAGTTTCACGCAGCCTTGCCGCTTGTGAGGGGGCTGTTCTTATAGTAGATGCTGCACAGGGAATTGAGGCGCAGACGCTGGCGAATTGTTATCTGGCGATTGACCATGATTTGGAGATTATGCCTGTCATTAATAAGATTGATTTGCCGAGTGCCGAGCCGGAGCGTGTGAAAAATGAAATTGAAGATGTCATTGGCATTGAAGCGCAGGATGCACCTCTTATTTCCGCGAAAATGGGAACGAATATCGAGGAAGTACTGGAGCAGATTGTGACGAAGATACCGGCGCCAAAAGGGGAAGAAAGCGCGCCTCTCAAGGCGTTAGTGTTTGATTCGGTTTATGATTCATATAAAGGAGTAATTATTTTTTGCCGTCTGTTTGAGGGAACAGTCAGGAAAGGAACCCGCATTCATATGATGGCTACCGGATTGGAAGAAGAAGTCGTTGAAGTGGGAACCTTTGGAGCGGGTCAGTTTATGCCTTGCGACGAATTGACTGCCGGAATGGTAGGCTATATTACGGCGAGCCTCAAAAATGTTGAGGGAACCCGTGTCGGCGACACGGTGACGGATGCCGACAACCCTTGTGAGGAGGCGCTGCCCGGATATAAGAAAGTAATGCCGATGGTCTATTGCGGATTGTATCCTGCGGATGGCGCAAAATATCAGGACTTACGGGATGCCTTGGAAAAATTACAATTAAATGATGCCTCTCTTCAATTTGAGGCAGAGACTTCTATTGCCTTAGGTTTTGGTTTCCGCTGCGGCTTTCTCGGACTTCTTCATCTGGAAGTTATTCAGGAGCGTTTGGAACGAGAGTACAATCTCGACCTTGTTACAACAGCGCCGGGAGTTGTCTATCATGTGTATAAGACGAATGGCCAGATGGTCGAGGTGACAAATCCGTCCAATTTACCGGAACCATCGGAGATTGAGCATATGGAAGAACCGGTCGTGGATGCGGAAATCATGGTGACAACAGAGTTTGTCGGGGCTATTATGACACTTTGTCAGGAGCGGCGCGGCGTCTATCAGGGAATGGAATATATGGAAGAGACGCGTGCACTCCTAAAATATACGCTGCCCCTCAATGAGATTATTTATGATTTTTTTGATTCGCTCAAATCCCGTTCACGCGGTTATGCATCGTTTGACTATGAAATGAAAGGGTATGAGACGGCGCAGCTTGTAAAATTAAATATACTGATTAATAAGGAAGAAGTGGATGCTCTTTCCTTTATCGTCCATGAGAGTTCTGCTTATGAGCGCGGGCGTAAGATGTGTCAGAAACTGAAAAATGAGATTCCGAGACATCTGTTTGAGATTCCGATACAGGCGGCGATTGGCAATAAAGTCATTGCACGTGAGACCGTGAAAGCCGTCCGCAAGGATGTATTGGCAAAATGCTATGGGGGCGATATTTCCCGTAAACGTAAATTATTGGAAAAACAAAAGGAAGGAAAGAAGCGCATGCGCCAGATTGGTAATGTTGAGATACCGCAAAAAGCGTTTATGAGCGTATTAAAATTAGATGATGAGGAATGACAGACTTGGTTTATATGTCCACATCCCGTTTTGTGTCCGCAAATGTCTTTATTGTGACTTTTTGTCACATACGGCCACGGAGAAAGCCATAAAAAAATATTGCCAAACCCTTGTGCAGGAAATGGTTTTATGGGGCGGGGAACAACACATACAGGGGAGAGAAGTGGATACGGTTTTTGTCGGCGGTGGAACGCCATCGCTTCTTTCTGTTGAGGATATTGCGCCTGTCTTAAAGGGTATTTATGATAATTTTTCTCTGGCAGAGGATGTGGAGTTTACGTTGGAATGCAATCCGGGTACGGTCACGAAAGAGAAGCTTCACTGTTACCGTCATTATGGTGTAAATCGTCTAAGTATCGGTTTGCAATCTGCGAATAACAGGGAACTTGAGGAACTGGGACGGATTCACACATGGGAACAATTCAAAGAAACGTTTACAATGGCCCGTGAAGTTCACTTTAACAACATTAATATTGATGTTATGGCGGCTATTCCAGAGCAGACGGTAGAAAGTTACGACACAACGCTGCAGCATGTGATTGATTTGGAACCGGAGCATATTTCAGCTTATAGTTTAATTATAGAAGAAGGAACTCCTTATTATGAAAGATATGCTGCAAATCCGCCAGTCAGTGAGGAGACAGACCGCCATATGTATCAATTGACAGGAGAAAAACTTGCAGGCGCCGGTTACGAGCGCTATGAGATTTCAAATTATGCGAGGGATGGATATATGTGCCGCCATAACGTTAAGTACTGGCGGCGGGAGGCGTATCTTGGTTTGGGGCCGGGAGCCGCTTCTTTTTTATACTTTGATGGTGTTCCGGTGCGTTTTAGTAATACAAGAGAGCTGGAAGACTACGAAAGACAGGTGAAAGTGGGCAAAATGCCAATTGCCGAAAAGGAAACGCTGGCCACGGAAGAAGAGATGGCGGAGTTCATGTTTTTAGGATTGCGTTGTACAAAAGGAGTCAGTAAACGTGAATTTGAAGCATATTTTCACAAGAAGATGAAAGATGTTTATGGTAACGTAATTGATGAACTAAAGGGAATGGATTTGTTAGCGGAGGATAGGGATTGTATAGCGCTAACGCCAAAGGGAATCGATGTAAGTAATGTTATTTTTGCAAAGTTTATATAAAGGAGGTAGTCAGATAAAGATGGGAATCAAGGAAAAAGTAGAGAATTGTGTGGCGCAAATTCGGCAGAAGACGGATTTTGTACCTCGTGTTGCGTTGATTTTAGGAAGCGGCTTAGGTGCATTGGCGGATGAGATTGAGACAGAACTTGTTATTTCATATAACGAGATAGAGGAATTTCCCGTGTCTACTGTTGCCGGACATGAAGGGCGGTTTGTCTTTGGTTATATTGGCGGAACGCCTGTAGTTATTATGCAGGGCAGGGTGCATTATTATGAGGGGTATGAGATGACGGATGTTGTGCTGCCAACGCGTGTGATGCGGTTGTTGGGAGCAGAAATTTTATTTCTCACCAATGCCGCCGGCGGCATAAGCGATAAGCTAAAAGCGGGGGATTTAATGATGCTCACCGACCACATCAGTTCGTTTGTGCCATCGCCGTTACTTGGGCCGAATATAGATGAGTGGGGCCCACGTTTTCCGTCGATGGATACGATTTATGATTTGGAATTGCGGGAAATTATCCGCATGGCGGCGAGAGATGTCGTGGATATAAAAGAGGGCGTTTATGTACAGACAACGGGACCATGTTATGAATCGCCTGCGGAAGTGAGAATGTTTTCCCTGTCCGGAGCAGACGCGGTAGGAATGAGTACGGCAGTCGAAGCGCTGACGGCGCGTCATATGGGAATGCGGGTGTGCGGCATTTCCTGCATTACAAATATGGCGGGAGGCACGGTAAAAGAGCCGTTGAGCCATGAGGAAGTGGCGGCAATCGCCAACAAGGTGGCTCCCCTGTTTCAAAAGATTGTAAAGGACGCCATCAGTAAAATGTAGGAAAAGCGGCGACTGAGAAGCGCGCCGCTCTAAGAATCAGCTTCGCTGATTCTTGCTCCGTAAAATGGATTTTCCAGTAAAATGTAGGAGGTTTGTATGGGGGTACGGTTTTATAATGCGAGGGTTCTCTCTATGGCAGATGGGGAAGAGATCTACTCCGGTGAAGTTCATGTAGAGGGAAATCGGATTGTCTATGCAGGTCCGGTACAGAGGGCAGAACAGAAAAGGGATATCGTATGGGAAGAGGAAATCGACTGTGAAAATAATCTTTTGATGCCGGGTTTCAAAAATGCCCATACGCATTCTCCGATGACGTTTCTTCGTTCCTTTGCCGACGATTTGCCGCTGCAAAAGTGGCTTTATGAAAAAGTTTTTCCAATGGAGGCAAAATTGACGGATGAAGCGGTTGTTACGTTTGCCAAAATCGGTATAATGGAATATTTGACAAGTGGGATTACTTCTAATTTTGACATGTATTTAGATAATCGCAATCACGCAAAAGCGTCTATGGAATTAGGGTATCGTACGGTATTTTGTGGCAGTATCAATGATTTTACCGGTTCGGTACCGTGGCTGCGTGAACAATATGATACAATAAATGCCATCGGAGATTTAGTCTGTTTTCGATTGGGAATGCATGCGGAGTATACGACAAAGAGAGAGACAATAGAGCAGATAGCCGATTTAGCTCATGACTTGCAACAGCCGGTTTTTCTTCACTTATCGGAGACAGAGAAAGAGGTGTGCGAGTGTGAGGAGCGGTATGGAATGACTCCGGTCAGACTGTTGCACAAAATCGGACTGTTTGATTTTGGCGGCGGTGGTTTTCATGGCGTATGGCTGGACGAAGAAGAACGGCAGCTTTTGGCGGAACAGGATGTCTCGATTGTTACGTGCCCGTGTTCCAATATTAAACTCGCCAGTGGAATTGCAGATTTGACAGCGTTACAAAAAGCGGGTGTGCGTCTGGCAATCGGTACGGACGGCCCGGCGAGCAATAATGCGCTTGATATGTTTCGGGAGATGTATCTTGCCGCTACGCTTCAGAAAGTGAAGCATGAAGATGCCGCAGTAATGGATGCCGCAGAAGTTTTGCGGATGGCAACCGTAGGGGGAGCAAAGGTTATGGGGCTTTCTGACTGTGAGACATTATCGGCGGGGCAGATTGCAGATTTGATTCTGATTGATATGAAACAGCCGAATATGCAGCCGGAACATGATATAAAAAAGAATCTTGTCTACAGCGGGGCAAAGTCGAATGTAAAAATGACAATGGTGAACGGCAGGATTTTATACCGTGACGGTTTGTTTTGTCTGCCGGAAGAGGCGGATGAAATATATCGTCATGCCAATGAAATAATCATGCATATGAAAGATAAATGCTAGGAAAGATACTAAACTTTTTGTATGGTTTTGCCGATATATATAATGGAGTTGTATACTTTTGCAAAAGGATTTGCAAAGATTTGCAGAAAAGGAGGTCAGTATATGAACATATCTGTTATCAAAGGTGAAAATGGTATGCTGATGATGAATCCTAAAGCTGCTGCGCATAAGCAGTCAGAGACGGGGCGTAAAACCTTGTTTGCAGGGGATTTGAATCAAAAGCCGGATACCGTTTCCCAAATCCGTGAGCGGGCACAGAAAAAGGCAAATAAAATAGTCGGCGATGTGTTCGGAACAGAGAAAGATTTGGATAATATGGTGCAGGAAATGAAAGAACAGAGCGCTGCGTTGTTGGATGACCGCGCGTATTGTGCGGAAAAATTGCAGCAGCTTTATGGAGAACAGGCAAAACTCATGGAAGACAATGAGATTACTGAAGAAAGTGCAGAATATAAAGATTTGGAATTGCTTCGTAAGGAGCGTGACGCTGCTCTGCCAAACTCAAAGATTGAGATAACGGAAGAGGAACAGGAGCAGTTAGACCGCATTTATGAGCAGGGGTTGACACGGTTTCAAATGGACATGCTGGAAAAGGATGAGGCGATTAGAGTTTATTCCGACAGAAAGCAGGCAGCCGAGCAAGGGGTGTCGGCCATTGCAGGTTCACTTCGCTTCATTCAGATTGAACGCCTGAAAGAGCACCCTATGGTAGATGCGCAGAAGCAAGCAGAGGGGATAATGAAACAGGCCAATGACGAGATTATTGGAGAAGCCCGCAAGGAAGGCATGGAGAACGTAGATGAGAAACTGAACGAGGTTGTAGAAAAGGCTAAGGAGGAAGAGGAGAAGAAAGAAGAAGAGGAAGAAAAACTCGAAGAGCGCAAAGAAAAGCAGGAAGAGTTGGAAAAACAGATTGAAAAAATAAAGGAGAATACTTCCGACTATACTGCAAACGAAAGTAATGCTTTTCCTGATTACGAGAAAGATATGCAGGAAGTTGTGCAGGCCTATACCGGAAAGAAGAGTAAGGCCGATCAAGAATTAGAAAAGATGATTAAAAATCTGGAAGTGATAATGGAAGACATTAAAGGAGCCGAGGTTGACGTGAACCTATAACCCCAGCTCTTCGGCAAGCTGCTCCCACTGTTCCATAGCGTCAGTGAGGGCAGCTTCTTTTTTTTCGCGTTCCTTTGTAAGCTCCGTTAGTTTTCCGGCATCGCAAGCATATTCCGGACGTGCCAGTTCTTCGTCAAGGGCGTTAATTTCATCTTCAAGAACAGCAATGCGGTCTTCAATCTGTTCATACAAGCGTTCCTGCTTTTTCCGTTGTGCCGCCAGTTTTTTCTGCTCCTGCCAATCCAATTTGGCTTCCGAGCTGCCATTTGTATTCGCCGCAGCCGTTGGATTTGCCATGTCGGAGGTAGGACGCAAATGAATTTGTTCCATTGTCTCCTTCTTCTCTAAATAGTATTGATAATCCCCGCCATAGGATAGCAGTTTGTGATTCGTTAAATCCATAATGCGTGTAGCCGTTTTGTTGATGAAATAGCGGTCGTGGGAGACATAGAGAACGGTGCCCGTATAGTTGTTGAGAGCGGTTTCCAATATCTCCTTTGATACAATGTCCAGATGGTTGGTCGGCTCGTCAAGCAAAAGAAAATTTGCTTTTGACAGCATCAGTTTTGCCAGGGATACGCGTCCCTTTTCCCCGCCGCTGAGAAGAGAAACCGGTTTAAATACATCATCGCCGGTAAAGAGAAATGCCGCCAACACGTTGCGAATGGCAGTATGCGTCAAATCGGGATAGTCGTCCTGAATCTCTTCAAAAATCGTTTTGTCATTATGTAGTACGCTGTGTTCCTGATCGTAATATCCGATTTCCACATTTGTTCCGGTAATTGCCACACCCGTGTCAACCGGTTCTATTCCTTGTATCATTTTTAAGAGAGTCGTTTTCCCCGTACCGTTCTGTCCAACAATAGCAATTCGCTCACCGCGTTTGACGTCAAAAGAAATATCGGAAAAAAGTTTATTCTCACCGAAACTTTTCGAAAAGTGTTCCACCGACAGGACGTCATTTCCGCTGACGCACGATGGAGTGAGAGAAAAGGACATGGCTTTTGTATATTCGACAGGTTTTTCGATTCGTTCTATTTTATCCAGCATTTTCTCCCGGCTCTCGGCACGTTTAATGGATTTTTCCCGATTAAATGATTTTAATTTTGCGATTACTGCTTCCTGATGTCTGATTTCCTGCTGTTGATTGTAGTATTGACGAATTTCATTCTCACGGAGGGCGGCCTTTTTTTCCGAATAGCTGCTGTAATTTCCTTTAAAGGAAGTAACTGCACCGTGGTCAATCTCGACTATTTGAGTGGCAATGCGGTCAAGGAAGTAGCGGTCATGGGAGACAACAAGAATACTTCCCTTGTAGGAAGTAAGGTAGTTTTCAAGCCAGCGTATGGCTTCTAAATCTAAGTGGTTGGTCGGCTCGTCCATAATGAGTAAGTCGGGTTCCGTAAGAAGAAGTTTACCAAGCGCCACGCGGGTTTTCTGACCGCCGGACAGACAGTTGATACATTGGTTCATGGCATCGCCGCCAAAACCTAATCCGTTGATGACACCGAGTACCTGACTTTTGTATGTATATCCGTCGCTATTTTCAAAAGCCGTCTGCAGGCGGTGATAACGGCCAAGCAGATGCTCCAACTCTGCGCCGTCTGCCTGCGCCATCTTTTTTTCTACAGCGCGAATCTCGGCATCCATCTCGATAATGTCGGATTTAACCGCCAGCAATTCTTCGTAAATGGTCTTATCGGAATGATAGCCCTGTTGTTGGGGAAGATAACCGAAAGTCGTGTTTTTTGCCCGAATCACTTCTCCGTTATCTGCTTCGAGTTCTCCAACGATAATACGAAGAAGCGTCGTTTTGCCGGCGCCGTTAATGCCGACAAGAGCCGTTCTTTCCTGTTCGTTTATATGAAAGGTGGCATCTTTTAAGATAACCTCTTCCGAAAATTCTTTGTGTATATGATTACAGGCTAAAATCATTTCTTTTATCCTCCTGCCAAAACGGTTTTCTAAATTCAAACTGTATTGTATTTTATAACAAAACCTCTTTTTTTTCAACTACCTGTCATTTCTTATTCAACATTGACTATTTTTTAACATTCAATTATAATAAAACAATAAGTAAAAGACTATGTGGTACTTTTTTATTTGGAGGACAGGTTGGTGGCGGAGAAAAAAATTTCGGCTGCGGTAATTAAGAGGCTGCCGCGATATTATAGATATTTAAGCGAATTACTGGAACAGGGAATTGACCGCATTTCATCTGGAGAGCTCAGCAAGCAGATGAAAGTAACGGCTTCCCAGATACGGCAGGATTTTAACAACTTTGGCGGTTTTGGACAGCAGGGATACGGATATAATGTCGCGTATTTGAAAGATGAAATCGGTAAAATACTCGGTTTAAACCGAAATTATCATGTGATTATTCTGGGAGCCGGCAATCTCGGTCATGCTCTGGCAAATTATGCGGGGTTTGAGAAGAGGGGATTTGTCGTCTCCGGTGTATTTGATATTGATAAAGCAAAAATCGGATTGAAGATTGGACAGGTCGAGGTCATGGATATGAATGGTCTGCGTGATTTTATAGCGGCATATCCCGTAGATATTGCAGCATTGACGTTACCGCGCAGTCAGGCAGCGGCAGTGGCAAGGGAATTGGTTGAGCTTGGTGTTTCTGCTTTCTGGAATTTTGCGGCAATTGATTTGAATTTACCAAAGGAGATTGCGGTTGAGAATGTACATTTGGCAGAGAGCCTGATGCGCCTTTCTTACAATATTTCCAATCTTCCGCGGGAATAAGGAGGAGAGAGGATGAAAAAACGTGAGAGTGATTTTGAAAAGGCGGTGCGTGAAGCGTTAAGGGGGAAAAAGGTGCCGGTACTTGTACTGGACCAGCGGTGGCATACGCTGTTTCCCAATGGAGATAAACCATCGGACGTTCTCTCTTTAGAGGATAATCTCAATTATTTATTGAAACGGCAGGGATTTTTAGTCAATGATATTAAGGATTTAAAACGCACGAAGCAAAAACTTATGGACGGTATTCTGGCCGGAATGGGAGAAACCGAGGGAGCTAACACAGATAAGAAGAAAAAGAACCAACAGCGGTTACTGTTAGAAATCAAGGAGCGAATCAAAGAAGAATCGGATGAGCTGATGGATTTGCCCCGTGAGATAAAACGGGTGAACGAGGAACTGCTTGCCGTTGGCGCCGCTTACTGTTTTGAGCGTCTTGCCGGCGGTGATGAAGAACTGCGCATATTAACAGAAGAGATTGAAGCCATGCGCAAACAATTAAAAGAAAAAGTAGGATATAAGGCGGATCTGGAAGATAGTATGGACAGCGCCTATTCTCTTATGCACGGTCTGCTCGGGCATGATGTAATGAATTTGTATGATAAGAAAAAGAGGTAGTTCAGTGATTATTGGGATCGGTGTGGATTCAATATCCATTTCCCGTGTTCAGAAAGCAATGGAACGGGAATATTTTGCAAAACGCATATTTACGGAAAAGGAGCTTGAACAGATGGATTCAAAGCGGAGACGCGCCGCTTCGGATTTTGCCGGCAAAGAGGCAGTTGTAAAAGTGTTTGGCACCGGATTTGACGGTGTGGAAGCCGGAGATATTTCTATTTTGAGAGATGAAAAGGGAGCTCCTTATGTCGAACTTTATGGCGCCGCGCTCCGGCGTTCGGAAGAGATGGGCATTGATACATGGCATATATCGATAACAAATACGGAAGAGGTGGCAACAGCTTTTGTAATCGGATGCAGGGGAGAGTAATCATACTCCGACGGGAGGTTTATATGAAATATATATATACGAATAAGGAAGCAAAGGCAATCGACAGGCACGCAATTGAAACAGTAGGTATGTCTGGTCTTGTGCTAATGGAAAAAGCAGCTATGTCAGTGGCTGCCATTTTTTCGGCAAGGGAGAAAAAGGAAGCACGTGTCCTTGCAGTTTGCGGAACAGGAAATAACGGTGGTGATGCTATTGCCGTGGCCCGTATTTTACATGAAATGGGATATCAATCAGCAATTACTGTCATTGGTGAGACAGAGCGAATGACGAAAGAAACAGCAAAACAATTAGAGATTGCGGTTGGATGTCAGGTGCCGGTATTGTCACTGTCGTCCATTTGTGAAGAGGCTTTTGATGTTATGATTGACGGCATATTCGGGGTAGGACTGACTCGAAATGTGGAGGGAATTTATGAAAAGGTCATAGACGATATGAATGCTAGCGGCGCTTCCATTTATGCACTCGATATTCCTTCGGGGCTACATGGAACGACGGGAGCCGTTATGAATAAGGCCGTTCGGGCTGACCTCACGGTAACTTTTGGGGTGAATAAGCTGGGGCTTGTATTATATCCGGGATGTGAATATGCCGGTGAAGTGTTCGTGACAGATATCGGATTTCCACAAAGCAGCGTACAGTCTGTGAAGAGCCGCGTATATCATTATGAGCAGACCGACTTACCGGCGTTCCTGCCCTGCCGTCCAGCGAGGTCACACAAAGGCTCTTTTGGGAAAGTTCTCGTAGTAGCGGGGTCGGAAAAGATGAGCGGCGCTTGTTATCTGGCAGCAAAGGCCGCCTACTGTGCCGGCGCCGGATTAGTTCGTGTCATTTCAGCGGCGGACAATCGTGAGATTTTGCTGTCGTCGCTGCCGGAAATCCTGTTTTCGACCCGCGAAGAACTGGCAGAAGGGGTGGATTGGGCAGATGTTGTTATTATAGGGCCGGGGATAGACCTGACACAGGAGGCAGAGGAAATGGTGCGTTATGTAGTGGAAAATGCGCCGGTACCTACAGTAATTGATGGGGATGCTATCCGTCTTTTAAGAAAATGTACGGATTGCCTGACCGATAATTTTGTGCTTACCCCTCATGTAAAGGAAATGAGTTATTTGATGGGAATGAGCATTGCCGAATTGCAGCGGGATATCATTGGTACAACGGTGGATTCGGCGCGGCAGTGGGGGTGCATTATGGTACAAAAGGATGCCCGCACAGTAGTCTCTGACGGATTGGAGAGCTATATTAATGTATGTGGAAACTCCGGTATGGCAACGGGGGGTTCCGGTGATGTGCTGGCTGGTGTTATCGGCGGTCTGCTTGGACAGGGAATGGATTCTTTTGCGGCGGCGAAACTCGGTGTATATCTTCATGGACTGGCAGGAGATGAGGTGCTTCCCGTGACGGGAACATATGGGATGATGGCGTCGGATTTAATAACGGGATTGCGGAACGTGTTTGCAAAACAGGAAAGCGGGGAGTGTGTATGAGAGAATATGACAGAACGTATGCGCTTGTAAATCTGTCGGCAATACGGCATAATATTTTACAGGTTCGCAACAATATTCAGAAAGGAACGTCTGTTATGGCAATCGTCAAAGCGGATGCGTATGGGCATGGCGCCATTCCGGTTGCGAAAGCATTAGAGAATCTTGTCGACGCTTATGGTGTGGCGTTGATAGAAGAAGCGCTGGCGCTGCGGGAGGCCGGTTTGCAACAGATGATATTGATTCTTGGCTATACGGGAGAAGAGTGGTATGAAGAGTTGGTTCGCCACAGAATTTCCCAGACAATATACACATATGACATGGCGCAAAAGTTAAATGATACCGCTGCGAAAATGGGAAGAACGACGCCCATTCATATAAAACTGGATACGGGGATGGGAAGAATTGGTTTTCGGACAGACGAAACAAGCATCTCCACAGTGAAAAAGATTTGTGAAATGCCTTTTCTTGAACCGGAAGGCATTTTTACTCATTTTGCCAGAGCAGATGAGGAAACGATAGCGCCGGCCAGAGAGCCGTTTGCCCGTTTTATGAAGTTTGTCACCGGATTGGAAGCCTGTGGTATACATATTCCAATCCGGCATGTTTCAAATAGCGCCTCCGTGATTGGTTTTCCGGAGGCAAATCTCGATATGGTACGTGCCGGCATTATGACATATGGACTGTATCCGTCTGAAGAAGTGGCAAAGGAGCCTGTTGTTTTACAGCCTGCCATGGAATGGAAAACAAAAATTTCGTTTATAAAAGAAGTGGAAACCGGAACAACGATAGGGTATGGGGGTACGTTTATTGCTTCCCACCCAATGAAAGTGGCAACGATACCCGTCGGATATGCCGACGGTATGAAGCGGGACTTATCCGGTAAGGGACGTGTTTTGGTCTGCGGACAATATGCGCCGATATTGGGACGTATCTGTATGGATCAGTTTATGATAGACGTAACGGATATTGAAGATGCGAAAACAGGGGCGGAAGTAGTTATCTTTGGAAAACAGGGGAGAAAAGAAATTTCGGTAGAAGAAATTCCGGTGGAGGAAATCGCCGCCCAGTCTCATTCCTTTAATTATGAATTTGTATGCAGCGTTTCCCAACGTGTGCCACGTAAGTATGTCGGAGAAGATTGAGAACAATGTGAATAACGCCTCGTATATTGGAAATAATAGGAGTAGTAACGATAAGGGAGTGTGAAATCCGTGATTGTAAAACGAGGCGATATTTATTATGCTGATTTACGACCGGTTGTGGGCTCTGAACAGGGTGGAGTAAGACCGGTCCTTATTATTCAGAACGATATGGGAAATCGATATAGTCCGACGGTAATCTGCGCAGCGATAACGAGTCAGCTTCATAAAGCAAAACTGCCGACACATGTGGCGCTGGATGCCCATCGCTATGGAATTGTAAAGGATTCCGTAATTTTGCTGGAGCAGGTCAGAACCATTGATAAATCCCGTTTGCGGGAAAAAGTGTGTCATCTGGACGATGATGCAATCGGTAAAATTGATACAGCGCTGGCTGTCAGTTTAGCTTTGTCTACATAAGAAGATAGAACAGTCTGTATTGGCAAAAAAGCGGCGATAAAAACTGCTTTTCCTCCTTACTCCGTATAGGACGAACTTTCCTGTAACAACAAGAAAAAACACCTCTGGGAGGAGGTGTTTTTTCCGCTACCTCCCAAGTGGAGGTAACTAAGCGTATAATAGGGTGGGAGTAGAAAGTTAAATACTTTCCTCTATCAATATATTAAACAAATATGTCAAAATTATGGCATAGTGAATAAACGGTTTTTTCTTGTAAGATTAGTTTTTCAATTGTATACTATCATAAGAGGGGGAGAAAATAATGCAGTATACAATTTTGTGCGTTGGGAAAATAAAAGAACGCTTTTATTCCGATGCAGTAGGAGAATATGTAAAACGGTTATCAAGGTATGCGAATATAAATATTGTAGAAGTGCCGGATGAAAAAACACCGGAGAGCGCCAGCGCTGCGGAAGAACTGGCAATAAAGAAAAAAGAGGGAGAGCGCCTTTTGTCTAAAATGAAAGAGACAATGTATGTTATAGCGCTTGACTTGCGGGGACGTGAATATGATTCGATAGCGTTCGCCCATCATATAAATGATTGTATGGTTGGAGGGAAAAGCCATATAGCTTTTCTTATCGGCGGCTCTCTTGGGCTTGCGGATGATGTATTGGCTCGTGTGGATGAGAAGCTGAGTTTTTCGAAATTTACATTTCCACATCAATTGATGCGGGTGATTTTGCTGGAACAGTTATACCGCGCGAATCGGATTCTGAAAAATGAACCGTATCATAAGTAAATGGCTTTTTGCGTGTATTTTTTTACTGTTCCGTTTTCGATATGAATTGTGTTAATTCTTGATATATGTTAAACTATTGAAAACGGAAATCTCCAAGTTCATATGATGGTGGATATGATATAATAATGATTGATGCTGTCATAGAAAAATTTCAGGAGGACAGTTGTGATGAAATATGCCATTATTTCGGACATACATGGTAACAATATTGCCCTACAAAACGTAATTGCTGATGCCAAACAGCATCAGGTAGATGCTTATATTTTTGTTGGGGATTATTGTGTATGTGCTCCATGGCCAAAGGGTGTAACAGAAACGCTTCAAAATATAAAAAATGCATTTGTTGTGAAAGGAAATGAGGAAAGTTATTTAAATATTCCAGAGAGTGATGATGGTCAGTTTGAGATATCCAGATGGAGTAGGAATCAGCTACTTCCGGAACAGATAGAATGGCTTAATCAGCTTCCGGAACAGTTAGAAATCGAAGATGTAGATTATAAAATTTTTATTGCACATAAATCAGAGAGTTTTATTGGAACGGTAGAGTTTGATAATTTTGGCCCTTCTTTATTAGCGGAACAAAACAGGAGCATTGCGCATAATGAAATGTTGGACAAGGTTAATAACATATTGGAGCAGAATAAGGAGTTTCTGGATAAACAGAAACAGATACCAAAAGGGATTTATATTTTTGGACATTCTCATATACAGTGGCATAAAGAAATAGACGGACATTTGTATATTAATCCCGGTTCTTGCGGATTACCTTTAGACTGTGAAACATATTTTGGCGCACCATATACATTGCTTACTGTTGATAAAGGCGGAGTCAGCGTTGAAGAACGCAGGATAAAATATGATGTATACGACTTGATTAATCAGGTAAAAGAAACAAGTCAGTATAAAGAAGCCTATGTGTGGAGCGAAGTTACTTTTCAAGAATGGATACATAGTAGAGATCATATTGATTTCTTCCTGAAATATGTGGAGGAATACGCAAATAAAATTGGTGACGACAGAAGACCTTTTGCAAAAGAAACATGGCGGGAGGCTTTTACGGCGTGGGAAGCACATAGGGAAATGAATGATGTGTATATACAAAGGGGAAGGGAGGAATGGCTTGATATTGCTGATTCTGATTGGTATATGAGTTATCGTAAAGAAGATGTAATAAGAGAGATACTATAATCTCCCCAAACGGCTTTTCATAAGAAAACATGGGAAAGAGATTGATTCCTATTACGATAGAAAGAAAAATCTACTTTCAGCCCTTTCACAATGGTTTACGGTATGCTGCATAAAAGGAGGGCGATAAAATTGCAAGTATCGAAAAGTATGAAATGAGATTGCGGTATCAGTCTGAGGAAAAGTCGGTTGCCGAAGCGGCGGGTGTGGCGCTTCGGATGAGAGATGGAGAATTGCAGAAGTTTATTTCCTGAAAGGAGGAAGATTATGGCACGGAGGTTTACAACATTTACTTTAGTGGCGGCGCTTGTTCTGTCAGTAGTTTGCCCGCAACAGGCAGCCGCGAAAGGCAGCTTACGATTAAACCGCAAGAAGGTAACCTTAAAGGTAGGAAAAAGCATTAAGTTAAAGGTGAAAGGAACGAAAAAGAAAGTTACATGGAAAACGAGTAAGAAAAAGATTGCCAAAGTTTCGAAAAAGGGAAAAGTTACGGCCAAAAAGGTCGGAAAGGCAAAGATTACAGCTCGGGTTTCTGGAAAAAAACTTGTGTGTAAAGTGACGGTTAAATCGAAAAAAGCAGGAGGAACCGACGGGAAAGGGACAGGTTCTTCGAATACCCCGCAGACTGGACAATCGGGGCAGACATCAGGAGGGAATGGCAACCATCCGACAGACGGGACTGTGACACCGACACCGCCGTCCAGTTCTGACAGTGCTGAACCGACGAGCACACCTACAGATGCGACATCAACACCAACGCCAACATTAGAGGCGCCGACACTTTCTTCTGATTCAGGTATTTATGAAAGTGAATTTGAACTTCGTATGGAGAGCCAGCCGGGGACACAGATTTACTATACGACAGATGGCAGTATGCCGACCGAAGAGTCCGCAAAGTATACGGGTGCAATTAAGGTAAAAAACCGCAATGGTATGCCAAATATACTTTGCTCGCAAGAAAATATACGGAAGATGTATATTGCAAACAGCGGCTACGATTATGTGCCGACAGCGGATGAAGTGCCAAAGTGCACGGTGATTCGTGCGGTGGCGGTCAATGCGGAGCACAAGTTAAGCGAAGTTGTTACAAAGAGTTATTTTGTCGGCAATGAGGTGAAGAAAAAGTATGCCGGAGCGACAGTCATGTCTCTTGTCATAGCGCCGGATAATCTCCTGAATTATGAAACGGGCATCCATGTGATGGGAAAAGTGTACGATGAATGGAAAAATACAGAAGAGGGAAAACAGATAACAAATCCGTTTTTTGGGAATCAATATTGGAATTATGAGGGAAATTACACGCAGTCCGGCCGTACGTGGGAGAGAGAGGCGACGATTGATTATTTTGACGCTGACGGGGAAACTTTCGAATTTTCTACTCCGGTTGGAATTCGGATACATGGCGGCGCCAGCCGGATGTATGGGCAGAAGAGTTTTAATTTCTACCTGAGGGAAGAATATGGTCAGAAGAATTTGAAATATCCTTTGATTCCGGGTGATTTGGATGCCGATGGCAAGCAAATCAAAAAGTACAAATCCTTTATGCTGCGAAACGGCGGAAACGATACCGAGTACTCGAAAATCCGTGATGTGTGGAATCAGGCGCAGGTAGGCGACAGGGCATATGGAGTACAGGCGGCGAGACCTTGTGTTTTGTTTATCAACGGTGAGTATTGGGGTCTATATAATCTGACGGAAAAATACAGTGATAATTCCATAGAGACAAACTATGGCGTGGATAAAGATAACGTTGTCATGTTTAAAGAAGGAGAGCTGGACGAGGGGCAGGAAGGTGATGAGGCTTTATATGAAGAGCTTTGGAGCTATGCCAATAAGGATTTTACAAATTCTTCCGTCTATGAAGAATTTTGTAAAATTATGGATATTGACAGCTTTGCGGACTACTATGCAACGGAGATTTATATTGCCAACAGCGATTGGAATCCGGAGAAGAACTACCTTGTATGGCGAGCAAGAACAGCAGATGCGGCAAATCCGTATGCCGATGGCAAATGGCGGTATCTGCTCTTTGATACCGAGTATTCCATGGGACTTTATAACGAATCCAATAATCAGGCAACGGCAAACTCGTATCAGCGGGCGTTGCAGCAAGATAAATTGTTTGCGGCGGTAATAAAAAATAGCGGGTTCCGCCAGAAGTTTATTACAGCACTTGAGCAAATCGGCTCAAAAAATTTCAATGCGGATACATGTTTAAACAATCTGGACAGCGTTACAAAAGTTTATCAACCGCTTATGCAGGATTATTACAAAAGGTTTTTCGGAAGCGAAACGCAGCAAGGAAGACAGTTTGACAATACAGTTTCGGCAATCAGAAATTTTGTACAACAGCGGTATTCATCGATTATGAATTATGTGAAATAGTCTCGCCAGAGGCGAGCCATTGGAAGTTGTATATTGTTTGGTAAGACAGTCAGAGGAGAGCGGAGACGATGATGGTTTATGAGCATAAAGTTCAATATTATGAAACAGACCAGATGAGGGTAGTACATCATTCCAATTATATCCGTTGGTTTGAAGAGTGCCGGATTGCGATGATGGAAGAGCAGGGGCTCGGTTATGAAAAGATGGAGGAAAAAGGAATTATTTGTCCGGTTTTATCCGTTTCCTGCCAATATCATCTAATGACAAAATTCGGGGAAGTCGTAAAGATCATTCCCCGAATTGAGAAATTTAACGGTTTGCGCCTCATCCTGTCATATGAAGTGAGGGAACGTGAGACAAATGAACTTCGTTGTACGGGGAAGAGCAGCCACTGTTTTCTGGATAACAGAGGGAAACCGCTGAACTTGAAGAAAGCAGCCCCTGAATTTTACAGAGTGTTTATGCCAGAAACCGTTTGATTATAATAATTGTTTGTTTCAGGGGAAAATTTAGAAAAGGAGAAAATGAAGCCATGAAATTTCCACCGTTTATCCGACAAGGCGATACGATCGGTTTTGTTGCGCCGTCTTTTGGATGTGCAGTCGAGCCGTATCGTACTGCTTTTAATCACAGTATACAGGTTTGGGAAAAGAAAGGTTTTAAAACGAAACTCGGGCCGAATTGTTATGCCGATGACGGGATTGGTATTAGCAGCACGCCAAAGAAATGTGCCGAAGAATTTATGTCTGCCTATCTGGATAGCGGGCTTTCTGCCTTGCTGTCCTGCGGCGGCGGAGAATTAATGTGTGAAGTTATCAGCTATATTGATTTTTGTGTACTAGCAGACGCAAAGCCGAAATGGTTTATGGGATATTCCGATAATACCAATTTAACCTTTCTGCTGACGACAATTGCTGATACGGCGGCAGTTTATGGCCCGAATGCCGCTTCTTTTGGCATGGAGCCGTGGCATGAGTCGATTGAGGATGCGTATTGTCTGCTTCAGGGAAAACAAACAATGGTACAGAACTATCCCCTGTGGGAAAAAGAGTCATGGAAAGATGAGGAACATCCGTTAGAGCCGTATCATGTGACGGAGCCGTTTACACTCCGCATGTGGCCGGAAACGGAGTCGCTTACAATAGAGGGACGTTTGATAGGGGGATGTCTGGACTGTCTGAATAATATCGTCGGAACGAGATTTGACAAGGTGTCGGACTCTTTTATCAACAAGTATAAGGAAGATGGTTTCATATGGTTTTTGGAAGCCTGTGACTTAAATGTAATGGATATGCGGCGTTCTTTGTGGCATTTGAAAGAGGCGGGGTGGTTTCAATATGCAAAAGGTTTTCTGATTGGACGTCCGGCGCGGTATGATGAACCGATGATGGGGCTTGACCAGTATGAGGCCGTTTGCGGTGTTTTGGAAGAATACGGGGTTCCGGTTTTAATGGATATGGATATTGGACATGTTGCCCCGTCTATGCCGCTTATAAGCGGGGCGATGGCAACGGTCCGCACTTGTGGGAATACGGTGCAGATACAGATGGATTTAAGATAAAGCTATTGCACGGACTCTTTGTAAAACGATGAAGATGGAGATTAGCGTGAAGTACACTTCGGAATGGGGACTGTTATGAAAGAATTTGTCAGGGGATTGAGAAAAGGTCTTCCAATTGCTGTCGGCTATTTATCTGTTTCCTTTACTTTTGGCGTCAAAGCAACCAACGGAGGAATACCGGCGTGGATTGCCGTCCTGATGTCATTTACTAATCTGACATCG
This sequence comes from uncultured Eubacterium sp., assembly GCA_910577295.1. GTDB lineage: Bacteria > Bacillota > Clostridia > Lachnospirales > Lachnospiraceae > Eubacterium_F. The sequence goes on from CAJTLS010000008.1 coordinate 90,672, forward strand.
GCAGGGCAATTTGCCGGAGCAACATTAATGATAGCGCAGGCAAGTTATTTAGAACTGGCGGTTGCTACGTTTGTTATTAATATCCGCTATCTTCTTATGTCACTGGCCTTATCGCAAAAGCTGAAAAAGGAGACAAAGCTATTACAACGAATGGCTGTCGGTTTTGGGATTACAGATGAAATATTTGCCGTCGCCTCAACCGAGCCGACGGAAATTTCGGCACATTATATGTATGGGTTAATTTCTTTGCCGATTGCCGGATGGACGATGGGAACACTTTTAGGGGCGCTGGCTTCCCACATAATGCCAGAGGCGTTGTCAAGCGCCATGGAGCTGGGGCTGTATGCGATGTTTATTGCTATCATCGTTCCGCCGGCGCGCAAAAATTGGGCGATTGCACTTGTTATACTGATGGCTGTCGCGGCTGTGTGCGTGATGCGCATAACACCGATATTAAATCAGATTTCCACGGGCTTTCAGGTGATTCTCGCTGCGGTACTGGCAGCGGCAATAGGGGCATTAGTAAAACCGGTTAAGGAGTAGTACGGTTGTCCGGAATGGAGGTAAACATGAACGTAACGCAGATGTTGATTTGTCTGGCAATTATGGCGGGCATTACATATCTTATTCGCGTCTTGCCGATTACGGTATTGCGAAAGAAGATAACGTCCGTTTTTATAAAATCATTTTTATTTTATGTTCCTTATGCAGTATTGGCAGCCCTGACTTTTCCGGCAATTTTTACAGCGACCGGAAATATTGTCACAAGTGTAGTGGGAACGATGATTGCTCTTATTTTTGCCTTTTTTGATTTGGGGCTCATTGTAGTTGCCATTGGTGCGGTAGCAGGTGCGCTTTTAGCCGGTTTGGTATAAGAGAGGGATGGATATAAGAAAAAATTAGTCTCAGGTGAAATGAAAAAGTAACTTCTATCTTGTAAAACTAAATTCTATCCCCAAATGAATTTTTTGTGTAAAATAGTTCATTTGGGGTGTTTTTGTGGTATTATAGATAGGAAATCAGACATTTTACTTGATTTTTGGGCGTGCAGCAGCATGGGTACAAAATAACGATTTTTTTGAAACGTTAAGTTCTACCCTTTTTCACTGTATGTTCGGAAAGTCAGTAATGCCGGTTTTTGTTTATTTTATTTCAGTAGTTCTGGGCGCAGTATAATGTCATTTGGG